>JBAXFI010000261.1:0-3061 GCA_037139995.1 Comamonadaceae bacterium | reverse complement strand
AATGACCTCTTCGGCAGCGCGGACTAGGAGCCCCAAACCCGCTGCCCGCATAGAATCCGCAACCCTTCCGGCGCGGGTCTGCCGTGCCACAACTTCAGGTAAATACCATGCCCCAACTCAAACTCTCCTATTTCGACTTTCACGGTGGCCGCGCCGAACCCATCCGCTTGGCACTGGCCGTTGGTGGCATTGCGTTTGAAGACCACCGCTTTGGCTTCCCCGAATTTGCCGAGGTGCGCAAGTCGGTGCCCTTTGGCCAGGTACCGGTGCTGCACGTGGACGGCGTACAGGTCACGCAGAGCGACGCCATCCTGCGCTATGCGGGCAAGCTGGCCGGCCTCTACCCAACGGACCCCTGCCAGGCCTTGCTGTGCGACGAGGTAGCGTATGTGGTGGAAGAAGCCGGCGTCAAACTGGGCCCCAGCTTCAGCATGAAGGGCGACGAGCAAAAGGCGGCGCGCGTGGCGCTGGTCAACGGCCACATGCCCGTGTACCTCGGATGGCTGCAGAAGCAACTGCTGGCGAACGGTGGCGAATACTTTGCCGACAAGCGTCTCACGGTGGCCGACCTGAAGGTGTTTGTGGACGTGCGCGGTCTCAACTCCGGCCGCCTTGACCATGTACCGACCGATCTGGTCGAGAAAGTTGCCCCGGCACTGAACGCCCATATGCAGCGCATTGCCCAGACACCGGCCGTGGCGCAGTACTACGCCAGCTTCAAGTAGTGAGCCTTGGGCGCCTGCCCTTGTGAAATGCAAGGCTCGCCCCAAGCTGTCGAAGCACCTGCCATCCAAGCGATGGCAGCAATTTTTCAACCCTTCAGGAAACACGCATGTCTGATTTGCTCCAAAAGCTCCAATGGCGCTACGCCACCAAGAAAATGAACCCAGCCAAGGCCGTGCCACAGGAAAAAGTGGACCGCATTCTGGAAGCGGCACGACTGGCGCCAACGTCGAGCGGCCTGCAGCCCTACGAGATCATTGTGGTCACCAACAAGGAGGTTCGGGAGCAGATCAAACCCAAGGCCTGGGGTCAGGGGCAGGTCACCGACTGTTCACACCTGCTGGTCTTTGCCGCCTGGGACACTTACACGGCCGAGCGCATCAACCACATGTTCGACCTGACCAATGCCGAGCGTGGCGGCACCAATGAAGGCTGGGAAAACTACCGCAAGATGCTGCTGGGCAGCTACCCGGCGCGCGACGCCCAGACCAACTTTGAACACGCGGCACGCCAGGCCTACATCGGCCTGGGCGCCGCCCTGATTGCCGCCGCTTATGAAGAAGTGGACGCCACACCGATGGAAGGCTTTGATCCGAAGGCGCTGGATGCCATCCTGAACCTCGGCGCACGCGGCCTGCGAAGTGTCGCCATCGTGCCGCTGGGCTACCGCGAAGAAGACAAGGACTGGCTGGTGAACCTGAAAAAGGTGCGCCGTCCGCGTGAGCAGTTCATCACCGAAGTGAAGTAGATTCCAGCGCCGAGCGCGCTGGCGGGAGTTGGGTCACAATCAATTCATGAACGTACCCGACTCCACCACCCAAACCCTGGACAATCCCCTGCTGGCCGACTGGCTCACCGCCTACGGCCTGCCTCCGTTTGATCGCGTCAGGCCCGAGTATTTCGAGGGCGCGTTCGAGGTCGCCATGGCTGCGCAGCGCGCCGAGCTCGACGCCATCGCCAACCATTCCGAGCGCCCTACTTTCGCCAACACGATGGCAGCACTGGATCAGTGTGGTCGGCTCTACAACCGCATCGAGCTGCTGTTCAGCAACCTCACCTACAGCGAAACCAGCCCGGCCTTGCAGGCAGTTCAGCGCACCATGGCGCCGCGCCTGGCGGCGCACGAGAACGCGCTCTACATGCACGCGGCCCTGTTTGCGCGCGTTGACGGCCTGTACCGACAACGCCAGCAACTGGCGCTGGCACCGCAGGACCTGCGGCTGCTGGAACGCGTGCACCTGGACTTTGTGCGCGCTGGCGCCCAACTGAGCGGCGAAGCGCGCCAGCGCTACGGCGCGGTGGTGCAGGAACTCGCTGCCCAGTGCACCACATTCTCACAGAACGTGCTGGCCGACGAGAACAGCTTTTTGCTGGAGCTCAAGACCGAGTCCGATCTGGCGGGCCTGCCCGAATTCATGCGCGAGGCCACGCGCGCTGCAGCGGCGCAACGCGGCCTGGGCGAGAACAGCCATGCAGTCACCTTGTCGCCATCGCTGACGGAGCCTTTCCTGAGCTTCTCGGCGCGACGCGATCTGCGCGAAACCGTCTGGCGCGAACGCTCGCTGCGCGGTGCGCACGAAGGTGCGACCGACAACCGCCCGGTTGCCGCACGCATCATGGCCCTGCGCCAGGAACAGGCACAGCTGCTGGGCTACGCCAACTATGCCGACTACGAACTGGTGGACCGCATGGCCGGCAGCACCACTGCGGTGCTGAATCTGCTCGGTCAGGCCTGGGAGCCAGCCAAAGCCAAGGCAGAAGAAGGCAGGATCACGCTGACCGCCATGGCCCGCAGTCTGGGTGAGCCGACGCCGATTGAGGCCTGGGACTGGCGCTACCTGGCAGAAAAGGTTAGAGCCCGGCAGTTCGACCTGGACGACGCCGAACTCAAACCCTATTTCACGCTGGACAACATGATTGCGGCGATGTTCGATTGCGCAGAGCGACTCTTTGGCCTGCGATTTGTCGAGCAGCAGGGTCTGGCGCTGTACCACCGGGACGTGCGCGCCTGGGAAGTGCAGCGCGCCGACGGCACGGCAGTCGGCCTCTTTCTGGGCGACAACTTCGCCCGTCCGACCAAACGCAGCGGCGCCTGGATGAGCATCTTTCGCAGCCAGTCCGGGCATCAGGGCGGTACCCTGCCCATCGTCATCAATAACAACAACTTTGCCAAGGCCAGCCCGACGCTGCTGAGCTTTGAGGACGTCAAGACCCTGTTTCACGAGTTTGGCCATGGCCTGCATGGTCTCTTGTCGCAGGTCAGGCACGAGCGTCTGGCCGGCACCAACGTGCTGCGCGACTATGTGGAACTGCCCTCGCAACTGTTCGAGAACTGGGC
>JBAXFI010000260.1:0-3062 GCA_037139995.1 Comamonadaceae bacterium | reverse complement strand
GGGGCAGTTCAAGAACATTTTCAAGCAAGTTCTGGGTATCGCCCACCAAATGGGCCTAACAAAAAAGGGATCTGTTGCGGGGGATGGTACCAAGATTCACGCGAACGCCAGCAAACACTCGGCATTCTCCTATGGTCATGCACTGAAACTTGAGGCACAAATAGAGAAGGAGATCGATCAACTCCTCGCTGAAGCCGCGAAAGCCGAGCACGATAACCAAGAACTACCCATGGGACTGAATGTTCAAAACGAAATTGACTTGCGAAAGGACGCACTTAGCATAATTGCAACTGCCAAGATTGAAATCGAACGTCGTGCGAAAGAACGAGATGCATATGAGCGTGCAGACTACGAAGAGAAGATGGCGAAGTACGAGGCCAAAGTAGCCGAGGAGCAAGCGCAGCGCAAACTATGGGAAGCTGCCAATGTAGAAAAGGCGGCCAAGCGCGCCGCTACTGAAGCCAAAAAGGAATTAGAACGTCAGGTCAAGGCAGCACAGGCTGGTGTGACGGAGGTGCCAAAAATAAAGTTTGGCATGCCCAAGGAACCTATTGCGGGCCCCCGGCCTAACGACCAAGTGAACCTAACCGACGCAGAATCTCGCATCATGCCTGTATCGGGCGGTGGCTTTGAACAATGCTACAACGCCCAAGCTGTGGTGGCGGCGGGAACAATGCTGGTGACAGCAGCCTTTGTCACACAAGCGCCCAACGACAAACAACAGGTTACCCCCATGCTGGAAGCCATTGCCAAAGCTCCAGAATGCCTGCCTCCAGCGGAAGCTATATTGCTCGATACGGGCTTCTTCAGCGCGGCGAACGTCGATGCATGTCTCGCAGTAGGTGTAGATCCGTACATTGCGGCCAGCCGGGAGCACCATCACACCAACCCAATAGATCGGTTCACAGAACCACCTCCTTTACCTGAAGGTGCGACACCGGTGCAAAAAATGGCGCATAAATTGAACACAATCGCCGGGAGGAAGATTTATGCCCTACGCAAACAGACTGTGGAACCGGTCTTCGGCATTATTAAATCTATCATGGGGTTTCGTCAGTTTTCGATGCGCGGATTAGAAGCTGCCAATAACGAATGGAACATGGTGTGCTTGGCTTGGAATTTGAAGCGTATGGCCGTATTACGTCTTCAGTAAGCAAAATACGGGGAAAAGGCGAAGATTTAGTCGAAAAACGACTATTGATGGTCAAAAATGGGATATTTTCCCATGTACAGTGTATTTTTTTGTTAAGTCCGACAGGCTGCTAGAAAATCTGGTGAATAAAACGCCGGCAAACCATCGTCCTTGACGTAGCGCAGGCGGGCAAAGGTGTGGCGGTTTTCGTTGATCTTGCAAAACGCCAGTACCTGCGTGTCAGCCTGCGCCCAGTGGATGAAGGCGCGTTCCAGTCCGCCATTGCGTGCTGGCCAGGCAAGACGGGTATAAATGCACTTGGACACCAGGGCCGAATTCGATTCGCGCATCATCAGTTTGGGCACCTCTGACAGCATGCGCAAATGCACTTCGGTCTGACCCGTCACGTGCTTTTGCTCGGAATCCAGCAGCGCCACGGCAAACACTTTTGTGATGTGATCGACCACTGGTTGCAGCAGCAACACTCGCCAGTTTTCGCCGTCCATCGGGTTGAAGTTTGCCGCAAACAGGTGCAGCCAGATATAGTCGTCCAGCCAGCCGGTCAGCTCTGCCGTATTTACCTGCAAATAGGGTTTGGCTATATGCGATGCAACACGGTTGCCGCCGGGTAAATCTGCACTCAACGCCTGGCTGATACGACGGGTCAGGCGGCTCAAATACTCGTTGTAGCCGCCTACATTCATCACCGCGCCATCGACACGGTAGTCGCCAAACAGTGTGGAACTTTGCAAGTCTTGCGAAATAAACGTGTCCCCCTTGCCCAGCAGGCCGGTGAGTTGCGAAAGCGTCATGGCGGTAAAGGCGGGCAGAGCAGCCAAGTCCAGCGCATGGTGGTCTCGCACCTCTTCGACCTCCTGCAAAATGAACGGAATTCCAAAGTCGAAAGCTACATACCCCTCGCGCAGATCTGCGGCGATCACGTCACCGGTGGCAGAGGTGTCGTCCATGTCGTCATCGGTAGCGCCTGCCAGCCCTTCTTTGATCAGATCATCGTAAAACGACTGAAACGCAGGGTGTTCTACGATGGATAGCACGTCAAGCAAGCTGCCAGGCTCACAGCCCGCATTGATGCGCTCACGGTTCTCACGTTTGATGTCGGTGTATTCATCGTCGCGCCACATCAGGCGCAGCCCGCGGCCAATGGTTTGCTCAAGCAAAATCTGAGCTTGTGACGAACGTAAGGGCACAATGACGCAGATGTTGTTCACATCAAAACCTTCGCGCAGCATCAGCACACTGACGATCACGCGTGGGCTGGCATGGTGATCAACACTGAACAAGCGCTCGCGAACGGGTGCCCAGTCTTTTTCGCCCAGCTCGGCCTTTTTGCCCGAGTCAATGGTCATCACCTCATCCTTACGCAGACCCTCCTGGTCTTGAAGGAAAGCCGCCACCAGCGGTGACACGGTGGTGTCTTCGCATACGACCAGCATTTTGGGATGCCGCAAGGGGTCAAGCCTGGCAAAGTCAGTCTCCAGTTTGCGCAGCTTTTTCAGCCCGGCGCGAAGCATCACCCGCTGGCCTTCGCCCAGGGTAGGGTGGCCAGCTTCATTGCGCTCAGCCTTGAAATCCAATGGCAATGCGCCAATTTCTTTACGCCGATCCAGCACCAGCGACTTGACCAGCCCAGCGCGCATGGCGCTTTTCAGGTCAAAGTCGGTGATGATGTGCGGGAAATAAATTTTTCGTTTGGTGGTGCCCGCGCCCACATCGTTGTACGGCGTGGCCGAAAAATCCATCTGCACAAAGCGCCGACCCTTGTTGGCAGCGATTTTGGACAGACTTTTCTGCCATTCCACCTCAGTGCTTTCACCCTCGCGTTTAAATTCATGAATGTGATGCGCCTCGTCGTTGAACCTAGATTCCTCAGTTGAACGCGCCCGAGTGGGCTGCTGGCGGCGCGTCTGGG
>JBAXFI010000259.1:0-3123 GCA_037139995.1 Comamonadaceae bacterium | reverse complement strand
AACCCCGGGGCGCCGGACAGCGCGTCGATCTTCGAACTGAAGCTGGCGACGCTACCCTGGAATGCACCGTTTGTCTGGTTGCGCAAGGGTTGGCAAGATTTGGTGCGCCAGCCGCTGACCGGCCTGTTCTACGGCTTGTGTTTTTTTCTGATGGGGCACGCGCTGTGGTGGGTGTTTGCCGAGGCGCCGGCCTACGTCCTGGCGCTGAGCGCCGGTTTCTTGCTGATGGGCCCGTTCCTGTGCCTTGGGCTCTACCATGCCAGCCGGGAGCTCGAACAAGGTCGCGTGGCGGCCTTGGCCGACACGCTTCAGGCCTGGCGCCCGGCGCGCGCTGCGATTGCCCTGTTTGCTGGCGTTCTGCTGGTTCTGGAACTGCTCTGGGGTCGTGCGTCGCTGGTGGTGTTTGCTGTCAGTTTTGATTTGCCGCCCGGCGGGCAGCTCACGCTGAGCCAGTTGCTGGCGCTGGAGAACCTGGCCTTCCTGATCACCTTTACGCTGGTGGGCGGTGTTTTTGCCAGCCTGATTTTTGTCACCAGCGTGATCGCCATCCCGATGATTCTTGACCGTCAGGTGGACGCCGTCAGCGCCGCCCTGACGAGCGTGCGCGCCTGTCTACAGAACCCCGGTGTCATGCTGCTCTGGGGTGCGCTCATCACGACGTTGGTGGCCCTGAGCATGGTGCCCTATTTCGCCGGCTTGCTGCTGGCCGGGCCGGTCGTTGGGCACGCCAGCTGGCACGCCTACCGCAGCATTGTTGCGCCAGACGCGGCGCAAGCCTGAACCCTACAAGACTGCACCACCCGGCTGTTCGATCGGCGCCGTATTCGAGACGGCGGCAATCTGCGGCGTGCCGCTGTTCGAGCCAGACGCGCGCTCACTGGCTGCGCAGCTTGCCCGTCACAGTGAAAAGCTGGCTTTGCTTCCCAAGTCGGTCAGAACTTCGAATACAGTGAAGGCCATGAGCAAGTTCGCTTTTGTATTTCCGGGACAGGGCACGCACTATGTCGGCATGGGGATGGATCTGGCCGACCGCTACGCCGAAGCGGCTGCTGTCTTCGAGCAGGCCAACGAAGTCATGGGCATGGACATCCTCCAACTTTGCCGCAGCGGTCCGGAGTCTGAGCTTGTCAAGACTGAAAACGCCCAGCCGACCATCCACACGACGACGATCGCCCTGCTGAAAGTGGTCGAAAGCCATGGGTTTTGCGCTCATGTCACGGCTGGATTCAGTTTGGGCGAATATGCGGCCCTGGTTTATGCCGGGGTCTTGCAGTTTGAAGACAGTGTCAAGCTGGTGCAGCGGCGCGGCATGTTCATGCAAAACGCGGTGCCCCAGGGCGTCGGCAAGATGTGTTGGATCAGTGGGCTGGACCGGCTCGCGGTGGAGCAAATCGTGACGCAGGCGAGCGATCTGGGCTTGATTGAATGTTCCAACTTCAATTGCCCCCGACAGATCATCGTGGCTGGTTATGCGACGGCCGTGGAGCGGGCGGCCGAATTGGCCAACTTGCGGGGCGCGAGCGCAACGACGTTTCTCAATGTCAGCGGCCCCTTCCATACGAGCTTGCTGCTAGGTGCGGGGCAGCAGCTGTATGAACTGTTGCAGACCATCCCGATGGGGCAAGCGAAGAAAAAGCTTGTCAGCAATGTCACGGCGCAATACCTGACTTGCAGCGATGACATACGACAATTGCTCAAGGAGCATGTTTACAAGCCCGTGCAGTGGGAGGGCTGTGTCAATACCATGCTGGATGACGGCGTGGATACCTTTGTTGAAATTGGTCCCAGGCATTCGCTGACGACCTATACCCAGATGACGGCGCTGCAGCGGAACCTCAAGGTGCGTTGCCTGAGTGTCGAGAATGTCGAAACTTTGGAGGCTTTTCTGCGTGAAATGGATCACGCCGTCTAATGCAAGCGGGCAGGGCGGTCAAGGGCTAAGCAGGTGGAACGGTCCCAAGGCGGGTGTCAAAGCGTCGTTGTGTAATCGTTCATCGCAGGCCGCGTTGTCGCGGGCTTTCCCCGCAGGACCGCACCCACCGCCATAAAGCACAGCAATTGCTCGGTGTCGCCAAGCTGGAAGAACTGCTTGAGCCGCGCCGAATAGATCGACTTTCCGGTCAACAGCCCGGCGCCAAAACCCATCGCATGGGCGGCAAGCAGCATATTCTGCAGAGCACATCCTGCAGACAACAGGCGCTCCGGCGCCGGTACGCTGCCCAACTCTGGACTCAGGCGAGCGACAACTGCCACTAACAAGGGGCCGCGGTAAGCCTTTTCACTAGCCTCTTTTCGTTGTGCCTCGGTGGCCTCTGGGTCACGCTCGCTCAACGCATCGGCAAAAGCTTCAGCCAGCAGGTGTCGTTTCTGCATGGGAACGATTACCAGGCGCCAGGGCGTCAAGCGGCGGTGATCTGGCGCGGCGCCAGCCGCATCCAGAATGGTCTCGACCTGGGCGCGATCCGGCCCGGGCTCGCCGAGGTACCTCGACGTTGTACTCTGTCTGGAATGAATCAGCGTCAACACAGTTCCCAGTGGCTCCTGGTGTTCGTCCCAATGCACGTTCATATTCCTTTGTTGCCGACTGCCCGTCGGATCAGTTCACGCCAGCCCGGATAGCCGTCCGAGGTCAGAGCGTACTTGCTGCTGAATTCACTGTGCGGCGCACCGCTGGTCAGCGCTGCAACAAAGCCCTGCCCATCTCTTATCCAGTTGCCTCCGAGCAGCGTCACACCGCGGGCGAACAACGCATCGGGCAGGCAGCCCGCACTGGGTCCTATCATGGCGAACCAGCGGGCATGGCGACACCGGGCCAGCATGTCATCGAGTGTGTCATTGAGCAGCAGCGTGCTGGTCGAAATGACCTTGCTGCAGGCGGCGAGTTCCCCGGCATCGAGTGTGACGCGGTAGCCCTCATGCTCGCCCACCAGATCCGCCTTCAACTCGACAACCGTCAGCCGCGCTCCGCTCTTCAAGACGCGTCCCAAGATGGGCCTGAACAGTCCGATCATGCCGATGGAATCGCCCGCTTGCGGATTCATCTGTCCTATCGAATCGCTGCTGTCCTTGGGGCGAAATCCGGCCCGGTCATACAGGCAGCGCGAAATGGCATTCGCCGTGGCA
>JBAXFI010000258.1:0-3159 GCA_037139995.1 Comamonadaceae bacterium | reverse complement strand
AGCAGGGCCTGCCCGACTACGAGGTGGAAGGCTGGTTTGCCGTGCTGGCACCGGCCCGGTTTCCGCCAGACCAGATCAAGCGCTTTCACACCGCATTTATCACCGCTTTCAACAGCGCCGAGATGAAGGAAGTGATGGCCAAACAGGGCAACACCGTCAGCCCGACCACGCCCGAAGCGGCCGCGCAGTACTTCCGCAAGGAATTGACACGCTACGCTGCATTGGCTGAAAAGGCTGGCATCACGCTGGATTGAATTTCACCTGCAGTGCTTTCCTCGCCGCCAAGTCACCTCAATTCGATTGACGGCGCTGCAGGTATCGGTTGTGCAGGCTCCTGGATACAAGGGCAACAAGAAGAAACACCAGCACTCCCACCACGCCCATGATGGCATCAGAGTACAAACCGGCATTGCTGCCCGACTTCTCGTAGAAAAAACCGTTCAAGATGCCCATGTAGGCAATCGGTGTATTCGAAAGTGAAGCAAAGATACTGTATTTGGTGGCGACAGCGCCGGTGCCGATGGCTTCCAGCGTAACGGCGGTAAAGGCGGCGTAGCACAGTCCACTGATGAAACCGTAGGACAGCACAAATACATAGTACATATTCAAATTGTGCGGAGCCCACGCCATCAGCACGGCGCAGATCGACATGAGGCTGCCGAACACCGCATAGGCCAGCTTGCGGTCCATTCGGTCACAAAAATGACCTCCGATCATGCAACCCAATGCCGACAACAAGCCGCTTAACGCACCGCTCGTGGCTGCGACATCATTGGCATTGGCGCCCCATTCGGTGGCGAACAGTGGAAACAGATTGCCCGCCGCACCTGAGCCTATGGGCAGAAAACAAATAAGCAGCCCGAGATAGCCCATGCGCGACCGGGCGACCAGCCACAGGTCGAGAAGAACACGCTGGATGGCGCGCCAAGGACGCAATGACTCTTGTCGGGCAGCGGCACCCGGAGGGCCTTCAGAAAGCTCGGGCAAGTTCGGTTCGGGCTCGGTCGTAAACCGTATGGCAACCCCTGTGAGCAAGCAGACGATTGCCAATACGACCCCGGGAAGCCATGCGTGGGTCGTGTTTTCTGCAAGGACCAAGGCCAATCCACCACCCAGACCGCTGCCCCCCAAATTACCTGCCTGAAACCAGCCGGCTGTGCGGCCCATCTGGCTTGGCGCGGTGTTGTATGCCATCAGGCTTTCAACCGACATGCTCATCAATGCGGTCGCGAAATTGCCTACCACCACCAACACTCTGAGCCAGGGCAGGCCATCTTCGGTGGCAGGTATCACACCCAATAGCGCAATTCCCAAAGCGCTTGTGACGCTGGCAATCACAAACCATTGTTTGCGGGTCAAGGTCAAATCGACCAGCGGTGCATAAAGAAATTTCACCGTATGCGGCACAAAACTCAAACCCGTGAGTACCGCGATGGTCACTGGATTTACCCCGGCTTTGCCCAGCAGATAGACGATGGTGACCCCCAAGAATCCGCTGGCTGCCCCAAATGGAATGATCAACAGTAAAAGCACCAGGGGATGGGTGTATCTGGCTGGTGCTCTATCGAGTGTGCTGGTCATGGCGGGGCGGCAGGCGTGTCGGAAGTTACCATGCCCGGATGATGGCACATCGCCTGCCTTCTATTGGCGTAGCGTGGCCTATGAGGCGGCGGATACGAGTCGATCGAGAGCCGGCAGCGCAGCAAATCCGGAAATACAGAAGTTCAAATTGACCGCCAGATACCGGTCATTGCTTGCAGTGGACCTACGACTGCAGTGTGGTCGCGAATTCGATCAGAGGGATACCCGTAATCGACCGAGACTGTGTCAAAACGCTGCGGGAATATTTTCAATATTAGCCCCAAACGGTAAACAGTTCGTACCCTCAAACGTTATTGAAAGATCGCGTTGTATGCAGGGGAATCTGGATGAAACGTTTCATTGAAGGTATTGATCGTACGCAAGCGCTCTTGCTCCCCGAACAACTCGACGATTACGTCACGGAGAACAATCCGGTGCGTGTCATTGATGTATTTGTAGATGAACTTGATCTGGCTGCACTGAAGTTCGATGGCATCAATCCGGCGATGACTGGACGCCCCTCTTATCACCCGGCGGCACTGCTGAAGATTTACATCTATGGCTACCTCAACCGCATCCAGTCGAGTCGTCGTCTGGAGAAGGAAGCCCAGCGCAATGTGGAGTTGATGTGGTTAACGGGGCGCCTGACACCTGACTTCAAAACAATTGCCAACTTCCGTAAAGACAACGGTGCGGCCATCCGCAGCGTCTCGCGCCAATTTATCCTGATGTGCCAGCAACTTGGAATGTTCACGGAAGCGGTCGTGGCCATCGATGGCAGCAAATTCAAGGCCGTTAACAACCATGACCGCAACTTCACCGCTGCCAAGCTGCAGTACCGCATGAAGACGATAGAGGACAGCATCAACCGCTACCTCAAGGATCTGGATACTGCTGACAGGCATGAGCCACAGGTGGCAGCACTCAAGACTGAACGACTGCAAGGGAACATTGCAGCGCTCAAGGCACAAATGCAAAAGCTCAAAGAGATCGAAGTTCAACTGCAGGCTGCACCAGACAAGCAGATATCCCAGACTGATCCGGATGCCCGTGCCATGAAATCGCAGGGCACCGGCATCGTGGGCTACAACGTCCAGACCGCAGTAGATGCCAAACACCACCTGATCGTCGCGCACGTTGTGACCAACGTCGGCTCTGACCGAGAGCAGTTGTCTTCTATGGCCAAGCTGGCACGCAGTGAGATGGGGACCAAAGACCTGACCGCCATCGCGGACCGGGGCTACTTCAAAGGTTCCGAAATCCAAGCCTGTCATGAGGCAGGCATCGATTCCATTGTTGCAAAGTCACTCACTTCTGGCGCATCTGCTGATGGTCGCTTTGGCAAAGCTGACTTCATCTTTGACACCCCGACGAACACGTACCGCTGCCCTGCAGGTGAGAGCTTGATCTGGCGCTTCACCAATGTAGAGAAGGGGTCAACTTTGCATAACTACTGGAGCTCCAATTGCAAGAACTGCAGCCTCAAGCAGCAGTGCACGCCAAGCACGCAACGCAAGGTGACGCGCTGGGAGCATGAAGACATACTGGATGCGATGCAAACCCGCCTGGACCAGACCC
>JBAXFI010000257.1:0-3171 GCA_037139995.1 Comamonadaceae bacterium | reverse complement strand
CGGGAATCCCATCATGCCGTAGCGCAGACCGTCGCCCACGCTCCATGCTGGCGCTGCCACGGCAGCGCTCATGGTGTGCTGCCGCCCGTCATTGGCCTGGCCTTGGCCAGCAGCGCCTGGCGCAGTTGCGGCTCGGAGGTTTGCGGCGCCAGCCAGATACCGAAAAAGAGTTTGGCAAACGTGCTGTCGCGGATCTCCCCCAACCGGCGGCCATTGCTCCAGAACTGGGCGCCGGTTCCGGGCAAATGCACACCGGTAATGCGGTCACCCGCTTTCACGTCCGGGAACAGCGCTCGCATCCGGGCTTCCCAGCGCGCCTGCAGTTCTGCCTCCAGCGGCGTCTGGCGACGCATTTCAGCAATGGAACGTGCGGCAATGTCAGCACCTTTGAAGTCGCGCCGGTAGCCAAGCTCGAGCGCAAAAGCACTTTGCTCGTAAGCCGAATCGACAAAGCCGGGCGCCACCCACAAGGTCGCCTGATAGACCTCGAAGCCCCAAAACGTCATGCTGGCCTGCCCCGACAGCAGCGCCACCGGCAGCTCCACCTGCAACTCGGGTGGCAGCGTGGCAGCTTGTGACTGCAGAAGAAAAAGTCCGCCACTGCCCGCCAACAGCGCGCAGGCAGCTGAATGTTTCATGGCAATTGCGCAGCCGGTTTGACCAGCGTGTACTGCACCAGGCTGATGTCACCGGTGTCAAACGCGGCTTCGCAGTACGCCAGGTAAAACTCCCAGATACGCATGAAGCGTTCGTCAAAGCCCAGCGCCGCCACTTCGGCCTTGCGCGCCAGAAACTGCTTGCGCCAGCGGCGCAGGGTTTCGCCGTAGTCGGCACCAAAGGCAAACTCGTCCACCACCTCCAGCCCGGCCGCCTTGGCCTGGCTGCGGAATTCACGCGGGCAGGGCAGGCAACCACCCGGAAAGATGTACTGCTGAATGAAATCTGTGGAGTCCACATAGCGGTCGAACAAGGCGTCGTCAATCACGATGCTTTGCACGCAGGCACGGCCACCTGGTTTGAGCAGTCGGCTAACGGTCTTGAAGTACTGAGGCCAGTAGGCGCGCCCGACCGCCTCCACCATCTCGATGGAACAGATGGCGTCAAACGGAGCATCCTGAATGTCGCGGTAGTCCTGCAGACGCAGGTCGGCTTGCCCACCGGCACCGGTGCTGACACCCAGACGCTGCAGGCGCGCGTTGGCATGGTCGAGTTGCTCGGTGCTCAGGGTCACGCCCACCACACTGGCGCCCAGTCCGACGCTGGCCTGCTCGGCCAGGGCGCCCCAGCCGCAGCCGATTTCGAGCACACGCTCGCCCGGCTTCACCCCGGCCATTGCCAGGGCACGCTTCACCTTGGCGTCTTGCGCCTGCGGCAGGGGGCGGCTCAGGTCGCCCTCGAACCAGGCGCTGGAGTAGTTCATGGTTTCGTCCAGCCACAGCCCGTAAAAGGCATTGCCCAGGTCGTAATGGGCGTGGATGTTCTTGCGGCTGTTGGCGCGGCTGTTGTGTTGCAACAGGTGCTTGACGCGGTACAGCAGGCGCCCCAACCAGGTGCCGAAGATCATGGCGTCGACCTGCTGGCGGTTCGCTGAAAAGACTTTCAGCAGTTCGGTCAGATCGGGCGTGGTCCAGTCGCCGGCAATAAAGCTTTCCGCAAAGCCGATGTCGCCGGACTTGAGCGCTGCGCCGAACACGTTCCAGTTGTGCAGGGTGATGCTGGCACTGGGATGGTGGGGGCTGTGCATGGCGTGCTGCTGCGGATGCTCGCCAAAACGGCGCTGCGATCCATCAGGCAGGTGCAGCGTGAGCGCACCGTGGCGCAGGTTTTGCAACAGCCCCAAGGCAGTGCGGGCAGCGGCAGGGGCGCCCTTGGGAAAGGTCTGACCGGGTCGGGTGGTCGTGGCTGTGTTCATGGTTGGCTTCCTGGGTTAAGGGCTAGCGCGAGACAAAGGCGGTGGGTGGTGGCGGCTTGCGAAAGAAGGGCAATCCTCTGAGCCACAGGCGCAGGGCCTGCGTGTGGATGTGCAGCAGCACGCCCAGCGTCATGGCCGGATAGCGCCACAGCGCGCGGCGCAATACGCCAGGCGTGATGGCTTGCAGCGTGCCGCTGACGCTGGTCTGCAGCAATGCGGTCTTGCTGCTGTCGGCCAGTTCGCTGCTGTAGTAGTCAATGCAGGCTACGCTGCGCTCTTGCCCACCTTGCACGGTGCGCATGAAGCGGAAGCGGTAGTGGCCCTCGACCGGGTTGAAGGGTGACACGTGGAACACCTTGCTGGCGCGCTGCTCCACGCCGTAGCGCGGCGCGTCGAGCACATAGCAGTGGCGCTCGCCAAACGTGTTGTTCACCTCCACCACGATGGCGCGCAGGGCGCCGCCCTGGTCGTCAGCCGCTCGGTGGCAGTACCAGAAACTCACTGGTTTGAAGGTGTAGCCCAGCACGCGCGGGTAGGTATGCAGCCAGAGTTCACCGGTGGCGTCATGGATGCCTTCGCGCTGCAACAGCTCGTCGATCCAGGCGACAGCGCCGCCCTGCTGCGGCGCGCGACCGTCCCCATGGTCGGACTCGAAGAAGCTCAGCGGCCCGGCCTGGTTGATGGCCCAGCCTGTGTCCTTTGCAGCCGCTTGTTGCAGGCTGCGCAAGGGCAGCATCAAAAAGTAGGTGGGGTAAGCAAAGGCGTGATGTTTGGGCCGCTGTCGCGTGTGGCGCACCTGGCCAAAACCGATGAGGGCGGTGCTGGCTTTCACGCCATCGCCTCGGCTGCGCCTGCATCGGCCAGCAACTGGGCGGCGGCCGCCAAGCCGGCCTTGAGTCCGTCCTCGTGGAATCCGTAGCCCATCCAGGCACCGGCATAGTAGCGGCCCTGCTGTCCCTGCAGTGCGGGCATGCGGCTTTGCGCCGCCATGGCAGCCAGGTCAAACACCGGGTGCGCGTAGTCGTACTCACCCAGGACTTTGTCCGGCGCTATGGCGCGCACCGGGTTCAACGACACCAGCACCGGCTGCTGCCACGGCAAGGGCTGCAGGCGATTCAGCAGGTAGTGCAGGCAAACGCGCGTGCGCTCGCGCCCGGGCGCGGCGGCGCGCTCGTAATTCCAGGCGGCCCAGGCCGCCTTGTGGGACGGCAAGACCGACGCGTCGGTATGCAGCACGGCCTTGTTGGACTGGTAGCGGA
>JBAXFI010000256.1:0-3217 GCA_037139995.1 Comamonadaceae bacterium | reverse complement strand
TTGATTGTCAGCGCTTTCAATCGCTTAGCGGCAGCCGAAGTCGGTTCGGTCACCTGCCAGACACGACCGTTTGGGCTAAACAATTGCGCCAACTGAATGTGTTTCAGATCATCCCGAATATTGCGCCAAGTATCCTGACAAGCGTGCTCAATGGTGCGCTCAAGCAACAGTGACAGAACCGTGATGGCGATGTGTGCGTGAATGCGGTGGGGCGCCCAGTGAAACACCGGCCGCATCTTCAAACCGCTCTTCATCGTGTGCCAGGCCTCTTCCACCCGCTGTTGTTGTTTGTAGCCCAACGCCATATCTTCAGCCGTGAGTGTGTCATCGTTGCTGTGCACCACGAACTTGCCGTCGAAGCGCTCCAGGTCGGTCACCGCCTGCCGGTCGATCGCCAAACCCCGTTTCGTTTCCTTCAGCAAGCGCCCGTAGCGGGCGCTGGTACGTAAGGCGCAGACTCGTTTCGTGTGGCTCACTTTAGCCAGATCGGACAGGCTGGCCAGTTCGGCTTCCAGTTCCTTGAGCAGATCGTCTCGATGCGACTTCTGGCGTTTGGCCTCCAGCGGATTGAAACAGACCGCATAGCGTCGCCGTCTCTCTCCCTCCCCGACGATGACTTCTTTGACTTCCAGATTCTCGGCGACAGTGCGATAGCGGCCCGGGCGCGAGAGCACTTGCTCGGTGACTTCGTCGCCCCGGCGCATCGGCATCGCCAGCAGGTACTTGCCGCCACCTTTGGATAGCGTCTGCAAGTTGGCCCGAGAGACCATTCCGGCATCCCCCACGAAGAGGCAGCGGGTGAGTTGCCAACCACGAAGGTCTTGCTTGACCTTGGCCACCGTGGTGACGTCTACCGTGTTGCCGGGGAATACCCAGTGGCGCACCGGGAATCCGTCGCGGGTGACCGCCAGACCGACCACGATCTGTGGTGCGTCGCCACGGCCGTTCTTGCTGTGACCTCGTTTGCGAGGGGCTGCGTAGAACTTCTTGCCCGCCGTCGCGCTGCCTTGAACCTGGCCGTTCTCGTCGCCTTCGTCTTCCTCGTCGGTCTCAAAGTGCAACGAGGTGGTGTCGTAGAAGATCACCTCCACGTCCAGATTGAGCAGGTCGGCCACCCGGTGGAAGATGGCTTGCTCGATGGCTTCCTTGTTCTCCTCCAGGAAGTCCATGGCGCGATAGAGTTGGTGCAGTTTCAGCTCCTGCGTCCCTTCGATGTGCACATCTTCCTTGAGCCATTGCTCATGGCAGTAGAGTTTGGCGGCCGGAGCGCACGCGCGGTTGGCAACCAGGGCGAACAGGGCGCGTTCGACATCGAACCCAAGATGCCGCTTACCGGCTTGTTGCTGCAAAATGGCGTCGATGCCAAGCTGCTTCCAGATGGCTTCGAGCACGTAGACATCGCCATAGGGCCAGGCGCAGATCAGACGCCAGTCGCCGCCGGCGCCCACGATCTCTTCAGGTGAGCAACGGCGCAGGATGTTCTTGGCTAGCCGACGTAGGCGTTCGATGGCTTCGGGGTCGTCGGCGCGCCCACAGTTGTATACGATGCTCGCTTGTGATCTTCCCTTGGCGGCGTCCCAGACGTTCTCTGCTAGCTGCAGGTAGGTCACGACGCTGCCATCGGCCCGCCGTTGTTTGCTCTCACGTAGGTACATAGGCCCTATCGTAGGGCTATTGGGCTACGAAAAGCAACAATCCATGTATCTAGGGGTTTGGCGACTTAATGCCCGCAAACCCGCGCCGTTACTGGGGGGCGGCCAAAATTGTGCCTCGGAAGTGTCAAAGTCGGGCTGCGCGCGGAATGACAATTGCGTTGTGAACCATGTCGCGTAAATTGGAAAGATCAATAGGCCTGCGCAGCCGCAACTTCCCCGAGCACTTCGGGCCGCCGCTCTGCGATCGCAATCAGGGTTTGTGCCGCTTTCGACGGCGAGCGACGCCCTTGCTCCCACTCCTGCAGGGTTCGCACTGAAACGCCGAGCGGCTTTGCGAATTGCGACTGGCTGAGTCCGGATTTCATGCGTGCGGAAATGACCGGGGAGACGGCCACTTTCCTAAAATGCGAGGCAGGTTATGGTCACGAGCGCATCGTCGCCATCGTCGGCGTAGCCGCCTTGCGCCTCGCATTGGCCGCATTGGCCTTGACTCCACGGTTTCATCGCTTTTATACTTATCATGTGAGGATATGGTGATCGATGCCAAACCATCGCGGCGAACATACGCTTGAATTCTTGCTGGGTTTCAACGGGCACGTGCACCGTTATGCGGGCGGGTATTGGCTAAAATTTGAGATTTCGAAGGTGGAAGCATTCGATGGAAAGCCGCATGGTCTGGACTACTCGTTTACCTTGCATGGTCCAGACAATCGACGGCTGATCGGATTTGACAACGCGCACAGTGTTCCTGCCAAGGGTGCGCGTTTTAAGAAGCGTCCAAAACCGATGGATCACTGGCATCGAACGGAAACAGACGAGGGCCGTCCTTATGCGTTTAAGGACGCAGAAACATTGCTTGATGATTTTTTCGATGAGGTCGAACGCGTGCTAACCGAGGATGGCATTCCGTTCGAGATCGTCGAAGTAGAGGTAGGAGATAGCCCATGAAGCATTTGAAGATTCAAGGCCATGCGGCCCTGCGCGAAGAAATGAAGGCGGTTGCGCGCGGGCAGAGGCTGGCGCCAAAGGACGCGGGGGGCACAACATTCGACTCTGTCGAGGCACTGCTGCGGTTGCTGACACCCCAAAACCGTCAACTTCTAGCGGTTATTCGCGACAAGAAGCCGCAATCAATTGCCGAGCTCGCGGAGCTGACGGGGCGGGCACAGCCGAACCTTACGCGCACCCTTGGCAAGCTTGTCGCCATTGGTTTCGTGCGGCTGAAGCAGGTCGACCGTCGGAAGGTGCCGACGATGACCATTCATTCGCTGCGGATCAGCATCGATCCGTTTTCGCAGAACGATAGGCTCGAACTGGCGTGATAGCCGCTGCTCGCGTGGGGCAATGGAAGACGAGGCTGTCGGCGCGCGTTTCACGCCCACGCGGTGCGCGTTGTACGTTGAGGCGGGCGGAAGTGGCTTGCATTAATCTGGTCTAGTGTCTAGACTAGGTTGCACTAGTGTCGGGGAGGGGTATGCGCGAATACGGAGTGTACGAAGCCAAGACAAAGCTGGCGGAGCTGATCAAGCGGGTGCAGCAAGGCGAGCGGGTCACTATTACCA
>JBAXFI010000255.1:0-3237 GCA_037139995.1 Comamonadaceae bacterium | reverse complement strand
AACTTGAAAATCGTCACCGGCAGACTTGCCATCGGCTCGCCCAGGCTGGAGGTCCAGAACTGGTTGCTCAGGGCGGTGAACAACAAGGGCGCGGTTTCACCGGCAATGCGCGCCACCGCCAGCAAGACGCCTGTGACCACGCCTGAGCGTGCTGCTTTCAGCGTGATGCTGATAATGACTTTCCATTTAGGTGCGCCCAGCGCGTAAGCCGCTTCGCGCAAACCCGAGGGCACCAACTGCAGCATGTTTTCTGTGGTGCGAATCACGACAGGAATCACAATCAAGGCCAGCGCCATGATGCCGGCGTAGCCTGAGAAGGACTTGAATCGCGTCACGACCACGGCATAAACAAACAGGCCAATCACAATCGACGGTGCCGACAGCAGGATGTCATTGACAAAGCGCGTGACCGAGGCCAACCAGCTGTGGGTGTCGAACTCGGCCAGATAAATGCCGGCCATGACGCCGATGGGTGTGCCAACAAAAGTGGCCAGCAAAACCATCAGGAACGAGCCGTAAATGGCATTGGCCAGACCGCCTGCATCGTTCGGCGGCGGTGTCATCTGGGTCAGGGTATCGAGTGACAGTCCACCCACGCCCAGCGTCACGGTCTCAATCAGGATCCAGAACAACCAGAACAGGCCAAAAGCCATCGCCAGCAGCGACAGGGCCAGCGCAATCTGGTTGACCCGCTTGCGCTGCGCGTAGCGCGCCAGACGGGATTGCTCCAAGGCGTGAGCCTGCAACAACAGTTCGGCCGTACTCATGTCTTGGTCCCTTCACTCTTCTTGAGCTGCGAAAGCAGGATCTTGGACAGACTTAAAACCACAAAGGTAATGAAAAACAGCACCAGCCCAAGATACATCAATGCGGCCTGATGCAAGCCTGCACCGGCCTCGGCAAACTCATTGGCCAGCGCTGAGGTGATGCTGTTGGCCGCCTGAAACAGACTCAGGGAATCCAGCTGGTTGAAGTTGCCAATGACAAAAGTAACAGCCATGGTCTCACCGATGGCACGGCCCAGGCCCAGCATGATGCCGCCAACGACACCGGCCTTGGTGTAGGGCAGTACCACCGTGGAAACCACTTCCCAGGTGGTGGCGCCCAGCCCGTAGGCCGATTCCTTGAGCAGCGTCGGCGTGACTTCAAACACGTCGCGCATCACCGCTGCAATGAAGGGGATGATCATGATGGCCAGAATGATGCCGGCCGACAGAATGCCAATGCCCACGGGCGGACCGGAGACAAAGGCACCGAGGACCGGCACACCCGAAAACAGCGCTTGCAAGGGCTGCTGCACGTAGGTCGACAAGAGGGGACTGAACACCAGCAAACCCCACATGCCATAGACAATGGAAGGTATTGCCGCCAGCAATTCAATCGCTGTGCCCAGCGGGCGTTTCAGCCAGGCCGGTGAAAGCTCCGTTAGAAATACCGCTATGCCAAAGCTCACCGGCACAGCAATCAGCAAGGCAATGATGGACGTCATCAAGGTGCCATAAATCATCACCAGCCCGCCAAACTCCTCTTTGACCGGGTCCCAAGTGGTGCTGGCAAGAAAGCCCAGGCCGTACTTGTCGATCGCGGGCCATGCGCCCAGCGTCAGCGAAACCAGAATGGCAATCAGCATGCCCAGGGTAAACAGGGCCGCAGCTTTGGCCAGCCAGCCAAAGATGCGGTCTGCCATGGGCCCGGAGCGGGCCGTCTTGAGCGGGGGTGGATTGGACATCACACGTTCCGAAGAGGGTGCTTGATTGAGAGGCGAGGGACTCGCCATCAGTGTAGTTGACACGAACTTACTCCCGCGCAGAGAGCCTTTTCGATTACTTTAAAGCGACCGGCTTGCCAGCGGCATCGGTTGCCTGCGACCAGGCCTTTTCAATCGAGCCAATCACGTTGGCAGGCATCGGCACGTAGTCCAGATCGGAGGCGCTCTTGCCACCGCTCTTGTAGGCCCAGGTAAAGAACTTGAAGGTTTCCGTCGCATTGGCCGGCTTGTCCTGCTTGATGTGCATCAGGATGAAAGTCGCTGTCGAAATCGGCCAGGCGTTCTTGCCGGGCTGATCCGTAATCAATTGATAGAACGACTTATTCCAGTCGGCACCGGCTGCAGCCGCTTTGAAACTCTCGTCATCAGGCGCCACGAAAACACCGTCGCGGTTCTTCATCAAGGCGTAGGTCATCTTGTTTTGCTTGACATAGGAGTACTCGACATAGCCAATCGAATTGGGCAGACGATTCACAAACGCGGCCACGCCTTCGTTGCCCTTGCCGCCCGCGCCCACTGGCCAGTTGACGGCCGTACCCTCACCGACCTTGGTTTTCCATTCCGGATGGACGCGGCTCAAGTAGTTGGTGAAATTGAATGTGGTGCCCGAGCCATCGGCGCGCCGCACCGGGGCAATCGCGACATCGGGTAAGGCCAGCGTCGGATTCAGGGCCTTGATGGCGGCATCGTTCCACTTGGTGATCTTGCCCAGATAGATGTCACCCAACACCTGACCATCGAGCTTCATTTGTCCGGGTGCGATGCCCTTGACGTTAATCACCGGCACAGTGCCGCCGATCACGGTGGGAAACTGGAACTGGCCCTTGGTCTTCAAAACTTCGTCTGTCAGCGGCATGTCGGAGGCACCAAAGTCCACCGTCTTGGAATCGATCTGCTTGATGCCGGCACCGGAACCGACCGATTGATAGTTGACTTTCACGCCAGTGGCCTTGTTGTATTCCGCCGCCCACTTGGAATAGATCGGAGCAGGGAAACTGGCGCCGGCACCCGTGATTTCCTGTGCGCTGGCGAAATTCATGCAAGACATGGCAAGGACGCCAGCCGCACTGATCAAAGAGATTTTGAAACTGGTTTTCATCGAAATACCTTTTGAGTTAAATGAAAGGATGACTTTGGAGCAATGGTGCGAATATAAGTAGCTTGTGTGACAGTGGTGTGACATATTTCAGCGCTCGCCAATCAGGTGTCTGTCACGTTACCGTCACAAAATATTCTTATCCTGTTGTCCCCAAGGAAAACTATCTTCAGGAGTCTGGTTTGAACACAAATGACGATGAACTGGTGCAGCGCATCCGGCGCGATCTGGCTGACAGCTACGACGAAGAGCTGGAGTTGGAACTCGAAGACCGCAAGATCGACGAACTCAACGATAGCGCTCTGGACACCTCGTCGCTAGAGTACAAGCAGAGCCGGCGTCAGTACTTCCGGGAGTTGTTCCGGATGCAGGC
>JBAXFI010000254.1:0-3297 GCA_037139995.1 Comamonadaceae bacterium | reverse complement strand
GATGTGTGACAGCAAACAGGCTTACCACCCCGGACTTTGTGCCGGGGTTTTTTTGTGTCCGCCAATACTCAGCATAGGGTTCCCCCTTGCCCCCTTTGTGGGATATACAACCTGCGGCGCATGCCGGATACTTCAAACAAAGCTGTCGCGCTCTAGGAAAACAAGTCTCCAACGATCTGGTGTCTCGGCGACGAGCATCAGGTATTTCAACCCCGGTTCTTAAAACCCCGGGGTTTCTTTTTTTGAGCTTCGCTGGGTTATCTAGCCGGTTTGGAGCAAGCAGATCAGCGAGTCAAAGTGCCGGTGGGTACCCATCATGTCATCCGCTTGGCCTCCACCAAGCAGTGCAAACCCTTCCCACAAATGAGGGATGCTCGCATTGAAGGTGCGGTGAATCTTTCAGCAGAGGTTATCCCCACTAACGGTGGCTAACTCTGTGGATATGTCACAAGGTCAGTTGTCAATTTGGCGCCACTGCTGGGTCGCAGCGACATGCTCAAAAATCAGGCACTCATGGGAATGCGTTAAAGTTGATTCAGGGAGATTTACCATGATGCAAGTAGAGCCAAACCCACCAAAATTGCACCGTCGGCAAAAGCGAACGATCACCGAGCTACCGACTTCGATTGACGGCAATCAGGGGCTTACGAGAGACATTAGCGCCAGCGGACTGTTCATTGTGCAAAGCAACGAGCAGGAAATCGGCTCACGCATAGATTTCAAGGTGGACCTTGACATAGTTGGTGGCAAGTTGAAATTATGCTGTGAAGGCAGAGTAATTCGGGTTGAGAAGTTAGATGGCAAGTTTGGTATAGGCGTGAAGATTCTTAGCCAGACGGTAAAGAGTTTTAGTTAGGTTTGATGAGTGTGCCATGCAAGGCGCTGTGGCCGTCTGCGAGTATTCTCCGACGCTGACGGCAGGAATTGAAAGTCCGGTTCGGAGAAAATCGTAGACTGGCAGTCCAGCGTTTTTTGTCGGTCACGAACGCCTGCTTCGGGGCAAGGCAATTTCGTGACTTCAGATACCGGTCAGCCACCCTTGGTGACGGTAGGGCCTGAGTCGAGATGCCATGGATACTTCGTCTGGCCTGAGTTTGGCGCCAACTAAGACTCAAACGAGCTTCGCCAACGTCTCAAACTCATCGATCGGCAATGGCCTGCTGAACAGATAGCCCTGGTAGGCATGGCAACCCATGTTCGCCAGGAAGTCACGCTGTGCCACGGTTTCAACGCCCTCGGCAATCACTTCCAGCCCAAGACTCTCAGCCAGCACAATCACCATCTTGGCGATGGCCGCGTCGTTCGGATCGGTGAGAATGTCTCTGACAAAGCTCTGGTCAATCTTGAGTTGATCCAGTGGCAGGCGCTTGAGGTAAGACAGCGACGAATAGCCAGTGCCGAAGTCATCGAGTGAGAAGCCCACGCCACTGGCTTTAAGCGCAGTCATCTTTATGATGATGTCTTCCACGTTGTCCACCAGCACGCTCTCAGTGAGTTCGAGTTTGAGGCGTTCGGGCTTGACGCCGGTGGTGTGCAGCACCGACACTACCTCTGCAACAAAGTCTGGCTGCCTGAACTGACGGGCACTGACATTCACGGCCATGGTGAGGTGCGCCATTTCCGGCCGCGCAGACCATGCTGCCAGTTGTTTGCAGGCGGTCTGCAGCACCCACTGACCCAAAGGCAAGATCAAGCCGCTGGCCTCGGCGACGGGAATGAATGCAGCAGGAGAGATTGATCCGTGCTGGGGATGCTGCCAGCGCAGCAATGCCTCCGCTCCCGTCAGGCGAACATTGTCTCCTCCTTGTGGCTGGTAATAGAGGACAAACTGGTTGTTGTTCACGGCCTCACGCAATTCCGCTTCCAGTGTCGCCCGATCGGAGGCGGTGGTTTGCATCTCGGGCTCGAAGAAACGCATGGTGTTGCGTCCTGCTCCCTTAGCCTGGTACATGGCAAGTTCTGCGCGTTTCAATGGCTCTTCGATATTCTCACGCACAGCGCCGCCAAACAGCGAGACGCCGACGCTTACGGTGCTGTGGTGCCCGTGGCCGTCGAGTTGATAGGGTTGACCCAGCGCATCAAGGATTTTTGCAGTTACAAGTTGCGCCTGCTTCGTAGCCTGATGTGGGTCGCTGCTCAGGTCCGAGAGCAGCACAATGAATTCGTCGCCACCCAGGCGCGCTACTGTGTCACCCTCGCGCACGCAGGCTGTCAGCCGTGTGGCAACCTGGTGCAGTAGTAGATCACCTTTGTCGTGGCCCAGGGTGTCGTTGAGGGTCTTGAAGTTGTCCAGATCAATGAACAGCAGCGCAAGCTGTTGAGCCTGGCGGTGAGCGGCGGCAATGGCTTGCTCTAACCGGTCCATCAACAGGCGGCGGTTGGGCAGGCCGGTCAGGGGGTCGGAGAAGGCCAGACGCTGAATTTGCTGTTCGGATTGCCTGTGTTTGGTCACGTCGCGATGGAAGGCCTGAATCACCGGTTCACCCTCCAGGACAATCACGGTTGCGGATACTTCCAGCGCGATAACGTGCCCATCCTTGTGATAGTGCTCGACATCGAACATCATCTCCTGTCCGGACAGGACGCGCTGCATTCTTTCAGGTACCTGTTGCGATGTTTCAGGCGTGGCGAGATCTTTCAGGTACAGGCTCGACATTTCTTCATCGGTGTAACCGTGCATGCGGGAAAACGCCTCATTGAATACAAGCAGTTTGCCGCTGGCCGACATCGTCACTATTCCGTCACTGGCGTGGTCAAACATGAGGCGCAAGCGTGCCTCGCTTTTCTTCAGGGCATGCTCGGTCATCTTTCTGCGCCGTCTATTCCGAACCAGGATGGCGATCAACATGGACTGCACCAGTATGAATGCCGCAACTCCCACCACATAGAATTTGTACAGATCCCAAAACGTCGGTACGCGGTTCACGAACACTGGGTTGCCGGACAATTTACTCGCGTCGCCGTCCCAGCGTTTGATTTGTTCCCAGTCGAACATCGGGAAGGCGCTGATGCCAACACTGGTCACGGACTGCGTCAGTTGCCGTTTTCCATTCAGAAGGTCCAGCGCCAGCATTCCGGTGCTTTCTCCCAAGCTCTTGACGCCAACCACCGAGCCACCAATACCCCCGTTGACCAGATTGAAGTCGTATAGCCCAAAGACCGGCGCATTGGCGGCCTTGATGATCGCAGCCTCCACTTCATAGGCAATCGCGACTTTGCCGCTGACATCCCGGTTGTATTGCGTAAATATGATGATGGTTCGCTCAGGCAGACTCGCCACCCTCTTCAACATGGCGT
>JBAXFI010000253.1:0-3298 GCA_037139995.1 Comamonadaceae bacterium | reverse complement strand
TGGCCGCGCAGCCCCCTGCCAGTGCGCCCGGCGCAGCAAGTGAGGAGGTGCCGAGCGTAGATACAGCTGCAGTGCCTGGCCTGGCCCCCGAACTGCCGATCGTCGGCATCGGCGCCTCCGCCGGCGGCCTGGAAGCCTTCGAGGCCTTCTTTCGCGCCTGCCCTGCCGACAGCGGCATGGCCTTTGTGCTGGTGCCCCATCTTGACCCCGGCCATGTCAGCATCCTGACCGAAATCCTGCAGCGCTGCACCAGCATGGCGGTGCTCGAAGCGCAGGACCTGATGCGGGTCCAGGCGAATTGCGTCTACGTCATCCCGCCCAACCGCGAGATGGCCATTCTGCTTGGCGTCTTGCAACTCTCGGTGCCTGAAATGGTGCGCGGCCAGCGCATGCCGATTGACGGCTTTCTGCGCTCGCTGGCCGAAGACCAGGGCGAGCGCGCCATCGGCGTCATCCTCTCGGGCACCGCCACCGACGGTACGCTGGGCCTGCGCGCCATCCTGGGCGCTGGTGGCGTCTGCATGGTGCAGGAACCCTCCAGCGCCAAATACGACGGCATGCCGCAAAGCGCCATCGCTAGCGGCTACGCCACCCACATCCTGCCGGTCGAACAGATGCCCGCCATGCTGCTCGAAGTGACGCGACAGGCGGCCTACCGGCTGCGCGTGCCAGCCATCGTGCCCGAGAAGATTCTCTCGGGCATCAACCAGATCCTGCTGCAACTTCGCAGTAGCACCGGGCACGACTTCTCGCTCTATAAGAAAAGCACCATCTCCAGGCGCATCCAGCGCCGCATGGCCCAGCACGGCATCGAGGACGAGTCCGTGTACGCGCGCTTTCTGCGCGAAAACCCCCACGAAACGCAACTCCTGTTCAAGGAGCTGCTGATCAACGTCACCAGCTTCTTTCGCGACCCCGAGGCCTTTGTCGTGCTCAAGAAGACGGTGCTGCCCGAGTTGCTGGCAGACAAGCCGCCCGGTTACGCCTTTCGCGTCTGGGTGGCTGGCTGCGCCAGCGGCGAAGAGGCCTACTCGATTGCCATGGTGCTGCAGGAGTTGCAGGACGAACTGCGCTCGCGCCACGAGCAGGAACTGGGCATCCAGATCTACGCCACCGACCTCGACGACGACGCCATCGCGGTGGCGCGCGTCGGACACTATCCGCCCAACATCGCGCAGGACATCACGCCCGAGCGGCTGCGCCGCTTCTTCAGCAAGGACGACACCGGCTACAAGGTCAAGAAAGAGATCCGCGACATGGTGGTGTTCGCCGTGCAGAACGTCATCAAGGACCCGCCCTTCACCAAGCTCGACCTGTTGAGCTGCCGCAACCTGTTGATCTATTTTGAGGCCGAAGCGCAAACCCGGCTGATTCCCAACTTCCACTATGCCTTGAAGAGCGCCGGGGTGCTGTTCCTGTCGACCTCGGAGAGCATCACCAACCATCCCGACCTGTTCGCCACGATTGACCGCAAGTGGAAGTTCTACCGCGCCAAGCACGCCCCCCTCTCGCCCTGGCGTCAAGGCAGCGCCGAGCAGAGCTGGAGCGTTGACAGGGCAGCAAGAACAGGGACTGCGCCCCCAGCCGGCAAAGCCCGCCTTGGCGCTGGTGCCAACATCGCCGCGCTGAGCACGCAGGCGCTCTTGCAGACCTACGCGCCAGCCTCGGTGACCACCGATGCCAGAGGCAACATCCTGTATGTGCACGGCGAGACCGGGCGCTACCTGCGCCCGGCCCCGGGACCGGTCAGCAACAACGTGGTGGAGATGGCGCGCGAGGGCCTGCAGCTTGAACTGCGCGGCGCCATCAACACGGCGGCCGTGCAGGCCGAGCCGACTCTCAAGCGCGAAGTCTCGGTCAAGACCAATGGCGGCTTCTCCCTGGTGCGCTTCAGCGTGCGCGCCCTGACGCGCGACAAGAGCGGCGAGCCGCTGCTGCTGGTCAGCTTCGAGGACGTCGCCAGCGCCGAGCCAAGCGCCGGCAAGGCCGCCAGCAAAGCAGGCCGCGGCAAGCGCAGCGCAACTACATCGGCCGAGGCCGCGCGCATCCAGGAGCTCGAGCGTGAACTCGCCTACAGCAAAGAGAACCTGCAGGCCACCAGCGAAGAGCAGCAGGCCTCCAACGAAGAGCTCAAGTCGACCAACGAAGAGTTGCAGTCCACCAACGAAGAGCTGCAGTCCTCCAATGAAGAACTGGAAACCTCGAAGGAAGAGCTGCAGTCGCTCAATGAAGAGACGATCACCGTCAACTCCGAACTCAATGCCAAGATCGAGCAGATCACCAGCATCCAGAACGACATGAAGAACCTGCTCGACAGCGTTGGCACGGGCACCCTGTTCCTGGATCACCAGTTGGCCATCCGGCGCTACACGCCGGCGGCGGTCAAGGCCTACCGCCTGATCGGCAGCGACGTCGGCCGGCCCTTGAGCGACATCACCTCCAATCTGGACGGCGTAGACCTGGGGGCCGATCTGCAGTCGGTGCTTGACAGGCTGATCCCCATCGAGCGCGAAGTGCGCACGGTGGACGGCAACTGGTACCTGGCGCGCATCCAGCCCTACCGCACGCTGGACAACGTGATCGAGGGCGTGGTGCTGACCTTCACCGCGGTAACCGAGTTCAAGCTCGCCAGCGAGGCCGCCCAGCGCGCCATCAACGAACTCGCGGCAGCGCAGACGGCAGCGGCGCAACTCGCCAGAGAACTGGCCGAAGGAATCGTCAACACCGTTGTCGAGCCTCTGATCGTGCTCGATGACAAACTGGAGGTGGTCTCGGCCAGCCGTTCCTTTTACCAGCACTTCAAGGTCTCGCCGGATGAGACGGTGGGGCGCAAGATCTACAAGCTGGGCAACGGGCAGTGGGACATTGCCGCCTTGCGCGAGTTGCTGGAAAACATTCTTCCGCGCAATCAGGTGATGGAGGCTTACGTCGTCGAGCACGACTTTGTCGGCCTGGGCCAGCGGCGCATGGTGCTCAACGCCAGGCGCATCGTCACCGCTCTGGGCAATACCGAGCTGATTCTGCTGGCGATGGTGGCCATCGAGTGATTGAGAGAGCCGTGACCAGAAGGTGATTGCTGAAGGGGTAGAGACGCAGGCGCAGTGCGACTTTCTGGCTGGGCTTGGCTGCCATGCTTATCAAGGCTATCTGTTTGGCAGGGCGCTGTCGCTGGCTGAGTTTGACGCGCTGGGGGCGACAAAAGCACTGAACAGCAAGCTTGCCTTGCTAACTGACACCCAGTCCTGAGCGACTGGTTTAGAGCAGCCAAATCGAAAAGTTGAACGTCTCCTGAGTGTCT
>JBAXFI010000252.1:0-3351 GCA_037139995.1 Comamonadaceae bacterium | reverse complement strand
GCGCGCGATATCGGCTCGCCCTGGGATATCTGGCGCGATGCGCTGGCAAGCTGCACACGCATGGCCCCGCTCAGCATGGTGGCCGCCAGGCCCAGTGCCGGCACGATGGCTGTGCCACCGCGCAGCAGCATCGCCAGCGTGCGGTAAAGGCGGGCCAGTTCGTAAATGCGCAGCCGCACGCCCACACCGGGCAGCGCGCGAATGCGCAGACCAAACCAGGTGCGCGTGGCAGGCAGGGAAAACGCGCCGACCACAGACACGACGAGCAGCAGCGCAGCCGACAGAAACTCAAAGGGGTGCGCGCCAATCACACGGCCCATATCAAACAGCAAGGCCGAGGCCCAGGGCATCTCGCTGCCCGAGTCGCGGTACACACCGGCAAACTTGGGCACCACAAAACCAATCAGGAAAGCCGAAACCAGCAAACCGACGATCAGGAGCATGACCGGGTAGATCAGCGCGGCGATGATCTTCTTGCGCGCCTCGTCCATGCGGCTGGCGTACTCGCCATAGCGTTGCAAGGTCTCTTCCAGGCTGCCGGTGCGCTCGCTGGCGCGCACGCCGGCAATCAGAATCTGCGGGAAGTTGCCACCCGAGTCGACCAGCGCCTCGGAAAAACGCCCGCCGCGGCGCAGCTTCTGCAAGAGCGCCTCCACCACCGCACGCGTTGCCACATTCAGTTCTTTTTCGGCCATCGCCTCGAGCGATCCCACCAGGCTCAGGCCGGCCCGCAGCAGCATCAGCAACTCCTGCGAGAAGCCCAGCGCATTGACACGCACCGCACGGGAACCAAAGCGCATGGTCGCCACCGACTTCACCGGCTGCGCCATGAACACCGACAGCCCGCGCGACTCGACTTCGCGCCGGGCATCCGCCGCGGCGGCGGCGTCAACGCGCAAGAGCACCACCTCTCCGCTCGCCATCAGTGCTTTGACCTGGAAAATCATGACGCTGTCGCTATTCAGTTGTTTTGCAGATCGGCCGCTTCGCCGGTGCCACCCGGCACGCCGTCCTTGCCCAGGGAAACCAGATCGAAGTCACCGCGCTCGCCGGGAATCTTGTAGACAAAGGGCCGGCCCCACGGATCCAGCGGCAGTTCCTTCTTCAGATAAGGGCCTTCCCAGCGCGGCTCGTTGGCCGGCTTCTTGATCACCGCAACCAGACCCTGTTCCTGCGTCGGGTAGTGGCCGGTATCCAGACGGTACTGGTCCAGCGCCTTTTCTATGGCATCGAGCTGCGCCCGCGCCACCTTGACCTCGGCCTTGCCGATCTGGGAGAAATAGCGTGGCGCCACGTAGCCGGCGAGCAGGCCGATGATCACCATCACCACCAGCAGTTCGAGCAGGGTAAAGCCGGCGCTGCGCGCGGTGCGCGTCTTGCCGGGGAAGGAAGGGTTTGAGCTGTTTGTCATTTCTGGACCTCTCTGAGTTATTGCACGGTGGCCTGCATGCATCCGCCGTAGGCCGGCGAGTACACATAGACGGCGGTGGGGCGCGTTGCCAGCGCCGTGGTGGCAAACGCCCAATTGGCATTGGCCGGTACGGTGGTCGTCGCGATACGTGTTCCTGCCGTTGGGTTGTTGCAGCCCTGTGGGCCGCTGGCGACGTTGGGGATGTACAGACCCAGGGTCTGTCCCAGCGCAAGAGACGAGGTGCCGTTGACATCCAGGGTACCGAGTTGCCCGACCTTTTTCGGCAGGGTCCAGCGGGCGCGGGCAATGGTCAGCAGCTCGCCAGCCGGCACATTCACCGTCACCACGCCCGGGTCCGCCACGGCACCGGTGCGGTCCGTGAAGGTGTAGGCCATGGTCCAGCTGCCGCTGCTGGGTGCGTTGAACAACAGGCTGCCCGCGGCATTGAAAGTAGCAGCGGTAGCCGCACACACGCCGTTAGTCAGGTTGCACGGCGTCTGCGTCATGCGCAGCGTCGTCAGGTCAACACCGGCCGGCGCGAAGTCGTTGGCCAGCACATTGAAGGTCGAAGTGACATTGGCAACTGACGACAGGCCCAGATCGTCACGCGCATCGGGCAGGCCGCTCAGGGCGCCCACGGTCACGGTCACCTGCGCGCGCAACAGGCCACTCGAGGTGTTGACCTGGTACCAGAACGACTCGCTCAGCCCGCCCACATTCAGGCGTGGCGTATAGACCACCAGGTTGTCCGCTGTGAGCGTCAGGCGAGCGCCGGAAGCCGTGCAACTGGGCGAAGCCGTGTTGGCCACGCACAGCGCCGTCGCCGAAGGCAGACCGCAGGTGCCACCGCTGGCTGCCGTACAAATCTGCAGCGCTGGTGTGGCCGACACACCAACGTCGTTGGCCAGCACAGGAATGCTCACCGCCACATTGATGGGTGTCGAAGCCGTGTCGGCCTGCAGCAGCGCCGTACCCGTCGCCGATCCGGCATAGATCACAGGCTGCACATCGCGTCCGCCGCCCGAAGATGTCACAGTGATGCTGGCTGGTGGTATGTGGACATTGGGAATGACGGTGCTCATCACCGCAAACTTCTCGCCTGCGATGGTCTTGAGCTTGAAGTCAATGGCCGCACCCTTGGCGTCCTTGACCGGCAGACCGTAGGGATCAATCGTCAGGCAAGGCAGCGCGCAATCGGCATTGACGGCCGTCTGTGTGGCAGGTGTGGCTGCCGACAGGAACGCCCCCGACTCGGCCGTCACGGTCAGCGTCTTTTGCGCACTGTCCCACAGGGCCAGTGAAATGCGCAGCTCATCGACCAGCGGCATGTTGAGCACGGTCGCCGGTGTATCACTGATGATCCGAACCCGTGCCGTCGTGGCAGCCGGCCTGGTCAGGGCCGTCGCCGGCATCCCGGTTTGCAGTGGCGTTGTGGCACCCTGGAAAAATTCAAAGCGCGCTGGCACACCGGCATCTGTCGGCAAGGCAAAGCGCGTCATCGCCGCCTCGGACACCTGAACCGTGGGTGCCGCCGGATCGCCAGAGAACAGGCTCATGCCCAGCACAGGCAGCACACCACCTGGCCTTTGCGTGGTGGTGGCCCAGACACCCACCTGAAACTTGTCGGGTAGGCCATCGGCGTTGGTATCCACCGCCTTGTAAGTGGCGCGGTCGATCTGCGAAATAGACGGAATAGCGCCCGCAAAATAGCGCCCGAACAACTGAAAGCCCGTGCTGCTGTACACCGCTTCCGTAGCGGCGCAATTACCCGTAGCCACGCCCGGTCCTTCGACCAGCACGTAGTTGGCAAAAGGCATGGCCTTGATTTCTGCCGGAATCCAGGTCTTGCTGCTGGCACGCAAGGGGTTGGCCAGGTCGCTGCCGGTCACCGGCGTTCCCGCCGCCGCGTAATCGGCGATGTACTTTTTTCCATCGGGTCC
>JBAXFI010000251.1:0-3399 GCA_037139995.1 Comamonadaceae bacterium | reverse complement strand
GGACAACCCGCCGGGGCAAGTCATTGCTCATGGTGACATGGTGCGGTTTATACCCTTGATGGAGATGCTGGGATGAAGGTCGAGATCAGGTATTTCGCATCGATCCGCGAAGCCCTTGGTGTTGCCGCGGAATCGGTCGAGACGAGGGCAAGCACGCTGGCCGAACTGCGCGACGAGTTGATCGCCACGGATGCGCAGCACGCGCAGGCTTTGGCGCGGGGTCGGGCACTGCGCATGGCGCTCAATCAGGTCATGTGCAGAGAAACCGCCAGTCTGCAAGAGGGTGCGGAAGTCGCCTTCTTTCCGCCGGTCACAGGCGGTTGAGTTGAGCATGGGCGCAGCTTCATCCGCCAGCGCGCGCGTTCGCATTCAGACGCAGGATTTTGACCTTGGTGCTGAAGTGGCTGCCCTGCGCGGTGGCCATGCCGGCGTCGGTGCCGTTTGCAGCTTTATCGGAACCGTGCGCGACCGTCACGCCGCGACGTCGGGTATCGCTGAGGCGGAGCCGGTCCTGGCAATGGAACTCGAGCATTACCCGGGAATGACCGAGAAGGCGATCGAAGCTATGATCGATCAGGCGCTGCAGCGTTTCGATATCTTCGATGCCCGGGTCATTCACCGCGTTGGCCTGTTGCAAGCCATGGATCAGATCGTGCTGGTGGCTGTTGCATCCAAGCACCGTCATGAGAGCTTCGCCGCCTGCGAGTTCCTGATGGACTACCTCAAGACCCAGGCACCGTTCTGGAAGAAGGAGCAGACTGCGCAGGGCGCGCGCTGGGTCGATGCGCGTGTAGCCGACGACGCAGCGCTGGCGCGCTGGGGCATTTCGGCGTCCAATCTCTGAGGTATTCAGTTCAGGTACTGGGGCGGCTTGGCGTTGGCAAAAGCATCTGCCGCAAGCGGCTCGCCGCCTGCAGTGCCAGGCTCCAGCGTGATGCCCCAGTCGGCTTGCTGCAATGCAGCTTCGAGCAGATGCATGAAGCCGTGCAGCAGATCCTGACCCAGCGTCACTTCAAAACTTCGTTTGGTCGCGGCGTCCGCCACATCCTCTTCAAAGCCGATGCGCAGGGCACCACCGTCACAAACCGTGACGTGTACACGACTGGCCAGCAGCGGTGCATCACCGATGGGCAAGCTGGCTGCCTGGCTGTTAAAGGGCGTATGAAAGTCCGCCTTTTGCAGCGATTCCTGCTTTTTGAACTGTGTCAACGCATTGCGGTCGGCGCCGTCGTGACTGGCACCCTGAGCCTGATCGGCCACCAGATCGGCAGTGACCTGCAGCATATGCGGAAACAGGTTCCTGACCATGCGACGCGTTAACCAAAGGCGCAATTCCTCACCAGCGAGCGTATTCATGCGCACCAGGATGCGATCCTGTTCCAGAACATAGCTTGCCTGCAACTGGTGAATTGTCATGGTTTGATTTTAGTCAGACTTACTCGGGCGCAAGGCACTTGAAATGTTCCCGCTTAGCCCAAGGTGATTGGCAATCAAAGACCAAGGGGATTGCCATGCGAATGGAAAAGTTGACTACCAAGTTTCAGGAAGCCTTGAGCGAGGCTCAGACGCTGGCCCTAGGCCAGGACCACGCCTACATTGAGCCGGTGCATGTGTTGATTGCCATGTTGCGTCAGGAAGACGGGCCCAAAGCCCTGTTGCAGCGTGCCGGTGTGAATGTGGCCGGTCTGCTCGGTGCCGCCGAACTGGCAATGAAGAGGCTGCCCGAAGTTCAGGGCCAGGAGCAGGTTCAGATTGGCCGCGACATGGTCACACTGCTGCAAGCGGCCGAGAAGGAATCGATCAAACGGGGCGACCAGTTTGTCGCCGGCGAACTGTTTCTGCTGGTTCTGACGGACAGCAAGCAGGACATTGGCCGTCTGGTGCGCGACAACGGTTTGAACCGCAAGTCGCTGGAGGCAGCCATCGAGGCCGTGCGCGGTGGCCAGAAGGTTGACAGCGCCGACGCCGAGGATCAGCGTGAATCGCTGAAGAAGTACTGTCTGGACCTGACCGAGCGCGCGCGCATGGGCAAGCTCGACCCGGTCATCGGTCGCGACGACGAAATCCGCCGTGCCATTCAGGTGTTGCAGCGCCGCACCAAGAACAACCCGGTACTCATCGGCGAGCCCGGTGTTGGCAAGACTGCCATCGTCGAGGGACTGGCGCAACGCATCGTGGCTGGCGAGGTGCCCGATTCGCTCAAGGGCAAGCGTGTCCTGTCACTTGATATGGCGTCCCTGCTGGCCGGCGCCAAGTTCCGTGGTGAGTTCGAGGAGCGCCTGAAAAACGTGCTGAAGGATCTGGCCAAGGACGAGGGTCAGACCATTGTCTTCATTGACGAGCTGCACACCATGGTGGGTGCTGGCAAGGCGGAAGGCGCCATGGACGCCGGCAACATGCTCAAACCGGCACTGGCGCGCGGTGAACTGCACTGCGTCGGTGCCACCACGCTCGATGAGTACCGCAAGTACATCGAGAAGGACGCCGCGCTGGAGCGGCGCTTCCAGAAAATCCTGGTGGGCGAACCCACGGTGGAAGCGACCATTGCCATCCTGCGCGGACTGCAGGCGCGTTATGAAGCGCACCATGGCGTTCAGATCACCGATCCAGCCATCGTGGCTGCGGCCGAACTCAGTCACCGCTACATCACCGACCGCTTCCTGCCGGACAAGGCGATCGACCTGATCGACGAGGCAGCATCCAAGATCAAGATCGAACTCGACTCCAAACCCGAAGTGATGGACAAACTCGATCGGCGCCTGATCCAGTTGCAGATCGAGCGCGAAGCGGTACGCCGCGAGAAGGACGAAGCCTCGCAAAAGCGTTTCGGCTTGATCGAGGAGGAGATCAGCAAGCTGCAGAAGGAAATTGCCGATCTGGACGAGATCTGGAAAGCCGAAAAGGCGCAGGCACAGGGTTCCAAGGCCATCATGCAGGAGATCGAAAAACTGCGTTTCGAGATTGAGGAGCTGACGCGCAAGGGTGACTTCAACCGGGCCGGCGAGTTGCAGTACGGCAAGCTGCCGGGGCTGGAAAAGCAGCTCAAGGACGCACAAACCAAGGAGGCCGGCAAGGCCAAGAATGCCAGGGACGGTGGGCATCCGCAATTGCTGCGCACCATGGTGGGTGCGGAAGAAATTGCCGAAGTCGTGAGTCGCGCCACCGGCATTCCGGTCTCCAAGATGATGCAGGGTGAGCGTGACAAGTTGCTGCTGATGGAAGACAAGCTGCATCAGCGAGTGGTCGGTCAGGACGAAGCGATCCGAGCTGTGGCCAACGCCATCCGGCGCTCGCGCGCCGGCCTGTCCGATCCGAACCGCCCGACCGGCTCCTTCCTGTTCCTAGGGCCGACAGGTGTTGGCAAGACCGAACTGTGCAAGGCGCTGGCCGGCTTCTTGT
>JBAXFI010000250.1:0-3409 GCA_037139995.1 Comamonadaceae bacterium | reverse complement strand
CCGAAATTCACACCGAATGCCATTTCTGCCCCTACAGCTGAACTCCCTTCTATGCTGCTGCGCAGCAGGCCCGTGTATTTGGTGCTGCTCCAGATGATCGCGTGGCTAAGTTCCTGTTCACTGGTGTAGGGGACAGAAAAGTATTTGGTGTCGATGTAAGGCCACCCTGTGTTGCCGTTCCAGAGCGAGTACAACTCCCTGATGGTTGGCAAGCGCCAGTCGCTGTAGCCGCCGTAGCTGACCTGGTTCAGAGCAGCGGGCACGGTTTCGGCTTCCGTCCAGTACACATCACCACCGATCTGGCTTGCTTGCCAGGTCAGGCCGGTGACGTTGTCTTTAACGGTGAGACCGTCGCTGCTCTTGGTGTAGCTCGGTTGTGTCCCAGCGAACTGGGCATCCTGGCCGTAGAAAGGCTGACCCTTGGCTGGGGCAGCAATGACGCTCGTCGCATCATAGGTATTCGTCTGGCTTGTATCGATCACGGGTGACTTGTCGGCCACTGTCGTCACGACCGTCGTGCCCGTGCTGGTTGCCGTCGTGGAATTGCTGCCGCTACCGCCGCAGGCGGTGAGCGACATGAGGATGGCTGCGGCAATCGCCGTACAGAAGTTCTTTGTCAATAGCATGGTTGGCTTTCTGGTGTTTACTGCTTGGGTGCGTCTTTGGGCTTGCAAGCCAGTGGCTTGCCCTCTGGCGCCCAGCACGTTCCCGTGACCTTGCCCTGGGGGGAACTAAAGCTGCACTCCTTGCCGCTACTCACCGACTTGCAGGCGTCGAGCGCTTCGGCGGGCGGTTTGCGCGGGCCACCCTTGTCTTCAGTCGGTTGTGCAGAAAGAGCGCAGCAGGCGGTCAGCGCTCCGGTAAAAAGTGTCAGGGCAATCAGGCGGCTTGCGAGCGCGCCAGTTTGGTTTGCGGTTTTCATGATCTAACTCCTTTGGAAGCGGCAAGCACATGCTTTGCCGTGCCTGAATTGTGAAAAACCAACATGGAGAAAATATGGACGATCCTCCACAATGCCTCCACAATGGCGGTGCCCAATCGACTACCACCATGCGCCTTCGCCTTGTTCATACCCTGTCCCTGCTGCTGCTCTCCGCCGTGCTGCTGGCGGTGCTGGCCATGGGTGCCGTGACGGCCTGGAATCTGCGCAATGGTTTTGCCGATTACCTCGTTGCGCGCGATGTGGAGCGCCTGGAGCAATTCGCTGCTTTCGTTGGTCAAAGCGCCGAGCAGGCCGGTGGCCTGCAGGCCATGCGAGAGGGTGGGTTGGATATACGAGGTTTGATGGATCAGTTTGCGCTGCGCGAGGGCATTCGACCGAGTCACCCACCGCCGGGAGAAAGGCCTGGCTTTGGCCCCTTCAGACCACCCGCCGATGGGCGTCCGCCTCACGCCGGGCCCGACGCGTTTGGTGAGCGTGTCTGGATGGTTCAGCTCGACGGCAAACCCCTGTGGGGAGCAGCTCTGACACCCGACAGGGGGGCACTGGTTGAGCGACCCGTGCGTGTGCGTGGCGAGCTCGTTGCGCTGGCGCGCATGTTCAAGCTGCGAGTGGTGTCGGACGACATCGATGCCAAGTTCCTGAACTCCCAGTACGGCGGGATTGTTGGCGTTGCCCTGGCCTTGCTGGTGTTGGCGCTGGCCAGTGCCTGGTGGGTGGCCAGGCGCTGGGTGCGCCCGCTGCTGGCGGCGCAGGATGCAACGCTGCGCATTGCACAGGGCGAGTTCGCGGTTCGCCTGAACCCTTCTCGCACCGATGAAATCGGTGACCTGATGCGCAACATCAACGCCATGGCGCAGGCGCTGGCGCAACTCGATGCCCAGCGGCGCCGCTGGATCGCTGATATTTCGCACGAGTTGCGTACACCGCTGGCCGTATTGCGCGGCGAGATCGAGGCGCTGGTCGATGGCGTGCGTCCGCTGCAGCCGGCGGCCATGGTGTCACTGCGCGAGGAGGTGCTGCACCTTGGCGCGCTGGTGGAAGACCTGCACCTGCTGGCGATGTCGGACCTGAAGGCCTTGCCCTGCTATTTTGAGGAACAGGATGCGCTGGCGCTGGCGCAAAAGGTGCTGCAACGCTTTGAGCTGCGCGCACAGCAGTTGGGCTTGTCGCTGCAACTGAGTGCACCGCAGCAGGATCGTGTACCCGTGCGCTGGGACGGCCGACGCATCGAACAGTTGCTGGGCAATCTGCTGGACAACAGCCTGCGCTACACGGACGCACCAGGGCGGGTGCGCTTGACGCTGCAGATCGATGCTGGGGATGTGCTGATCGACCTGGAAGACAGCGCGCCCGGCGTGCTGGCAGCCGATGCGGCGCGACTCTTTGAGCCGTTGTACCGTGCCGATGCGGCACGCAGTCGCCACACCGGGGGCAGTGGGCTTGGGCTGGCGATCTGCCATGCCATCGTGCAAGCGCATGGCGGGGCCATCACGGCCACAGCCTCAGAGTTGGGCGGCCTGCAGGTCCGGATCCGCCTGCCGCGCCTGGCCGGGGAGGGTGCATGCTAGCTGCCGCGCCGCGCCGTGTCCTGGTGGTCGAGGATGACGCCAAGATCGCGCAGTTGCTGCTGGACTACCTTCGCAGTGAGGGTTTTGAAGCCAGTTCCGTGGCGGACGGGCAGCTTGCGCTGCGCCAGATTGAAGCCGCGCCGCCTTCGGTCATCGTTTTGGATTTGATGCTGCCCGGGCTGGATGGCATCAGCGTCTGCAAGGCGGTCCGGCGTTTCAGTGAGGTGCCGATCCTGATGCTGACGGCGCGCATCGAAGAGGTGGACCGCCTGCTGGGTCTGGACAGCGGCGCCGATGACTACGTCTGCAAACCCTTTGGCCCGCGTGAGGTGGTGGCACGGGTGCGTGCGCTCCTGCGTCGTTCCGAGGGCAGGATGACGGCCACACCACCGCCCTGGAGCATTGACGAGGCTTCGTTCAGGATTTCCTGGCGCGGCCAGTGGCTGGCACTGACCCGGGTCGAATTTTTGATGCTGCGCCTGCTGCTGAGCCGGCCGGGCCGGGTCTTCTCGCGCTCGCAGTTGCTCGACGCGGTGCACGACGACCTGCGCGATGTGAGCGACCGCGCCATCGACAGCCACATCAAAAACCTGCGTCGCAAGATCGAAGCGGCGGAGCCCGGCTGCGACTGCATTGCTTCGGTCTATGGTGTAGGCTACCGCTTTGACGCCTGACTGCGTTCCCAGTTTTCAACTCTGAGGTATTCCAGCATGACGACTCGCCTGCGCGGCGTTTTTGCCCCGGTTCTGACACCGTTCAAGGCTTCTCTGGAGCCTGACGTCAAACGCTTTGTGGCGCACTGCCGCTGGCTGATTGACAACAAGGCAGGGCTGGCGATTTTTGGCACCAATTCGGAAGCGGCGTCGCTCGCCGTGGCGGAGCGTCTGATCTTGACCGA
>JBAXFI010000249.1:0-3462 GCA_037139995.1 Comamonadaceae bacterium | reverse complement strand
GCGTCGCCCTCGACCCACGCCCGCATGAGACCTGGAATTACAAAAGCAACAATACGGAGCCCTCAAGAACTCAGACTTCGCATCAGCGCATAAAGCTCGTTCTGTCCTTCAAAACCGATGCCGGGCCGCTCTGACAAAGTGATCATGCCGTTGTCAATCCTGGCGTCGTCATGGAAGCCGGCAAAGGGGCCAAACACGCCGGGGTAGGCTTCACAGCCACCCAGGCCAAAGCCTGCTACCACGGCCAGGGTCATCAGGTTGCCACCATGAGGATAGATGGCGCTGGGTTGCCAGCCTTGTGCCTTGAGCATTTCCAGCGTGCGCGAAAACTGCACGATGCCGTAGGACTGCGCCACATCCATCTGCAGCAGATCGCGATCGGGGCGCAGACGCCCGAAGCGCACGAGGTTGGCGATGTCCTGTGTTGAAAACAGATTTTCGCCCGTCGCCAGTGGCGGCGCGTAACGCTGCGTCAGTTCTGCCAGCAGCGAATAGTCCAGTGGATCGGTGGGTTCTTCCAGCCAACGCAGTGCGTAAGGCGCCAGCGCATCAGCGTAGTCGTGCGCTCGTCGCCGATCAAAAGTGGCGTTCGCATCCACCGCCAGATGGGCGCCGCCGTCCACCAGACGCAGGGCCGCCTCGACACGGGCCAGGTCCTCGGTCATGCTGGCACCACCGACCTTGATCTTCATCGTGGTGTAGCCCTCGGCGAGGCGCGCGCGGATTTCGTCTTGCAGTTGTGCAATCCCCTTGCCCGGGGCGTACCAGCCGCCACCGACGTAGCAGGAAACCTCACGCGCAAGGGCGCCGTGGTTGAAGCGTTCGGCCAGCACCGCGTGCAATGGCTTGTCCTCGATCTTGGCCACGGCGTCCCAGAGTGCCACCTCGATGGTGCCAACAGCAACCGAGCGTTCGGTATGACCGCCCGGCTTCTCTCGTTGCATCATGCAGGCGAGAAACTTCTCGGGTGCGAAATTGCTGCCGGTTGCATCCAGCAGGGACTCGGGTGCCGCCTTCATGATGCGCGGAATCAGTCGGTCGCGCATCTGCGCACCGCAGGCGTAGCGACCGGTGGAGTTGAAGGCGTAACCCACCACCGGCCGCCCGTCGCGGATCACATCGGTCACCACGGCCACCACCGAGGTCGTCATCTCGCTGAAGTCGAAGGCTGAGTTTCGCAGCGACGACCCGATAGGGACGCTGATTTCCCGGATGGCGGTGACCTTCAAAACTTAATCGACTTTGGCGCCGGTATCCCTGACGACCTGGCCCCAGCGCTTCACTTCCGCTGCGATGTAGGTTGAAGTCTCCTGCAGGGAGCCGCCCACCGGGATCAGGCCGCCCTTGTCGAGTCTGTCCTTCAGGTCGGGGATGGCGAGCAACTGGTTCACGGCCGCGTTGAGCTTTTGCACGATGGCTGCAGGCGTGCCGGCCGGTGCAAACAGCGTGGTCCAGGTGTAGTCCTTGATGTCGGGGTAGCCGAGCTCAATGAAGGTCGGAACATCGGGCAGATTGGGCAGTCGCTTTTCGCTGGAGATGCCCAGGATCCTGACCTTACCCTGCTTGTGGAACTGGAAGACGCCATAGGCCGCCGTGCAGGCGATCGGGGTATCGCCAGCAACGACAGCCAGCGAAGCCGGTCCGGCGCCCTTGTAGGGGATGTGCACGATATCCTGATTCCACTTCGCATGAAAAATGTTCTCGCAGGTCAGATGCGGCGTGGTACCACTGCCAGGCGAAGAAAACGACATCTTTCCGTTCTTCGACAGGGTCTTGAGTTCTGCCAGTGTGGTGACGGCGACTTTTTCATTCACCGAAATCACGTTGGGCTGCGTCGAGACGACGACGATAGGAATGAAGTCCTTGATCGGGTCGTAGCCAGCGCGCGGACCGTACATGGTCGGATTGACGGCGTAGGCTGCCGAGTTGGCGAGCAGGGTGTAACCGTCGGGCTCGGCGTGGGCGACAAACTGGGTGCCAATGTTGCCACCCGCACCGCCCTTGTTGTCGATCACGATGGGCTGTTTCATCAACTCGCCAAGTTTCTCGGCAATGATCCGGATGCTGCTGTCGGTTGGTCCGCCCGGGGGAAAAGAAATAACGATCTTGATCGGCCGGTCCGGGTAGTCGGCAGCGCCGGCCTGGGCCATGCCCAGCATCAGTGCCAGCAGGGGAAGCATTTGGTTTTTCAGTTTCATCGGTTTGTCTCCAGTCGTTTTGTTGGATGAATCAAAGACTTCTTCCGCCGTCGATCACGAAGCGCGCGCCGGTGGCAAAACGCAATGTGGTGGCGCAGGCCTCAATGGCCGATGCAATGTCCTGTACCTGCCCGATGCGAGCCAGCGGTATGGTGGCGGCGGCCTTGGCGTTGAAGTCAGCGCCGCGTCCCGGTACAAAAGTTGAATCGACCACGCCGGGCGACACCGCCAGTACACGAACTTCGGGTGCGAGCGCTTTGGCCAGTGACTTGGTCAGCACATCCAGGCCGGCTTTGGCCGCAACATAAGCCAGGTTGCTGCCGGCGCCGGTGAAGCCCGCGATCGATGAGACATTGATCACCAGGCCATCTCCGGATTCCTTGAGCAGTGGCGCAAAAGCGCGAATGGTCGCAAAGACGCCGCGCAGGTTGGTCGCCAGGATGCTGTCGAACAATTCATCCGTCAAGGCGTTGAGATCCTTGGGCGCAACCGCCTTGGTGAAGCCGGCGCTGTTGATCAGAATGTCGCAGCGTCCGCCGCGACGCGCGACCTCCTGCGCTGCCGCCTGCAGCGATGCCGAATCGGTGATCGACGCTGTCAGGGCAAAGTGCGCAGCCTCTGGCGCGCCGGGCAGGGCGTCCAGCCGTGCCTGAACCGCTTGCTGGCCCTGCCGATCGATCGAGACAATGCGCGCGCCCAGTGCTGCCAGGCGCTCTGCCGTGGCGAAACCAATGGCACCCTTGCCACCGGTAATCACCGCGACCTTGCCGTCGAGCCGGCTCTGTGTTTCAAAACTCATGACCATCCTTTCATGCTGGCGTGTTGTCGAGCACATGGCGCGCCATCTGGGCGCGGGTGCAGATCCAGACGTCGCTCGCCTGCTTCACGATGTCCATGATGCTGTCGTAAACCCAGGCCCCGCTGGCGCGGCCCATCACGTGGCAGTGCGCTGTCACGTCAAGCATCAGCGGCACGCTCTCGCGCTCACGCATGGCGGCAAACGTGTCTTTGAACACGTCGAGCATGTGGCGCGGGGCGTGGCCGTAACGGATGCAGATCGGCAGATCGTTCACTTCCATCGTCAGCGGAATGCCAACAATGCGAGTCGAGTCGAAATCCATCACGTAAGGCAGTTCATCGTCATTGACATCGCCATGGTGCGTGTAGCCGGCTTGCGCCAACAGGCGCGAGGTGATCAGGCTGCCGGTGCCGCGCGGGCTGATCCAGCCGGTGGGCGCAACGCCGGTGGTGTGCGTCAGCAACT
>JBAXFI010000248.1:0-3476 GCA_037139995.1 Comamonadaceae bacterium | reverse complement strand
GTGCCCAAAGCCGACATCCCTTGGTGAGTTGCGCGGCCCCCGAAGACGGGCGGTGTTCCAGGCTACAGGCAACTTGCGCCGGGCTGTGCCGACAGCAGGGTGGGCCTAGTTTACCCGGGCACCTTTGATAGCCACGCCAAGTTGCCAGAGGTCATCGAAGATGGCCCCGTAGGCCTCTGAGTCCTCCTGGCGAATTGCAGTGTTTACGAACAAGATCACCCCGATCTGTTTGTCGGCGTCCGAGAGCATCATCGTGACCAGACCAGGATCAGCGCCGTTGTGGCCGATCTTTGCAAGGGATTGTTTCGTGGCCCAGAAAATTCCGGAGTTCATCGAGCCCTCACCGATCAGCTTCACGTTGTCAGGCTTGTTTGCAGGGTTGTACTGGAACCTGAGCATCTCGTCGACTGACTCCTTGTCAAGGATGCGAACGCCTTTGTACGCACCCCCGTCCAGCAGGGCGATGAAGAATCGAGAAAGTTCTTTGACGGAAGTTCGCAGGCCTCCGTCTGGGTAGGTGGTCAGGCCATAGAGCTGGATGGGCAGGGCTAGTCCCTGCGCGATGTAAAGGCTCGAGTGCTTTGCTAGGTCGACTTCGGACATCAGCCAGCCCGTATTGCCCATCTTCAGTGGCGCGAAGATGGTCCGCTTTGTGTACACGTTGAAATTCTCACCGACGGCCAGTTCAACGATATAGCCCGCCAACCCGGCCCCGATGTTCGAATACTCGCGATGCGTCCCTGGCTTTGAAGCCAGGAAATTCTCCTTCGAGTAGTTCTTCCCGCTTGAGGCAAAGTAGTCGTGCAGGAATTCTCCGAGGGCCTGAGGAGAATCGCGACCGAAGTGATATGCGGCGGCGTAGGCAGAACTTCGGTCAGTGATGCTAGAGGTGTGAGTCGCCAGCTGCCTCAAAGTAACTGGCTCGTCAGGGAAGGATGGATTGGCCACCTTGAACGGCAGATATATGTTGACGTCTTCGTCGAGAGAGAGTTTCCCGTCTTGTACCGCGCGCATCAGTGCCGCGCCAGTGATGACCTTGCTGATCGACCCAATGTTCATGATCGTGTCATGGGTAAACGGCACGGCACGCTCTCTGTCAGCGAATCCGTATCCTCTTGACCAGACAAGTTTCTTGTTTATGACGATGGCCGCCCCCAGACCCACGATTCCCGCTTCTTGCATCCGTCGCTCAATGGAAAGGTCGATTGAACCTACGAGACTGGTTGGCACATGTGGAACTTCGCCTCCGGCGGTCGCCGGTCCGGAAAGAAGGACACAGCCAGCCACCGCTATGGCACTGAGCATCATCTTGATGAACATGTGACCTCGACTACTGATAGGAAACTGATTTCCATTCACGTGGCACGCCGAAGATGCGGCATAAATTCGCCGCGACTGTAAGCACGGCGCAGCAATATGGCGGCTGCCACCACCCACACCAGCAGCGCTATGGCCGAAGCCTCGACGCCGTAAGCCCCGCCGCTGAGCCACTCGGGACCGCTCATCGAACCGTGCAGCCAGCCCTTGGCCTCATGGCCAGACACCGGCACCGAGAACACCGCCGAGAACAGGTAGTTCCAGGCGAAGTGCATGCCCATCGGCAACCACAGACGACGGCTGAGTTGATACGCCGCGGTGAAGGCGAGTGAAGCCGCTGCCGTCACCAGCACACCCAGCAGGCTGATCTCGCCAGGCAGGTGGGCGGCCACGAAAAGCACCGTCGAAAACACCAGCGCGCGGCGGCTGCCCCAGGCCTGTTCGGCGATGCGGAACATTACTCCTCGGATCAACAACTCCTCTATAACCGAGACCAACAGCATTTCAGGGATCTGCTTGATGAGTGAAGAACTGTCGCCGGAACCCTCTATGCGGTAGAAACCCAAACTCCACAGTGGCGCCAGGGTAAGCAGACCCAGCAGCACGCCCAGCCCGGCCCCACGCGCCCACTCGCCCGGCGCGCCGGAGCCGCCTAGTTCGGTGACCTCGCGCCGCTCGACCCGGTTCACGTAAATCCAGTAGCCCAGCGCACAAACGAGCGCCGCCACCAGGTTGGGCCAGGCTACGCCCATGTCCTTGGGCAGCAAGGCCTCCATCAGCGCGAAGGTCAGTGCCAGCGGCAGAAACATCGCCATCGCAGCGCCGACCATGTTCGCGAGCGGGTGGCGCAGCACCCGGCGCCACCTGGGATCGAAGTCGGGCCTCGCTGGCGTGAGGTTGCAAAACTTGGGATTCATGAAGAGCGGCTAGAGGAAGGTCTTGTCGAAAAAGGCTGTAATTTCGACAGCGAGCTGCTTCAGGAACGCATCGCGATCGAAACCCGGCGGGTTCGCGCCGATGTCACCGTCATGGCTTGGGATGGACATGCTGGGCGTATTCATGAAAGCGAAGTGCCAGGCGTTGGGCACCCGATGCAGGTTTGGTGCGGGCAGATTGCTGGCGACCCACTCGGCATGGAATCGCGGCACCAGGAAACGATCAAGCTCGGCCACGTAGATCATGGTCGCCGAGCGAACCGCGGCGAGCGACTCGGCGGTGAGCAGCACACCTGTCGGAGCCATAGCGACGATGGCCCGAACGCGCTCGTCCTTGAAAGAGGGCGTGGCCGCTGGCGGCGGCGTCGTCGCATCCCCCGAGCGGCCTATGCTACAGAAGATCGGGTCTTCGGATGCTTCGGCCTGGCAGTGCTTCCTGATCCGGGACAAATCCGGCCTGGCTCCCGCCAACGCCAGCACCGTGTAGCCGCCGGCCGAGTGTCCAAGCGCACCCACGCGAGGCCCCTGGCTGTCGGTCGCAATCCGATCCTTCCACGCTGGATTGGCCAGGATCGCGTCGATGACCCGAGAAGCTTGCCGCGGCCGCTCGTCGAAGTAGCGCTCGGGGCCCTTCTCCAGCAGTGACCGATCCTGGTAGTTGTCGCCGGGATGACGGAGTGCGGCGACCAGATAACCGTTGCTGGCGAGGGCTTGCGCCAGCGTGCTATGCCCGAGCTCGGTGCCGCTGATGCCGTGACTGAGCAGGATCAGCGCCTTGACCTTGTCGACGGGTTTGCCGCCGGTGGCGACGTCGAGCGCGAACGGTCCCATGGCGATGGCTCGTGGCGCAGCCATTGTCGGGTAGTACAAAGCGACTGTCGTCGTGGGCGCATCCGGTGTCGCGCCAGCGGTCTGGATCTGCATCCAGCCGGCCTCGTAGGCGTGCGCGTACGATACGAAGAGCATGGTGGCTAGCGAGGCCAGGAGGCGCCGAAGAAGGTAGCTCATGTGCGATTCCTTATGTTGGTGGGTTGGTCAAGCACACAGTCTAGGCAAGGCAACACGTCTAGTAACCCTACCAAAGTATGGATTTTTGCTACCGCCGCAATGCGGCGTGTAATTACAGCAATTTCAATTGCAATGCCCGCGCAACCGCTTCGGTCCGGCGCTGCACGTCCAGTTTGGCGAAGATATTCTGGTTGTGCCACTTGATCGTGCTCAGTG
>JBAXFI010000247.1:0-3484 GCA_037139995.1 Comamonadaceae bacterium | reverse complement strand
TCTGCATGCGTGCTAAGCAAGCGGCAAAGAGACGCACAGAGGAGTGCATTCGAAGCGCTGTAGCTCAGATTCTTTTCATACAACATCTGAACCAGAACGAATAGACTTGCATCAGTATTGTCCTCAATCAAACTGGCGATTGATCTTTCGAATTCTCGAATGTTCCCTTCGAAATCGTGGTTTGCTGAAGTCGCATCGAGAATGGCTTTTAGTTTCAAATGCATTTGAGGCCAGAGGATCCCAATGCTCTTATTGCCTGCAAGGTTTGCCGATGTTTTCATTTGAAAAACTGATTGTTTAGGGGTGCGTGGATGTGAGATTGCTTGCGATCCTGCTGAACCATCTAGAACAAGTCGCGGTTACAGGTCAGGCAGTGGTCGAATAAAGTCCGCCACGGTCATGCCTGAGGTGCAAGGTCAGAAACTCTACGCCGCAGCGCCAGTGGCGAGCATGGGATATGTCTGGACTTACGTTCCTGACGACGGCGACGGCGCTGCAGAACTGGCAGTCAATGCTTAGCTTCTCTTCGGTCTCGATCTTGGTGACGGTGCAAAACTTCATACCGCTGAGGGACAAGTCCATGCTTGTTCCAGTGAGTAAATCCTGAAGGAGCGTCGATCGGCGAAACGTCATCGGCATCTTCATCCGTATATGCGCGGTCGCGCGGCCCGGCTCGAGTCCGTCCATTCGCTTGACCGCTGGAAAGAGCGCGCTGCCGCAAGTCAGGCAGGCCGCCTCGGGACGCTCCAGTTCGATGGCGACACAGGGCGCACCGCAGAACTCGCAGCACGATTCCTCTAAGCCCTGCGCCGTTGGTGGTACTCGGCCCGCCGCTGATGCCTGATGCTTGTGCAAAGGCGCAACGTGTGCCAAAACCTGGTCATACTGGGTGCGGCGCACAGGGTCGCTGAGCACGGCGAACGCTTCGTTGAGGAAGACGGCCTGTGCATGGTCTCCGCCGAGATCAGGGTGCATCTTGGCACCCTGCATCAGCGCGCGGTAGCTGGCCTTGATGACGGCCGCCGGTGCGTCGGCTTGCACCTGAAGGATTCGGTAGTAGTTGCGTCGGTTCTTCATGTGGCGAGCAGCTGGGCCCTCAATTTGTTCAGAGTCAGGCGTGGGTCCGAATCACAAGCGCCTCAAAATCCTCAATCGGAACCGGCCTGTTGAATAAATAGCCCTGATAAGTGTGGCAACCCAACTGTTCCAGAAAGTCGCGCTGCGACTGAGTTTCCACCCCTTCGGCAATCACAGCGAGTTCCAGGCTATGGGCCAGGGCAATCACCATCTTGGCAATAGCCGCATCATTGGGGTCGGTCAGGATGTTGCGCACAAAGCTCTGGTCAATCTTGAGTTGGTCCAGCGGTAGTCGTTTAAGGTAGGAAAGAGACGAGTAGCCGGTGCCAAAGTCATCCAGTGAAAAGCCAACGCCGATGGCTTTGAGCGCATTCATCTTGGTGATGATGCCCTCAACATTGGTCACAAGCAGACTTTCTGTCAGTTCAAGTTTGAGCTTTTGCGCCTTGGCTCCCGTGCGATCCAGCGCTGCGATCACCTGGTCGACAAAGTCGACCTGCTGGAACTGGTGTGCACTGACATTCACGGCCACGCTCAAATCCACCATCGCAGGCTTGCCGGCCCAAAGCGCCAATTGTTTGCAAGCGGTTTCCAGAACCCAGTGACCTATGGGCAAGATAAGACCACTTTCCTCTGCCACCGAAATGAACTCGGCTGGCGAGACCAGGCCGCGCACCGGATGCTTCCAGCGCAGCAGCGCTTCGGCTCCGATGACTCTGCCTTGGCTGGTCACCTGCGCCTGGTAGTGCAACACAAGCTGATCGCTGAGCAGCGCTGCACGCAGGCCGCTCTCCAGTTCGGCTCGAGCGCTGGCCTCGGCCTGCATCTGTGGTGCAAAGAAACGTAGCGCATTGCGTCCTGCCGCCTTGGCGCGATGCATGGCCAGCTCTGCCTGAGCCAAAGGCATGTCGGCGCCTTGCGGTGTTGCGTCGTCCACCAAGGTGATTCCGATGTTGGCACTGCAGTGAACCTCGGAATTTCCAATCGGATAGGGTTGACTGAGAACCAGGAGGATCTTTCCTGCCACCGCTTCGGCCTCCGCAGCCGCCTGGCTGGGGATCAGGCTCAACTCTTGCAGCATGACCACGAAGGCGTTGCCGCCAAGGCGCACCAGGGTGTCACCCTTGCGGATGCAATCACCAAGCCTGCGAGCCACGATCTGCAGCAAGCGGTTGCCGTTTTCATGACCTATGGTTTCATTGACGGTCTTGAACTGGTTCAGGTCGATCAGCAGCAGCGCGTCCTGCCGTTGCTTGTAGGCACGGGCAAGTTGGGCTTTTTGCAGCAGCACAATCAGGTGCTGGCGATTCGGCAGACCGGTCAGAGGGTCAGAAAACGCCAGGCTTTGGATCTGCTCCTCGGCGTCCTTGTACGAAGTGGCGTCGCTGAAGGCGGCAACGTAGTGGCTTACCTCTCCGGCAGCGTTTCGCACGGTGTTGATGCGAAGTGTCTCAGGGTACACCTTGCCATTCTTGCGCCGGTTCCAGATTTCGCCCTGCCAGGAACCGGTACGATTGATGGCGTCCCACATGGCAGCGTAAAAGGCCGGGTCGTGGTGCCCCGACTTGAGCAGGAGGGGTGTCTGTCCTATAGCCTCTTCAGCCGTGTAGCCGGTAATCTCGGTAAATGACCGGTTGACCTGCAGAATGACCTTGCTGGCACTGGTGACAAACATGCCTTGCTGGGTTTCAAACGCGATGGCGGCGATGCGCGTCTGCTCTTCGCTTTTTCGAAGCGACAACTCTGCGCTCTTGATGTCACTGATATCAGTCACGATCGCGTAGAAGCCCTGAACGTCACCCGCGACGATGTCGGGTATGTATTGCACCAAAGAATGTCTGGTCCGCGTGCCGTCAGGCGTGGGAATTGCACGCTCGAACTGTTGGTACAGGCCGTGCAGCGCTTGCGTGAGATAGGGCAGGTTGAGGTGGTAGTTTATTTCACCAATCACTTCCCGGATGTGCTTGCCAGGCAATTGCGCAGGATGGATACCGAACCAGCTTGAGTAAGCGTGGTTACCAAAGCGGTTGCGCAGGTCTTTATCCCAATAGCCGATCATGGCTGGAACGTTATCGATCACGGCGCGCAGGTGACGCTGCGTTGCCGCCCCCTCTCCTGTCCCACGTGTTGTTGTTGGATCCAACATACTGCTTTAATCCCTCAGTGATCTCTTGCAGAGGATCGGATCGGGTCAAAAAAACTTGAGGACATTCAGCAGCATCAGCCAAACGGGAGCAACCTTAAGAGAAGGATGTCTTATCATTGACGATTGAAAACACTGTCGGGTCGGAGATGAAAAAAATGAAGATGGTTTTGCGAGTCCTGTGCATCGCTGCGGCAAGTAGTTCATGCCAGGCCGCCTGGCTCGAGATTGGGGCCAATGAAACCGGGACTTTTTACGTTGATC
>JBAXFI010000246.1:0-3514 GCA_037139995.1 Comamonadaceae bacterium | reverse complement strand
ATCCACAGGGCCTCAAAGGCGAGGCGATCCTGCTTGAGGCGCGCATCATGGCGGTGGCCGACGTGGTCGAGGCGATGTCTTCGCACCGGCCCTATCGCTCGGGATTGGGCATCGAAGAAGCGCTGGCGGAAGTCGAGGGCGGGGGCGGAACAAAGTATGACCGCACCGTCGTCGAAGCCTGCCTGACGCTGTTTCGGGAAAAAGGATATTCGATTCCCGCTTAGGGACGCCATCCAGTGGTAGCTTCATCATGAACAACACGGACCCCTTTGGCGTGATGACCTCCGTGCTCAACGCCCAAACATCCTGGTTGATGCATCCGCCGGAGTTATCGCAGGCGGTGCACGCCCTGTTTGTCGACTCACTGGCGTTTCAGTCGCACATGATGCGCCTTGCCATGGGTTTGCCAAGCGAGGAGTTCATCAAGCCGCATGTGGACGATGTGCGCTTCGCGGATCCGGATTGGGAAAAGAATCCGGCCTGGGACCTCATCAAGGAGTTCTACCTGGCCGTCACGCACCGCACGGAGGATCTGCTGTTCGCGACGCCGGGGCTGTCGGAACTTCAGCGCAGGCGTGCGGCTTTCTGGGCACGCCAATGGCTCAACGCACTGGCACCGACGAATTTCTTCTTCACCAACCCGATGGCCATGCGCCGTGCCCTGGAAACCCACGGTGACAGCCTGCGACAGGGCGTGCAACATTTCTTGCGCGACGCCAAGGCGAAGAACATCCGCATGGTGGAAGCTGACGCTTTCAAGGTCGGCACCGATCTGGCGACCACGCCCGGACGCGTCGTGCTGCGCAACCGCCTGATCGAACTGATTCACTACAGTCCCACGACCAAGCGGGTGCACGAAACCCCCATTCTGATAGTCACGCCCTGGATCAACAAGTACTACGTGCTTGATCTAACGCCCGACAAGAGCATGGTCAAGTTCCTTACTGACCAGGGCTACAGTACCTTCATCATCAGCTGGAAGAACCCAACGGCGGAGATGGCTGAGCTTGCTTTTGACGACTATTTGCTCGACGGCATCGATCAGGCTGTGCAAACCGTGCGCAAGATTTGCCAGGTGCGCCAATTGCATTTGGCAGGCTACTGCATTGGCGGCACGCTGGTGTCGACTTACATGGCCTGGGCCACCCGCCACTACCCGGCAAACGCGCATCCGGTGGCACACTGGACACTGCTGACCACCTTGACCAATTTTTCCCAGCCGGGCGATATCGACGTGTTCATCGACGAAGGAGCGGTCGCTGCGTTGGAGAAGAAGATGGCGCAAACCGGTTTTCTCGATGGCAGTGACATGGCCACCAGTTTTCGCCTGCTGCGCTCAAACAGTCTGGTATGGCATTACTTCGAGCACAGCTACCTGCTCGGTGAAGAGCTGCCAGCCTTTGACGTTCTTTTTTGGAACATGGACACCACGCGCATGCCGGCGGCCATGCACTCTTTCTACCTGCGTCAGATGTACCTTTACAACAACCTGGTCAAGCCCGATGCCTTGACCATTGCCGGCGAGTTGATCGATCTGTCACGCATCACCCAGCCTCTGTATGCCGTCGGCTGCCAGGACGATCACGTCGTACCTTGGCGTCAATCCTACCGCGTGCGCCAGCACGTCAACGTTGGGACGCCGGTACGCTATGTGTTGACGACCTCGGGCCACATTTTCGGTATCGTCAATCCGGTGCTCGATCCACCCAAGCGCAGTTTCTGGGTGGGCGAGACCGCCAGCAACGATCACTGCGCTCATTGGCTCGAACATGCCTCCCAGCAAGCTGGCAGTTGGTGGCCGGATTGGTTGAAATGGTTGGCAGCGCGCTGCGGCCCCATGGTTGACGCGCCAAAGACGAGTTCCAAGGCCTATCCGGACCTGGGGGCGGCACCCGGGACCTACGTTCACGAGCAATAGCGCAAGTTTCGCATCACGCAGCGCTCCTGATCCGTTCAACGCGCAGGCAGCGGCTTTAGCTGTCCCGGCGGGCCTTCGCGCAGAGCCTTCTTCGTCGAACGGCATCTGCCAAGTTTCAGGGGTGGCCGAATGTCCAACCTGGACCAGCAGTTGGAATGAGCACGAGAGCTCGGCAGAAATTCCTGGGTTCCGACGAACTACAGCTTGCGCTGGAGCCACACGGACACCTTTTCCAGCACCCACTGGCCTGCTTCAGCCTCGAGGTAACTTCTTTGCCGTAGCCCGTATCACCAGGCCCGTCACGGTGGGGTGCGTGTGCGTGCCTGGGGTTCGGGCGAGGGCAGCAGCGCGGGCGGGTTTCCAGGCTGCGTCTTTTGTTACCATGATGTTGTCCTATTGGGGCCGATAGCACAGAATTCCGTAGCATAGGGAGAGCACAGAGTTGAAAGGAAGCGCAATAAAAATGTCCTTATAAATCAACAATCTTCACTATTTTCTATAGCAACCCACCTGACTTAAAATCCGTCGCTTCCGTAATTGGAACGTACCGGTTCGATTCCGGTCTCGGCACCAGGCGATCCCAGTACACTAATCCCATGTCAAGCTATAACCACCCCCTAGAGATTCATGTCCATGGCCAGGTGACCTTGCGCGCCGAAGTTGTTTTTGGTCAACTGCAGGACGCCCTCAAGCCGTTGTGGAAGTACGCCGGAGCACGCTCTTTGGCGGACGCCGCGGAGAGTTCCTACGAAGACGAGCCTGGCATCAAGTTTGATCCCCAGGGACATTTGCTGCAAATCTGCTGGACGGTGGAGGGCGACGATGATTTTCGCCAGGTGCTGGACGAAATGTGCATGAACCTCAATGAACTGGCGCAAACCGGTGCCGCCATTGAAGTCACTTTCTACGACACCGAATTCGAGGACGACGAGGACGAGTCCGAGTCCGAAACCGAGTCACGCGATGATTTCGTCATGCTTTTCGTCGGGCCGGATCCGGCCGCCATCATGCAGGTCCAGCGCGACCTGCTGGTGCAGGACGTGGTCAATCTGATGGAGCGTCATTTTGACGGGGCCGAACTCGGCGGTGTGGTGACCGAGATCGACAAACTGTTTGGTCAACGTTTTGACGAACTGGTCAACTCCCTGCAACTGGGCAAGCCGCCGCGCGGCTCCAGCGGTGGGCATGGCGGCATGGGCCATGGTGGCGGGCGCAAGCCGCGTCATCTGCACTGACGCGGCTCCGACCCGGGCGCAGACCCGACTCAGGCCGGTTTGGCCTTGACCATGTACTTGCCAAGCTCGGCCTTGGCAATCGAATTGCGGTGCACCTCGTCCGGACCATCGGCAAAGCGCAGCGTGCGGGCGTTGACGTAGCTGTAGGCCAGTGGAAAGTCGTCGCACATGCCGCCGCCACCGTGCGCCTGCATGGCCCAGTCGATGACCTGGCAGGCCATGCTGGGTGCCACCACCTTGATCATGGCAATCTCGTTCTTGGCAAACTTGTTGCCGCCCATGTCCATCATCCAGGCCGCCTTGAGCGTGAGCAGGCGCGCCATGTCGATCTTGCAACGCGCCTCGGCGATGCGTTCCTGAG
>JBAXFI010000245.1:0-3544 GCA_037139995.1 Comamonadaceae bacterium | reverse complement strand
GCGATAGCCGAAGGATACATCAAAAGTAAGTGTCTAAGTTAGCGCTTATGGGACTTGATCCGGGATCCAGTGCCACACCACCACTGGATTGCGGGTCAGGCCCGCAATGACAATGGGGCCCGCAATGACAATGGGGCCCGCAATGACCAAATGGGGCCCGCAATGACAAGGGGGCCCGCAATGACAATGCGGTATCCGTTGTTGTTGGGCGGTGTCATGGATTTCGGAAACATCAATAAGGGTAGCCCGCGGTCAGTCAGACGCCGAGGTAGCCAGCGAGGTCCTGGTGGCTGGCCAGTGTGGCCGAGGCTCCGTGCAGCACGACTCGCCCCTTTTGCAGTACTAGGGCGTGATTGGAGCGTGCCAGCACCTTGCGGTAGTCACGATCCACGATCAGCGTGGCAATGCCGCTGGCGCTGATCTCGCTGATGACGCGCCAGATCTCGGCCACGATCAGGGGAGCCAGTCCCTCTGTCGCTTCGTCCAGCACGATCAGTTCCGGATGCGTCATCAGAGCACGACCGATGGAGAGCATCTGCTGCTCGCCGCCCGAGAGTTGTCCACCCATCTGCGCGATGCGTTCGGCCAGTCTGGGAAAAGTTTCCAGCACGCGTTCAAACGACCAGTCCTTGCGTCCGTCGCGGCCATATCTGGCTGCCATCAGCAGGTTTTCCCGCACCGAGAGATTGGGGAAGACGCCGCGCCCCTCGGGCACGTAAGCGATGCCCAGGCGTGCGACCTGGTGCGGCTGCAAGTGCGAGGCCTCCTGTCCGAACAGGCCGATGTGACCATCGCGCTGCCGCACGTGACCCAGCAGCGTGCGGATCAGCGTGCTCTTGCCCATGCCGTTGCGCCCGAGCAGACCCACCGTCTCGCCGCGCCCGATCTGCAGATTGACGCCGTGCAACACATGGCTGGAGCCATACCAGGCGTGCACAGCGCGTGCGTCCACAATCAGTTCACGGTTCATCGCTGGCTTCCCCCAGGTAGGCCAGGCGCACGCCGGCGTGGCTGCGCACAAAGTCGGGTGAACCGCAGGCGATCACAACGCCGTTAACCATCACCGTGATCTTGTCGGCGATACGAAATACCGCGTCCATGTCGTGCTCGACCAGCAAAATGGCATGGCTGCTCCTGAGCTCCGCCAGCAGGGCCAGCATGCGTTCGGTTTCTTCTGCGCCCATGCCGGCCAACGGTTCATCAAGCAGCAGCACTTCGGGGTCGGTGGCCAGGCACATGGCAATTTCAAGCTGGCGCTTCTGGCCGTGCGAGAGCATGCCGGCGTTGCGCTCCAGCACGCTGCCCAGACCGGCACGCTCAGCCACTTCGTGCGCCTTCTGGCTGCTGTGGGGGCAGCGCTGTGCATCCTGCCAGAACGCCCAGGGTCTGGGGTGCAGGATTTGCGCGGCAAGCCGGCAGTTTTCCAGCACCGTGAAGCTGGGGTAGATGGTATTGCGCTGGTAGCTGCGACCCAGCCCGGCGCGTGAGCGACGCGGTTGCGACCAGCTTGTCACGTTCTGACCCAGCAGTTCGATCTCTCCGGAAGACAACTCAATCTCACCTGACAGGATATTGATCAGCGTCGACTTGCCCGCGCCATTGGGTCCGATCACCGCATGCACGCTGTGACGAGCGAGTTCCAGCGATACCTTGTCCAGCGCCACCAGGCCGCCCCAGCGACGCGTGATGCCACGCCCACGCAGCAGAACCTCGGACTCACTCATCTTCAGGCTCCGCTTCGGGCGCGGCAGGACCGGCGTTGGCGCGCCCGAACAGGCGCTCGGCGATCTGCTGCGGTACGCCGACCAGCCCGCGCGGCAGCAAGGCGACGCTGGCGATGATGGTCAGGCCCAGTCCAAGCTGCCAGTGCTTGGCAAAGTCACCAAAGAGGGCTTCGGACTTGAACAGTTCCTGCAGCAGCGCGAAGGCGAAGGCGCCAATGATGGCACCGCGCAACTGCCCGATACCGCCCAGGATGATCATGATCAGCACATTGCCCGAGACGTGCCAGCTGATCAGTTCCGGATTGACATAACCGTCTTTCACGGCAAACAAAAAGCCTGCCAGTCCGGCAATACCGCCGGAGATCACGAACGCGGCCAGTTTGTAGCCGAAAGTTGAAAAACCGGTGGAGCGCATGCGCTGCTCGTTGACGCGAATGCCGGCCAGCGCGCGGCCAAAGCGTGAGCGCAGTAGCAAGGCCAGAAAGCCGAAGACCGTGAGCAGGCTTGCCAGCGTGAAGGCATAGAGCGTGAGCGGCTGATCGAGGTCGAGCAGACTGCCCAGCACGGGTTTGACGGTCATGTAGATCCCGTCGGTGCCACCGCCCAGCGGCGTGTCGTGTGCCACGTAGTAAGCCATCTGGGCAAAGGCCAGTGTCACCATGATGAAATAGACGCCACTGGTGCGCAGCGACAGCACGCCCACCAGCAGCGCATAGGCCGCTGCGGCCAGCACGCAGACTGGCAGCAGCCAGAGCATGGAGGCGCCGCCGCCCTGTGGCGACAGCAACACTGCCGCGTAAGCACCAATGCCCAGAAAGGCCGACTGCCCGAAGCAGACCAGGCCGGTGCCACCCACCAGCAATTCCAGGCTCAGTGCGAAGACGGCAAAGATCATGATCTTGGTGACCAGGTCGATGCCGTATTTTCCCGCGACCAGCGGAAACAGCGCCAGCGCGGCAAAGGCCAGGACGGAAAAAATGATCTTGCTGTGCTTCATGGGAATCGGGTTGCGCCTAGCCGGCCTTGAACAGGCCGCTGGGTTTCCACAGCAGGATCAGTGCCATCATCACGTAAATCAGTACGCCCGAAGCCTGGGGCACCAGCACCTTGCCAAAGGTGTCAACAACGCCAATCAGCAGGGCGGCCAGCAGGGCGCCGCGGATGGAGCCGATGCCGCCAATCACCACCACCACAAAGCAGATGATCAGCACCGTGTTGCCCATGCCCGGATAGACCGAGGAAACAGGGGCCGCAATCATGCCGGCGAAAACGGCCACGGCCATGCCCGCTGCAAACACCACGCGGTACAGGAACTTGATGTCAATACCGAGCGACTGCACCATCTCGCGATTGGTGCTGCCGGCGCGGATCATCATGCCCAGGCGGGTGCGCGTGAACACCAGGTACATGCCCAGCGCCAACAACAGGCAGACCGCCGAGATGAAGAGGCGGTACACCGGGTAGGTCATCAGATCGCCTAGCGGCAGCGTGCCCGAGAGGATGGCGGGCGGCTGCACACCGTGCACGTCGTCACCCACCAGCATGCTGCGCAGTTCTTCAAAGACCAGGATCAGGCCATAGGTCATGAGCACCTGCTGCAGGTGCTCACGCTCATAGAGAAAGCTGAAGAAAGCCCACTCCAGCACATAACCCGCTATCACCGCCAGCACCAGGCCGACCAGCAGCGTGGCAAAGAAGCCGCCACCAAAGGTAGCTCCGACGATCGGCGCCAGAGCGTACGCCATGTAGGCGCCAATCATGTAGAAGCTGCCGTGCGCCAGGTTGATGACCCCCATGATGCCGAAGATCAGGGTCAGGCC
>JBAXFI010000244.1:0-3565 GCA_037139995.1 Comamonadaceae bacterium | reverse complement strand
ACGAGGCCACCACCGGACCCGAAATCTGGGACGATACCGAGGGCAAGATCGACATTCTGGTCTCTGGCGTTGGCACCGGCGGCACCATCACCGGTATCTCGCGCTACATCAAGAAGACCAAGGGCAGGGCCATCACTTCGGTGGCGGTGGAGCCGACCGCCAGCCCGGTGTTGACGCAGACGCGCGCTGGCGAAGAAGTGAAACCCGGACCGCACAAGATCCAGGGCATAGGCGCCGGCTTTGTGCCTGATGTGCTGGACCTCTCGCTGGTCGATCAGATTGAGCAGGTCACGAACGAAGAGGCGGTGGAGTTTGCGCGCCGACTGGCACGTGAAGAAGGCATTCTGTCGGGCATCTCATGCGGCGCTGCGGCGGCGGTTGCCGTGCGTCTGGCCAAGCGGCCTGAAAACGCCGGCAAGACCATCGTCGTGGTCCTGCCTGATTCCGGCGAGCGTTATCTCAGCTCGGTGCTGTTTGAGGGCGTCTTCGACGCCAGTGGCGCAGTCGTCGCGGCGACTTGACGGACCGCAGCGTTTGACCTCTGAGCTTTCCATAAATCATGACACGCACGAAGGAACACACTGTCATCCCGGACTCAGTAACTGTCATCCCGGACTTGATCCGGGATCCAGTGCTGCGCCACCACTGGATTGCGGGTCGTGGCCCGCAATGACAAGGGCACGCGCAATGACAATGCGGTATCCCGTTCTTGTTGGGCGGTGTCATGAATTTCGGAAACATCAATAGTTACCAAATTCAAGAACATCACGCCAGACGGTGGTGTGATTGAACTGGTGATCTGGAGAGTGCCGGAACCAGTGCCTCCCACAGAACACGGCTACAAATACCGCGCCGTGTACGCCCGGAGAACACCATGACCGATCGTTACCTCACCATCACGATGCAAGCCGACTGGCAGGGCGCCTTGCGCGCAGCGGGCCGTGCGGCCAAAGCTGGCAGCTACCAGGGTGAAGTTTTGAACTTTGAAAGCCCTGGTGATTTCTTTGGCCAGTTGTCCGAAAAGCGCTGGGAAGTTGTACGGGCCTGCCAGGGCAGGGGTGAAGTGTCTGTGCGAGAACTGGCTCGATTGGTCGAGCGCGACGTAAAACGCGTGCACGAAGATGTGACAACGCTGGCCGAGTTGGGCCTGCTTGAACGCACCGAGAGCGGCGGTGTGGCGTGCCCCTTTTCAACAATGCACATCGATATGTACCTGAAAGCGGCCTGAGTAGGCGAGCCTTTTCACTTGGGTGTAGGGGCGCCCAGAAACCGGTTAAGCGCCAGCGCCCATGCCGCCAGGGTCCAGACAATCACGGCACCCGAAGGCAGGTCAAACAGGGCTGACAGCGTCAGGCCACTGGCATAGCCCAGGGCACCGATGGCGTAGGCGGTGAAGTGGCGGCGTCGGCCTTGCAGCTGGCGCGTCGCCAGCGCCGGAATGATCAGGCTGGAAAACACCAGGTAAACCCCGACCAGTTGGACTGATGCGGTGACGGCGAGCGCGAAGGCGGCGTAAAAACCGAAACGCCCGAGGCGCTGCACCCAGCCCTTCCAGAGTGCCAGCAAGAGCAAAGCTGTGGCGCCTGCGAGCCACAGCAACTGCGTGGTGTTGACCCACAGAATCTGACCGACCAGAAGCTCTTTCAGGTGCTCGCCGCCATGCGGGTTACCAGAGAGCAGCAGAATGCCGGCACAGGCTGCCAGAATGAACATGACGCCAATCAGCGCCTCCTGTTGCTGTGGCGCGCGCCGTTCGGTCCAGGTCAGCAGCCAGGCGCCCAGCAGGGCCGCTGTCACCGCGGCCACCTGCACGGCAACACCACCTTCGGGCAGGCCCAACGCGTCTGCGCCAATGACGCCAAGCCCGGCGATCTGGGCAATCGCCAGGTCAATGAAAACAATGCCACGCGCCAGCACCTGGCTGCCCAGGGGCACGTGCGTGGCCAGCACCAGCAGCCCGGCAATCAGCGCCGGGCCAAGAATGCCCCAGTCCAGCGCGTGCCAGTTCATCGCCTGGCTCCCGCTGCCAGCAGCCTGGCCAGCGTGTCGTCGAACAGGCTGAACAGGTCTTTTGCATCGTCCGTGCCACCTACCGTGAACGGGATCTTGACGGCTGGCACACCGGCGTTGGTGCTAAGCCACTCGGCCGGTTTCGGGCTTTGGTAAGCGGAGTACAGCGTCATGCGCGCCGGCGTGTTCTTCAGCGAGGCCAGCACTTCCTGCAGGTGCGAGGCACTGGGCTCCACACCGGGCTTGGGCTCCAGCACCGCCACTTCTTTCAGACCCAGCCATTCGTACAGATAGACAAAAGCCTTGTGCTGCGATACCACAGCAACGCCCTTGAGCGGCGCCGCCTGCGCACTCCAGCGCACGATCGCCTGCTGCCAGCGCTGCGAAAAATCCGTCAGGCGCTGTGCGTACTGGCTGGCGTTGGCCGGATCCAGCTGCGCCAGGCGCGCGCCCAGCGCCGTTGCCACCAGCGCGATATTGCGCGGGTCGGTTTGAATATGCGGGTTGCCGGCGGCATGCACGTCGCCTTGCGAGCGGTCCAGCTGGCGTGGCACATCGAGTTTGCGGACAAAGTCTGCCGCCGCAAAGTTGCCACTCTGCCCGGCTTGAACCTTGGCGTTACCGGCCTGCTGCAACAACAGCGGCAGCCAGCCAATCTCCAGCTCGGCACCGGTGCAAAGCACCAGATCAGCGTTGCGCGCGCGCGCGATCAGACTGGGCTTGGCCTGGATTTGATGCGGGTCCTGCAAGGCGCTGGTGGCAACCGAGACCTCGACCAGTTTGCCGCCGAGCTCCTGCGCCAAGGCGCCCCATTCTGGCTCGCAGGCAAAGATTCGCAGCGCGGCTTGCGCCGGCAGCGTCAACCCGAGCAGGCTTGCAAGCAGTACGCGGGAGACTGTTTTCTGATTCATCATGGATGTGTTCCTCGAATTCATGGACTTCAATAGCTGTGGCCACCGTGCGCACCCAGGCTCATCTGGTATTGCAGGAAGACTTGCTTGTCGGTCACACCTTCTCTGGACCTGTCCTGCGCCAGTTGCAGGCGCAGACGCGAGAATTCGCTCGGAGTGAAATCAAGCATCAGCGTGGTCTTGCCCGGCTGGTAGGCAGTGCCCGAAAGCCAGGCTGCGTTGCTGGCGTAGTCCGGCGTTCCCGGGTTCAGGCGCTCTCTGCGCAGCCCGACGCGCCAGCCCGGCATGAACTGGTAAATGCCTTGCAGATACCAGCCCGACTGCGCGGCGCGATGCGCGTCCGTCAGATTCAGGCCATTGAGGTCATAGGTCAGACTCCCACTGCGCGTGCTGTGCAGGTACTCGCCCTGCAATTTGAAGCTGGTGTGCGTGGCGTTGCCGCTGGGCGCCCACTTCCAGACGCCATCAAGCACCCAGACCCGCGTGGTGCCGCTAAAGGCGTTGCTCACCATCTTGCCTGCGGTGTCCATGGCCGTCAGCGCCTGATCGCTCGCCTTGGCGGAGAGCCAGGACAGGCCGGCGCGCCAGTTGTGGCTGTCACCCAGATCACCGCCGGTATGCAGCGTCAATGCCCTCATGCCGGC
>JBAXFI010000243.1:0-3571 GCA_037139995.1 Comamonadaceae bacterium | reverse complement strand
TCCACGTCGAAGATTCGCTGTTCGCCTGCGCCACCAATACCGCCCAGGCGATCTCCGACACGATCCGCGACAAGGGGCTGAACCGGGTGGTGATCGCCGCCTGCACGCCGCGCACGCTCGAGCCGCTGTTTCGCGACACCTTGCGCGAAGCTGGCGTGAACCAGTACTACATCGACATGGCCAACATCCGCGAGCACTGCTCCTGGGTGCACTCCAAGGAGAAGGAAGCCGCAACGGCGAAGTCCAAGGATCTGGTTCGCATGTCAGTGGCACGGGTCGGCATACTCGAACCACTTGACGAGTTTTCGCTGCCGGTGGACAAGACCGCACTGGTGATCGGCGGCGGTGTGGCCGGCATGATCAGCGCCCACACCCTGGCCGAACAGGGCTATGAGACTTACCTGATCGAGAAAGCCTCGGACTTGGGCGGCATGGCCAACCGCCTGCACTACACACTCGAAGGGATGGACGTCCAGAGCTTCCTGAAGGACCTCAAGAAAAAGGTGTATCGCCACCCGAAGATCCACGCCATCATGGATGCTTTGATAACGCATGTGGATGGCTACGTTGGCAATTTCACGACCACGGTCAAGTCCAAGGCCCGGGTACGCACCATCAAACACGGTGCCGCCATCATCGCCACCGGCGCGGCCGAGTACAAACCGACCGAGTACCTGTACGGCAAGAGCGACAAGGTGATGACGCTGCTGGAGATGGAAGGCAAACTCGCCAAGCAGGAAGAAAAGCTGATGGCAGCCGAGAACGTGGTGATGATCCAGTGCGTTGGTTGCCGCAACGAGGACCGCAACTACTGCGCCCGCGTCTGCTGTAGCGGAACCATGAAGAACGCTTTGAAGATGAAGGCGCTCAAGCCGGAGGTCGAAATCTACGTGCTGTTCCGCGACATCCGGACCTATGGCTTCCGTGAAGATTACTACCTCGAGGCCTCGAACCAGAACGTCAAGTTCATCCGCTACGAGGCGGACGACAAGCCGCAGCTCGAAAGCATCGAACAAGGCGCTCGCAGCTTCATCCGGGTCACCGCAGCCGATCCGATTCTGGGCAAGAAGCTCGAACTCGATGCCGATGCCATCATTCTGGCCGCGGCCGTGATTCCCGCTGCCGGTTCCGCCGCACTGGCGCGCATGTTCAAAGTGCCCTTGAGCCCGGACGGCTTCTTCCAGGAAGCCCATGCCAAGCTACGGCCGGTGGACTTTGCGGCGGAAGGCGTTTACCTGTGCGGCACCGCGCAGTATCCCAAGCACCTGTCGGAGACCATCACTCAGGCATATGGTGCAGCCGGACGAGCGCTGACCCTGCTGTCAAACGACACGGTGGTGGCCTCGGGCGCGGTGTGCGCTGTGTCCGCCAGGGACTGCGTCTCCTGCGGCGCCTGCATCTCGGTCTGCACTTATGGTGCGATCTCGTTCGAGGATACGCCGCGTGGCAAGAAGGCAGTGGTCAATTCCGTGCTGTGCAAGGGCGACGGTCTGTGCGTCGCCAAGTGTCCGACCGCAGCCATCAGCCTTTCACACTACACGGACGACGAGGTGTTCGTCCAGATTGATGCCGCGCTGGCCGAGGTCTGAAAAGACCAACTTAAGGGAGACAGAAATTTACGATTTCTCAATGTTTGTCATTGCGGACCCTTGCTTCGACATAGCGGGCTCTTGCTTCGACATAGCGGGCCCTTGCTTCGACATTGCGGGCACTTGCTTTGTCATTGCGGGCACTTGCTTTGTCATTGCGGGCCCTTGCTTTGTCATTGCGGACTTGATCCGCAATCCATGGCCCCCTGGCACTGGATCCCGGATCAAGTCCGGGATGACCACTTCATGGCCCGGGATGACAACTTCAGGGTCCGGGATGACAGCCAAAGCCGTTATTTCACGTTAAGGTACCAAACATGGCCGCCCCTTCTGAATTCAAACCCGTCATCGTCGGTTTTCTGTGCAACTGGTGCTGCTATGGCGGCGCCGATCTGGCTGGTGTCTCGCGCTTCCAGTATCCGCCGTATCTGCGCGTGATCCGCCTGATGTGCTCGGGCCGGGTCGATCTGGAGTTCATCTTGCGCGCCTTCGCCAAGAAGGCCGACGCCGTGTTTATCGGCGGCTGCCATCTGGGCGACTGTCACTACAACCCGGAAGGCAATTACGACGCCCTGGGTAACAGCTTCGTCGCCAAGCGCATCCTGGAGAACATCGGCATCAACCCGGACCGGCTGCGCCTGGAATGGGTCTCCGCCGGCGAAGGCATACGCTTCGCCGAGATCATGCACGAGTTCGGAGCCAAGATCAAAGCCCTGGGTCCCTTTGGCTCAAGCGAAGGACGCGACGTTGCTGGTCTGCTCGACGGCCTGAAGGCGGCGACGGATTTGGTGCCCTACTTCAAGCTGGTCGAGCGCGAACGTTTCCGGGTGAGCAAGCGGACCGAAAATGGTTACAAGGAATTCTTTGCCAGACCTGACTACGAACCGTTGTTCAAGGAACTGGTGCTCGACAAGCTGACCATGGGTCGCATCATGGGCGCGCTGCGCGCCGACCTGACGACAGCCGAGGATATTGCAGCAAAAATCGGCGTCCAGGACTCGGAAGTGGCGCGCCATCTGCTTGCCCTGTCGGCGCAGGGCATCGTCCGGCTGAACGGCAAGCAGGCACAGGTCGCGGTGGCCGCCTAAAGAAGATGGAAATTTCAAATGTATCGGCTATTAGCGTTTGTCATTGCGGACATCCTGTTTGTCATTGCGAACCCCTGGCTTGTCATTGCGGACTTGATCCGCAATCCATGCAGTCCGAATACATGGATACCGGGTCAAGCCCGGTATGACAAAGTCAAAACCGCTATTTCACGTTAAAGCGCAACAAGCAATCAGAGGTCAATCCATACTATGAGCGAAGAAACAATCAACGCCATCATCGAGAAATACCGTGGCCAGCCGAGCTCGCTGATCCACGCTCTGGTGGAAATCCAGCATGCGAACCACTGGCTGCCGCGCGAAGTAATGCACCAGGTGGCCGACGCCTTGCAGGTGCCCTTCGCCCAGGTGATGCAGATCGCCAGCTTCTACAAGACATTCAGCCTGACGCCGAAAGGACGGCACGAAGTGCATGTGTGCACCGGCATGACCTGCCACCTGCGCGGTGCGGCCAGGCTGCAGGCCAAGGTGGAGGAGCTGACCGGCCTGCAGGACGGGCAGACCGACGCCGATGCCAAATTTACTTTTGCAACAGGCGCCTGTTTGGGCAGTTGCAGCATCGCCCCGGAGCTGATCGTCGACGGCAAGCACTATGGCCGGATGACACCGGACAAGGTCGAAGACGTCCTGAAACAATACGAGTAGGTCATCCAATGCCAAAGTTGCAAACAGCCGCTGAGCTGGAAAAATTCAGGGCCGAAATCCTGGCCAAGCGCTCCAGCGCCAAACCCTGCATCGCCGTCTGTGCCGGTGCGGCCTGCGACGGTCTGGACTCGGCAGCGGTCGCGGCCGCCTTCAAAGCTGCCGCCGCCCCGCTGGGTGACAGGATCGAGGTCAGAACCACCGGCTGCCACGGCTACTGCGAAAAGGGACCGA
>JBAXFI010000242.1:0-3571 GCA_037139995.1 Comamonadaceae bacterium | reverse complement strand
TGGTTGGCGACAGAATAGAAAAAGGCGACAAGCCGACGCAGATCAATCGCTTTGAAGGCAGCCCGAACGACGGCAAATCCATGATCTGGCCGATCAAGCTGTTCCGCGGCAAGCAGCAATACGACCCGATCAACAAGTCGCTGGTCATCACCCACCTGGCCGGCAGCGATGGCACGGCGTTCTGGAAGAACCTGGACTGGGAGAAAGCCGTCACCGCAGGTATGGCAGCGGGTGGTGTGAAGTTCTCGGGCAAGGTCGATTTCATCGAAACCGAGAGCATGTGGGCGATCAACCACATGGTGGCACCAAAAGAAAAAGCACTGGGCTGCGTTGAGTGTCACGTCAATAACGGCCGGCTGGAAAAGATTGACGGTGTCTATATGCCGGGACGCAGCCGCGACCACGCGCGCTGGCTGGAGCTTGGTGGCTGGGCTGTGGCCCTGCTGACCCTGCTGGGTGTCCTTGGCCACGGCCTGGGTCGTGTCGTCGCCCGCAAGCGCAACAGTTAAACCGGAGAACACTCATGTCACGCGTCTATCTCTTCAAACCTTTTGAGCGCTTCTGGCACTGGTCCCAGGCGCTGCTGGTCATCTCGATGCTGGTGACCGGCTTCGAGGTCCACGGTACTTACCGCCTGTTCGGCTTCGCCAAGGCTGTGGACTATCACACCATCGCCGCCTGGACCCTTGTCGCCCTGTGGATCTTCGCCATCTTCTGGCATCTCACCACCGGCGAGTGGCGGCATTACATCCCGACACTACAGAACGTCGCCGCCATCGCCAAGTACTACTCATCGGGCATCTTCAAGGATGAACCGCATCCGTTCCGGCCCAGCCTGAGCAACAAGCACAACCCCTTGCAACGGCTGACTTATCTGGCGGTGCTGACGCTGCTCAGTCCACTGCTCTGGTTTACCGGCTGGCTCTACCTCTTTTATGCGAGCTGGGCGGCCTGGGGTCTGGGCGGCTTGCGCCTGGAATGGATTGCGACCGGGCACACGCTGGGTGCCTTCCTGATGCTGGCTTTCCTGATTTCCCATCTCTACCTTTCCACCACGGGTCACAAGCTCACGTCGCAGATCAAAGCCATGATCACCGGCTGGGAAGACCTCGGTGATGAAGCAACGTCGGGCAAGCACAGCTAGCCCCGCCGAACCGATTTTTATGTCAACTTTCCAGGAGAAATTTATGAACAGAACATTCAAGATGAATTTGCTGGCAGCATTGATTGCCGGCATGCTGATGCCACTGGCAGCCAGTGCGGCTGATGTGGATCTGATGAGCCGCATTGATTCGCTGTCGCGCGAACTCGAAGCGTTGAAGAGCCAGGTCAAGGCCAATGAGGTCAAAGCGGCGCAGACAGCAGAACAAGTCAAGGCAGTGGCCGGCAAGTCGGAGGCCGTTGCGCTGGATGACTTGAAGAGCCAGGTCAAGAAACTGGAGGACAAGTCGCTTGGAAAATGGCTGACGGTGGGTGGGGACTATCGTTTCCGTTACGACTATCTGGAAGGCCAGAGTAAGACCTTCACCGACGTCAACGCCACCTTTGCCAATGTGCAGCAAAAGCTGCAGGCAGATTTCTTTGCCAATCCGTCGGCCGCACCCGGATCCTCCAGCTACTTCGGCGCTCCGCAGGCCGGTGGCATGTCAACCGCAGGGGCACTGAGCGGCCTGATGGGCTTTGCGCAAGGCATGAACAGCGTTGCCACCTACGATCAAGCCAACGCCTTTTTGGCCAATCCGATGAACGCCGGCATGGTTCAGGGTATGGGCGGATTTGCCGTAACCGTGCCGGCCTACAAGCCCAAGAACAACAGCCTGTACAGCAACCGCTTTGGTCTGGACCTGGGCGCCAAGGCAACGCAGGACGTGAGCGTCAATGCACGCCTGGTGATGTACAAGCTGTTCGGCGCACAGGATGACGCCGCAACGACCAACGCCGGCGGCGCTCCCTTCTTTGCCGACCGGGTTGGTGCCTTTGATGGAACTCTGAGCCACACGCCATCGACCAGCTATCTCAACGTGGACCGGGCCTACGCCACCTGGAGCAATATTGCCGACAAGGAAATCTGGTTCTCGGTTGGCCGTCGTCCTTCGACCAACGGGGCGCCGAGCAATCTGCGCCTGAACAATCCGCGTCCGGGCAATGGCGGCACGCCGTCCCTGCTGGTCGACTACGCTTTTGACGGCATGACCGTGGGTTACGCACCAGACATCGATGCGCTGCCCGGCGCTTACGCCAAGATCTGCTACGGCCGCGGCTTCGAGAGTGGCTTCAGCAAGTCTTCCGGCAATTCTCTGGCTGATACCGACATGGTTGGCGTTGCGGTGATTCCAATTGATACGGATCCGCTGCGCGTCTGGATGCAATGGAACCGCGGCATCAATATTTTTGATGCGCCGACCATGAGCAACACCTACTTCGGCGACACCGGCGCCAAGACCAATCTGGGTGATATTGACTGGTTGGGCATTGGCTTCATGAGTACCTTCAAGAAGGTCGGTCCGGGTGATCTGCAGTTGTTTGGTGACTGGGGCATGAGCCGTACGCGCCCGAACAACAATGTTTCGGCACAGTTTGGCTTCCAGGGGCTGATGACGGGCTCCTTCTTTGGCCCGGAAGCACCCACCGGCAAGACCGGCACCGCCGTGGCTCTGGGCATGCGCTACGACCTGCCCTCACGCACCAAGCTGGGCTTTGAGTACAACCACGGATCCAAAGACTGGATCACTTTTGCCCCGGCCGCGGATGACATGTGGACTTCCAAGGTCGGCACGCGTGGCGACGTCGTTGAAGCCTACATGATCCAGGAACTTGACCGCACGCCGATCTCGTCCTTCTTCAGTCGCGCCTATTTCCGCCTGGGTGTGCAACGCTACAACTTCAAGTACACAGGCAGCAACAACTGGGTTGGTGCACCGGTCGAGATCAACAGTGTGGCTGGTCAGATGATGACCATGACCCCGCTGGAAAACGCGACCAATGTCTATGCCACCTTTGACGTCAAGTTCTAAGCAACACCGTATTCACTAGGAGTTCAAAATGAAATCTAAACTTTCAACACTGATTCTGAGCGCTGCGCTGGCTTTGTCTGGTGCCACCTTCACCGCCAACGCCTTCGCCGAAGAGGGCAAGATGGTCGGCCCGGTCACCAAGATCAAGCTGGCGCCGGACGGCAAGTCGGCCACCGCCATCCTGAAGGACGCCAAGACGGCAGAGCAGGTCACGATCACCGTCACGGATGACCTGACGCTCGATAAGTTCAAGGACAAGCGCATCGTCGAAGGCGACGAGATCCGGGCGCGTTTCGACAAGGACGGCAAGAACACTGCCAAGTCCTTCAAGAAGACAGCGGGCTGCTGAGAAAACCCGGGGCGTGGAGTCACTAATTTTTGCTAGAGAGTCAACATGAAAACGTTTCAGCTATCGACACTTGCACTTGCGCTCGCACTGGTCGCACCAGCCTTTGCTGAAGAAGTGACGGGCAGCGTCAAATCCGTAACCAACACGGCGCGATCGATTGCGCTGGAAGTCGCCAACAAGGGCGTGCTGGTGTTCAAGTTTGACGGAT
>JBAXFI010000241.1:0-3585 GCA_037139995.1 Comamonadaceae bacterium | reverse complement strand
CCTCTTCGCCCACCAGATAGCGCGCCGGCACCCGCACGCCGTCAAAGCGCAGTTGCGCGGTGTCGGAACACAGCCAGCCCATTTTTTTGAGCGCGGTGCGCGACAGACCTGGCGTGTCGCCCGGCACCATCAGCATCGAGATGCCCCCCGGCCCTTTGTCCTTGGGATGGGTGCGCACCGCAACAGTCAGCCAGTCAGCGCGCATGCCAGAGGTGATGAAGATCTTGTCGCCATCCACCACATACTCGTCACCCTCCAGTCGCGCCGTGGTGCGCAGCGCCGATACATCGGTGCCGCCGCCCGGCTCCGAGATGGCCAGCGCGGATATTTTTTCACCACGCAGCACAGGCGGCACCACCTCTTGCTGCAAGGCGGCGCTGCCATGACGCAGCACCGGCGGCAAGCCGATGTTGTGGCTGAACAGGCTGGCCATCAGGCCGCCACTGCCACCCACGCGCGCCATCGCCACCGTCATCGCATTGCGCAGAGTCCAACTCGCCGGTGTGCCCCCCAGATGCTCGGGGTAGCCCATCGCAAGCCAACCGAGTTCGGCTGCGCGCCCGTACAGGCTGCGCGGAAACTCGCCAGCTTCCTCCCACTCATCGAGGTGCGCGGCAACCTCAGTCTGAATAAAGCGGCGTGCCGCATCGGCCAGTGCAACTGCGTCCGGGTCGGTATCTGCTATCAGTTCCATGTTCATTCCTTGTTTGTGGGCGTTTCGACTTGAAAGACCTTGGGTGTCTGGGCACGGTGAAAGCCGTCAAAGGGTTTGATGGCAGCGCGCTGCTGTACCTCTTTGGAGGCCACACGCATGGGCCACCCCATGCGAACCTGTGGCCGTGCGGCATCGATGCGCAGGGTGCTGCCGCTGATGAACGACGCGGCCGGACTGAGCAGAAAGACAATTCCCGCCGACGTTTCAGCCTCGGTTCCAAAACGCCCAATGGGCACCGTTTTGGCCATCTCCCGCAACATCGGCCCGGCCTCCAGCGGGTACTTGTCCATGCCACTGGAGGCAATGTAGCCTGGCGCCACCGCATTGACGCGCACACCGCGGCCCGCCCATTCGATGGCCGCGGTCTCGGTGAAGCTGACCATACCGGCCCGCGCCGCACCGCTGTGTCCCATTCCCGGCATGGAGCCCCAGATATCGGCCACGATATTGACAATGGCGCCGCCATGTTTGTTCATGCTTTGCACAAAGCACTCGCGCGCCATCAAAAAGCCGCCGGTCAGGTTGGTGTTGATGACCGCCTCCCAGCCTTTGGCACTGATCGCCTCCAGCGGCGTCATGTACTGACCTCCTGCGTTGTTCACCAGACCATCAATGTGCCCATGACGCTCGACCACGGCGCTCACCGTCTGCTTGACGACGTCTTCCTGACGGATGTCGCAGACATGGGAGCTGGCCGCTCCGCCGTCCTGCGTGATCTCGTCCACCACCGCCTGCAGGGTTTCAGCCTTGCGCCCGAGCAGCACGGTGTGCGCACCGAGCGCCGCCAGCTCGTGTGCAACGCAGCGCCCGATGCCGGAGCCGCCACCCGTGATCAGCACCACCTTGCCGGCAAACAAGCCGCTCGCAAATACAGAACCGTAAGCCATCAGGACTCCTTCAAAAACAAGGCCATGGCGGCATCGGTCAGCTGATCGACCGAAGCGCCCTTTTTTCTGTCAAACCACTGCACCGACCAGTTCAACGCCCCCAGAATCAACAGCCTGGAGAGCTTCACCGGTGCGCGCAAATGGCCGCTCGCGTGCAAGGCTTCAAGGACCGGCGTCCAGGCCGCCTCGTAATCGACCTGCAGTTTGGCCAGCAACTTGCGCTGCTGGGCATTGAGGGATCGGTGCTCATAAAGCATCACCGGCACAAAGTCATTGCCGGGGCCGAGCAGGGTGTCAAAGTGGGCGCGGATCAGCCTTTTGATCTGCAACAGCGGTGTGCTGGCGGCTCCGCCCTCCTGCAAGGCACGGGTCTGGCGCGCAATGGCCCGGTGCATGCCCTCTTCCATGACGGCGCAAAGCAGTGCATCCTTGCTCTTGAAATGATAAAAAGGCGAGCCGCTGTGCATGCCCACGGCAGCGGCAATGTCACGCGTGCTGGTCGCCGCAAAACCCTGCACCCGAAACAGGCGTGCGGCAGCCGCGAGCAATGCCTGGCGGCGGTTGCCGTCGTCGCGCTCCTCCTCGGTCTTGCGGGGCCGGCCACGCGCTCGCTTGGGCGGGTTGGCAAGTGACAGGGCAGTGGCAATCATGGCCTTGCAGCATACCCAGATTCCCTATTTTTGGCAAGCAGCTGCTTTGTATAAATCACAAGTCCCTGCGAAGCCTTCAATGCAGCGGCTATGCCAGATGCTTCCTGAAAAAGCTCGTCGTGCGCGACCAGGCCAGTTTGGCCGCTTCGGCATCGAAGCGTGGCGTCGTGTCGTTGTTGAAACCGTGTTGCACGCCGGCGTAAACGAAAGCCTCATAGCTCTTACCTGCGGCCTTGAGCGCTGCCTCGTATTTTGGCCAGCCAGCGTTGATCCGGTCATCGACGCCAGCGTAGTGCAGCAGCAAGGGTGCCTTGATTGCTGGCACATCCTGCGCGGGCGGCTGGGAGCCATAGAACGCGACGCCAGCAGCCAGTTGCGGGACCGTGGTGGCCAGTACGTTCACCACACCGCCACCATAGCAAAAGCCCACGGCACCCACTTTGCCGGTGCTCTCCGGGAAAGTGAGAAGCGCGCGCGCGGCGGCAATGAAATCGTTCACCGTCTTGCCTGCATCCAGTTTTGCAAAGAGCTCGCGCGCCTTGTCTTCGTCACCCGGATAGCCACCCAGGGAGTGCAGGGCATCGGGCGCAAAGGCAAGAAACCCGTCAAGAGCCAGGCGGCGCGTGATGTCTTCGATGTGCGGGTTGAGTCCACGGTTTTCGTGGATGACCAGCACGGTCGGGAGTTTTCCGCTGACGCCCGCCGGCCTGGCAAGGTAGCCACGCACCACCCCATTGCCGTCAGGGGCTTCAAACACCTGGTAGCGGGTTTGCAGGCGCGCGTCGCCAGCTGCGACCTGCTGGGCCTGGGCAAATTGCGGGTTCAGTGCTGCGAGCAAGCCTGCTGCTGCCGCAGCAGACCCGGCCAGGGTGGCTGCCCTGTCCAGGAAGCCCCGGCGGCTGATGTCACCGTGTACGTAGCGATCGAACAACTGGAGCACTTCTGGCTGAAAGTCTTTGGCGGTCAGGCGTGTCATGAATCTGTTCCTTTGAGGAGTTTGGGATTCGATAGGAATCTTGCGCGCGCATCTTATGCGGATGCGCGAATTTCTGCTGGAGCGCTTTGTTCTCCCTGTTGGCTGGTCGACTTTTGGCAGCTTGCCGGAATTCCACTCGCTTGCGCCAGCCAGCCAGCCAGCCAGCCGCACTTCTTAACAGAAATTCCGTATCGTCGATCGACAGTCAATCACAAGTAGAAGGCAATTAGTCGGTCTGTTCGGTCGTTCAACCACAGAACGGCCCATAACAATTCAAAACATTCTCTGCCAACCAATTGCCTGTGGGTCAGGTTTGGCAGGGCTTGCGCTGCTCAATGGTAGGGTTAAATGGTAATC
>JBAXFI010000240.1:0-3611 GCA_037139995.1 Comamonadaceae bacterium | reverse complement strand
TGAACCGGACCCCGTAACGTGGACGCCACGAAGCACGAAGAGCGTTATCCACGGACGGCTGGTTCGGTCGCTTGCGACGAACCGGAACCGGCCGGCGGTGGGTAACGCGGTGCCACTCATTGCTTTGATGTCGGTGGCGTTGGGTTTGACCCCTCGCGCCAGCGCCGCTCAAATTCGGCCGGCGTGAGGTAGCCCAACGAAGAGTGGCGACGCTCGGTATTGTAGTAACCGATGTATTCGACAATCTCTCGCCTTGCCTGCTCGCGCGTCTCAAAGTGCACGTCGTTCACGCACTCGACCTTCAAAGTGCCATTGACCGATTCCATTGGCGCATTGTCCCAACAGTCCCCCTTGCGGCTCATCGATACCGTGATGCCCAGCGCTTCGAGCTTTTCCCGGTAATCGTTGGCTGCGTACTGTGATCCCCGGTCCGAGTGATGAACCATGCCCTCTTCGGTATCGCGCCAGCCCAGGGCCAGTTCCAGTGCCTGTAGCGTCAGTTCCAGGGGCATCGTCTCGCTCATCGCCCAACCCACCAGCTTGCGCGCATACAAGTCCAGTACCAGCGCCAGGTACAACCAGCCCTCATCGGTCGGTACGTACGTGATATCTGCCAACCACTTCTGGTTTGGAGCCAGTGCCGCGAAATCACGCTTGAGCACGTTGGGTGCCAGCGGGTGTGCGTGTTTGGAGTCGGTCGTCACCACTCTGAAACGCCGTCGTTTGTGGCTTTGCAGCCCATGCTCGCGCATCAGGCGGGCGATGCGTTTGTGATTGATCTTTCGACCCTGCGCCTGGCTGATCTCCGGTGTCATTCGCCGTCTGCCGTAGCGACCCCGGTGCTTGCGATGAGCGCATCGGATCTGCTCGACAAGCTGTTCATCGTCGCGCCTGCGCTTGGATGGTGCGCGAGAACGTGCAGCGTTGAGGCCGCTGCGCGAAACCGAGAGCAACTCGCACATCATCGTTGTCATGTAAATTTGTCGATGTTTCTCAATCCAGGCGTACTTCACATCGACTCCTTGGCAAAGTACGCCGCCGCTTTTTTTAAGATTTCTTTCTCCAGCCTCAGCCGCGTGTTCTCCTGTCGCAGTCGGCTCACCTCGGCCTGCAGTTCCGAGACCGGCAGTACGGGCTGGCGCTTGATCAGAGCCTGGCCTTTGCGTGCCCGGTACACCCAATTCGCCAATGTCTTGCTTGACATCTCCAGTGAACGTGCCACCGCGGTCATGCTGCGCCCGCCAGTCTCTACCTGCTTGACTGCCGCATCCCGAAATTCATTCGTGTACTTCCTATCAGTTCCTGCTTTCATATACCCTCCAAAAAGTCAAATTTACAGACTTCGTGGCGTCCATTTTTTGGGGGCCAGTTCAACGCGTACTGGAGCTAGCCTGCCAACGGGGCCTGCTGCGCGCCAGCCATTTGCACGAGCTGGGTATTGCCCGCGTGGTGCTCTCGCGGCTGACCGCCAGCGGGCAGCTGGAGCGCGTGGGGCGCGGTGTGTACCGGCTGCCCGAGCGCGGAGGCTCTGAGCATGAGAGCCTGGCCACCATTGCCCTCAAGGTGCCACAGGCGGTGTTTTGTTTGCTGACCGCGCTGCAGATACACGAACTCACCACGCAGCTGCCGCGCCAGGTTTGGATCGCCATGCCGCAGGGCAGCCACGCGCCCAAGATGGATTACCCGCCTGTGAAGATGGTGCAGTTTTCGGGCGAGGCGTATGCCGCAGGCGTTGAGGTGGTGCAGGTCGATCAGGTGGCGCTGCGGGTGTACGGCGTGGCCAAGACGGTGGCCGACTGCTTCAAACACCGCAACAAGATTGGGCTTGACGTGGCCATCGAGGCACTCAAAGATGCCTTGGCCCAGAGGAAGGCCACGGCAGATGACCTGTGGCGCTTCGCCAAGATCTGCCGGGTTGCCAATGTGATGCGGCCTTATCTTGAAGCCTTGGGGCACGGGGGCTAGATGGCCCACGACCTCGCCGCGTCCGTTCGGGCACGCCTGCTCAATATTGCCAAGGCCGAGCAGACCGACTTCAACTCGGTACTGGTGCGCTACGCGCTGGAGCGGTTTTTGTACCGGCTGGGCCAGTCGGCGCACGCTGACCACTTTGTACTCAAAGGCGCGATGCTGTTCAACCTTTGGTACGCCATGCCGCACCGGCCCACGCGGGATGTGGATCTGCTGGGTTTTGGACCCAGCGATCTGGGTGCAATAGCGCAAGCGTTCCGCGAAATCGTGACCGTGGCGGCGCAAGACGGCATTGTTTTCGACGCAGCCAGCGTGCGTGTGGAAGAGATTCGCAAAAACGCAGGCTATGCCGGTGCGCGGTTGATCGTGTCGGCAGAGCTGGCAGGCGCCCGCTGCAAGACGCAAATTGATGTGGGGTTTGGCGATGCGGTCACACCGGGGCCAGTGGATGCCGTCTACCCGGTGCTGCTTGCAGACTTTGCCGCGCCGCACTTGCGCACCTATCCGGTCTATACGGTCGTCGCAGAGAAGCTGCACGCCATGGTGCTGCTGGGCATGACCAACAGCAGGCTGAAGGACTATCTGGACCTCTCGCTATTGCTGGAGCGCGAGGCGCTGGACCCAGCCACCTTGACTGCCGCCATTACGGCGACATTCACCCGCCGTGGCACCGTGGTGCCAACAGAGTTGCCGATTGGCTTGAGTGACGAGTTCGCCAACGATCAATCCCGGCAGGCCTTGTGGGTGGCTTTCCTGAAAAAGAACCTACTGCCTGCTGTGCCACTGACCAGCGTCGTTACCACCTTGCGCGCCGCACTGCAGCCAGCGCTTGAGCAGGCAGCGTCAACAAACCTAACTCCACACCGGCCATAGCAGCGCCAGCACCCCGCTTGAGCCGATTCAACAGAAATACGGCTCACAAAATGAGCCGTATTGGCTAGAATGCGGCTCATGACCACCCAATCGCAAACCGCTGAACCGTTTGCTGGAAGCCGGAAGCAGCGAGTTGGGTGGCGGCTTTCTCGGCGGCATGACGGCAGAAAAATACAGCCAGATCACCGGCAGCTCCAAAGCCACCGCCACCCGCGACCTGGCAGCGTTGCTGCGCCATGGTCTGCTCAAAGTTGAAGGCGTCGGCAAGGCCACCCGCTACGCCGTCAACGTCGAAGGTTGGAGTCAGCCCGCCAAGAGTTGAACTGCCAACATTCATGTGTCGGCCAATCACAAAATTGGTGTTCACCTGAATCAGATCAATATCACGCGCGGCGGTACTGCCGGCGAACTCGATCAGCGTACGCCTGCGGCACAGGCCGGCTTCTACCGCTTTGTGACTTTAAGCGCCTTAACCGCGATTGGCGCCAAGTAGTTCTGCGCGGACACCACCGATTTGCCGGTTTGATTTTCAAGGTGTTTGCGCGCTTGCTTGGCGATGCCGCCGCCCGCTTTGGCGGCGGTTTTGTTGTCGGCCATGCCGGTGGCATCCGTCGTTTCGGCAATCTGCCGGGTGGAGAGCTCGGCCAGCGCGGTGAAGATCAACTCGGCCTCGGTCATGTGGTCGCGCAGGTTGTGGCTGCTCAGCCCCTTGGCCTGCTTGTGGTCCTTGACGCTGACGCCGGTCCATTCCTGGTGAATGATGTTGG
>JBAXFI010000239.1:0-3633 GCA_037139995.1 Comamonadaceae bacterium | reverse complement strand
CCAATCGATCTTGTTCATCTTGCGCACGACGACAAACTCGTCGCGGTTCGTGCCTATGGTTCCGTAGTAGTTGAAGCCGTAGCTGAACTGTGCGTAGCCGCCGATCATGTGGGTGGGTTTGAGCACAATGCGCGTCACCGAGTTGTGAATGCCGCCACGGGCGCCGGTGATCTCGGAGCCTGGGGTGTTGATCATCTTCTCCTGCGCGTGGTACATCATCACCATGCCCGGATTGACACGCTGGCTGACGACGGCACGGGCGACGATGGCGCCGTTCAGGTTGAAGAGTTCAATCCAGTCGTTGTCCACAATGCCGGCGCGCTTGGCGTCGTCCTCGCTGAGCCATACCACCGGGCCGCCGCGGTTCAGCGTCAGCATCATCAGGTTGTCGCTGTAGGTCGAGTGGATGCCCCACTTCTGGTGCGGCGTGATGAAGTTCAGTGCAATTTCGGCGTTGCCATTGGGCTTGATGCCCCGGATATCGGCCGTGGTCTTCAGGTCCACCGGCGGCCGGTAGCTGCAAAAGCCTTCGCCAAAGGCGGTCATCCAGGGGTGATCCATGTAGAACTGTTGACGCCCGGTGAGCGTGCGCCACGGAATCATTTCGTGCACGTTGGTATAGCCGGCGTTGTAGGACACGGTTTCGGATTCGATGCCGCTCCAGGTCGGGCTGGAGATGATCTTGCGCGGCTGCGCCTGGATGTCGCGAAAGCGGATCTTCTCGTCTTCGCGGTGAATCGCCAGGTGCTTGTGATCCAGGCCTGTCTGCTTGCCCAGTGCGTCCCAGGCCTTGACCGCGACGTGGCCATTGGTCTCGGGTGCCAGCTGCAGAATGACTTCGCAGGCATCAATGTCGGTCTCGATCTTCGGCATGCCACACGAGATGCCCTCGGCCGTCTGCAAGCCATTGAGCTCACCGAGCTGCTTGACCTCGGTTTGCGTGTTCCAGGCAATGCCCTTGCCGCCGTTACCGACCTTGTTCATCAGCGGGCCCAGCGCCGTGAAGCGCTTGTAGGTGTTGGGGTAGTCACGCTCCACCACCGCCATATTGGGTGCCGTCTTGCCGGGGATCAGATCGATCTCGCCGCGCTTCCAGTCCTGCACACCAAAGGGCTGTGCCAGTTCTGCGGGTGAGTCGTGCATCAAGGGTGTGAGCACCATCTCGCGCTCGACGCCCAGATGGCCGACGCAGACTTCGCTGAACTTCTTGGCAAAGCCTTTGTAGATTTCCCAGTCACTGCGCGACTGCCAGGCCGGATCCACGGCGGTGGACAGCGGATGAATGAAGGGATGCATGTCGCTGGTGTTGAGATCGTTCTTCTCGTACCAGGTGGCGGTTGGCAGCACGATGTCGGAGTACAGACAGGTGGTGCTCATGCGGAAATCCAGCGTCACCACCAGATCGAGCTTGCCCTCAGGCGCCTTGTCATGCCAGACCACTTCGGTCGGCTTGGCGTCGTCCCGCCCCAGGTCCTTGCCCTGCACGCCATGGCTGGTGCCCAGCAGGTGCTTCAGAAAGTACTCGTGGCCCTTGCCGCTGGAGCCCAGGATGTTGGAGCGCCAGACAAACATATTGCGCGGCCAGTTGTCCGGATGGTCCGGGTCCTCGCAGCTCATGGCGAGCGAGCCGTCCTTCAAGCTCTTCACCGCGTAGTCCTTGGCCTCCATGCCGGCTGCGGCGGCGTCACGCACCACCTGCAGCGGATTGGTCTTGAGCTGCGGCGCCGACGGCAGCCAGCCCATGCGCTCGGCGCGCACGTTGTAGTCGATCATGCTGCCGCCGTAGAGCTTCTTGTCAGCCAGCGGCGACAGCACTTCTTCCATGCCGAGCTTTTCATAGCGCCACTGGTCGGTGTGCGCGTAGAAGAAGCTGGTCGAGTTCATCTGCCGTGGCGGTCGGATCCAGTCCAGCCCGAAGGCCAGCGCGGTCCAGCCGGTTTGTGGCCTGAGTTTTTCCTGACCCACGTAGTGCGCCCAGCCGCCACCGCTCTGGCCAATGCAGCCGCACATCATCAGCATGTTGATGACGCCACGGTAATTCATGTCGGCGTGGTACCAGTGGTTCATGGCGGCGCCGATGATGACCATGGACTTGCCATGGGTCTTGTCAGCGTTGTCGGCAAACTGGCGCGCCACCGTGATCAGCTGCTCGCGCGGTGTTCCGGTGATGCGCTCCTGCCAGGCCGGCGTGTAGGGCGTGTCGTCGTTGAAATCTTTGGCTGCCATCTCGCCCGGCAGGCCGCGCGCCACACCGTAGTTGGCCACCTGCAGGTCGAACACGGTGGCCACCAGCGCCTCGCGTTTTTCGCCTTCCTTGCCGAGCGAAATGCGCTGCACCGGCACCGTGCGCACCAGCACGTTGTTGCTGGCGTCACCCGATGCGTTGTTCGGAAAATTCTCGCTGACGATGCCGCCGAAGTAGGGGAAACCCACCTTGGCGGTCTCGCTGCTCGGGTTCTCACCTTCCATCACGGTGAGCTTGAGTTTCACATCGCCGCCGTGGCGCGCTTCCTTGGCTTGAAGATTCCATTGACCCTGATCGGCGCGTCCGTCAGCGCCCCAGCGAAAGCCGATGGCCCCCACCGGCAGCACCACTTTGCCGCTTTCATCGAGCGCCACCGTTTTCCATTCCGGGTTGTTGGCGGCACCGAGCTTGCCATTGAAATCGGAAGCGCGCAGATAGCGGTCCGGCACCAGCACCGTCTCACCGCTGGGCAGTTCATGTTCCTTCAGCATCACCAGCATCGGCATGTCGGTGTAGCGGCGCACGTAGTCATCGAAGTAGGCGCTGCGCTGTTTGCCACCGTCCGGAAAGTAGAACTCTTTCAGGATCACGTGTCCCATGGCCATGGCCACGGCCGCATCGGTGCCCTGCTTGGGTTTCATCCAGATGTCTGACAGTTTGGCAACTTCCGAGTAATCGGGCGTCACTGCCACGGTCTTGGTGCCCTTGTAGCGCACCTCGGTGAAGAAGTGCGCATCCGGCGTGCGCGTTTGCGGCACATTGGAGCCCCAGGCGATGATGTAGCTGGAGTTGTACCAGTCGGCCGACTCCGGCACATCGGTCTGCTCGCCCCAGATCTGCGGGCTCGCTGGCGGCAGATCGCAGTACCAGTCGTAGAAACTCATGCTGACGCCACCGATCAGGCTCAGGTAACGGCTGCCGGCAGCGTAAGAGACCATGGACATGGCGGGAATCGGCGAGAAGCCGATGATGCGGTCGGGGCCGTGCTTCTTGATGGTGTAGACGTTGGCGGCGGCCACCATCTCGTTGACTTCATCCCAGCTGGAGCGTACAAAGCCGCCCAGACCGCGCACGCTCTGGTACTCCTTGCGTTTCGCATCGGACTGGGCAATCGAGGCCCAGGCATCGACCGGGTCGTTCGACAGGCGCGCTTCGCGCCAGAGTTTGAGCAGGCGACCGCGCACCATCGGGTACTTGACGCGATTCGCGCTGTACAAATACCAGCTGTAACTGGCGCCGCGCGAGCAGCCGCGCGGCTCGTGATTCGGCATGTCCCAACGCGTGCGCGGGTAGTCGGTCTGCTGGGTCTCCCAGGTCACGATGCCGCCCTTGACGTAGATCTTCCAGGAACACGATCCGGTGCAGTTCACACCATGGGTGGAACGCAC
>JBAXFI010000238.1:0-3656 GCA_037139995.1 Comamonadaceae bacterium | reverse complement strand
CAGCTCCTGGCGAACGGAAGAATGGAATAACATCCCGACCTATTATGAAACATTGTGGACCGAGTGCGGGCTCCAGATAAAAGGTGATTTATGAATTTTGAACTCAAGACGCTCGATCTGGCCGCGGCCGGCAACGAAGCATGTGACGCCATGGTTGTGCTGCTGGGTGCCGCTTTCAAGCCGGGCAAGGATGCCTTGTCCGCCTTGGTGACTCAGGTGCACAAGGCGGGCGATCTGGAAACCAAAGCAGGTAAGTCATTGCAGATTTACCGCCCCGCCGGACTGGCTTGCGTGCGTCTGGTGCTGGTCAGCGTCGGCGAGGGCTCAGTCAGGGAATTGCGCCAGGGCGTGGCCGGTGCAGTGACTGCCATCAAAGGCAGCAAGCTGAAGAAACTGGTGCTCTGTTTTCCTGCCGACCCCCAGGCCGAGGGCTTGCGCGCCAGCATGGCAGCGCTGGCCGACGCCAGTTACGTGTTCACCACGACCAAATCCAAGCCCGAACCGCGCACACTGCAGCGGGTTGTGCTTGCGCTGCCAGCAGCAGCCAGTCTCAAGACCGTGTTTGAGCAAACGGCGGCGGCGGTTACGGGCATTGAGTACGCCAAGGAATGGGCGAACCGGCCAGCCAACCATGCCACACCGAGCATGCTTGCCGGCGCGGCACGCGCGCTGGCCAAATACCCGAAGATTGCCTGCCAGGTGCTTGGTCCGAAGGAAGTGGCCAAGCTCGGCATGGGTTCCTTCATGGCGGTGGCGCAGGGCTCGCAGGAGCAATTGCGCTTTATCGTGCTGCGCTACACGGGCGCGGCCAAGACAGTGGCGTCAACAGTCCTGATCGGAAAGGGCATCACCTTTGACAGCGGCGGTATCTCGCTCAAACCGGCACCGGAAATGGACGAGATGAAGTTCGATATGTCGGGCGCCGCCAGCGTGCTGGGTGTCTTTAGAGCACTGGCGGAACTCAAGCCTGCCATCAACGTGGCGGGGCTGATTCCGGCCTGCGAAAATTTGCCCGACGGTCGTGCCATCAAGCCCGGTGACGTGGTCAGCAGCATGAGCGGCCAGACCATCGAGATTCTCAACACCGACGCCGAGGGCCGTCTGGTGCTCTGCGACGCCCTGACTTATGCCGAGCGCTTCAAACCGCGCGCCGTGGTGGACATCGCCACCCTGACCGGCGCTTGCATGATTGCCTTGGGTGGCGTGCGCAGTGGTCTGTTTGCCAGCAACGACGAACTGGCGGCCGCGCTGCTAGCCGCTGGTGAAGCGAGCTCCGACCTGTGCTGGCGCATGCCGCTGGATGAGGACTACGCTGAAGGGCTGAAGAGTAATTTTGCCGACGTGGCCAACGTTGCTGGGCGCGCTGGTGGTGCGATCACCGCGGCCAAGTTCCTGCAGCGTTTTGCCGGAAAATTCCCATGGGCGCATCTGGATATAGCCGGAACCGCATGGAAGAGCGGCACCGCCAAGGGAGCTACCGGGCGACCGGTGGCCCTGCTGCTGCAGTACCTGCTGGCTTCGGCAAAGTAGCCAACGGGAAAAACGCCAGTGACCGAGGTCGCCTTTCACTTCAATGCGCCTGACAGTTTGGCCTACGCCTGTCGTTTGCTGCGCAAGGCGGTGGGCAGCGGCGCCAAGGTGGTGGTGACCGGTCCGCCAGACACATTGCGGGAGCTTGATGCCTTGCTCTGGACTTTCTCGGCGACTGATTTTGTGCCGCATTGCCTGGCCGACAGCGAGGCCCACGTGGTTGCGGCCTCACCGGTGGTCCTTGCAACATCAATAGCCAGCACATCGCACCAGCAGGTCCTGCTCAATCTTGGCCGTCTGGTGCCTGAGGGTTTTGATCGTTTCGAGCGCGTCATCGAACTGGTCGGACAGGACGAGCAGCAGCGACAACTGGCGCGCGCCCGCTGGAAGCAGTACACCGATCGTGGCTACGCCATTACGCGACATGACCTGACCTTGAAAACTTCTGACTGATGGATTCTTCACCCCGCATTCCGCCTCGCTTTTTGCCGACCTTGACCGAGATCGTGCAGGCACCGCCTACGGCGCAAGCCGCCGCTGGTGCTGCGCCAGCACCCCGGCTCGATCCACTGATTGAACGGCAGGTGCGCGAACTGGTGCGGACCTTGTTTGCCGAGCAACTGGAGAGCCTGCGGGCGGCTTTGGAGCAGCCAAAAGGCGAGTCTGCCGACAAATAATCCGCACTTTGCCGGCGGAATTGGTGTCTTCCCTAGTTAAAGTCACCAGAAATTGGGTTATCGTGTAGGGCGTGGAATTAGTCACTAATTCACATTTTTTTAAACTTTGGAGTTGTCTATGCAAATGAAATTGAAAATTACTGCTGCCGCCGCATTGGCAGTTGCCGCTGGCGTGGCGATGGCCCAGGACGTGCAAGTGGTCAAGATTGGCCACGTGGCTCCGATGTCTGGTGGTCAAGCCCACTACGGCAAGGACAATAACAACGGTGCCCTGATGGCGGTTGAGGAACTCAACACACAGAATATCGTTATTGGCGGCAAGAAGATCAAATTCGAACTGCAGTCTGAAGACGACGCTGCGGATCCGAAGCAAGGCACCGCTGTGGCGCAAAAACTGTGCGACAGCAAGGTTGCGGGCGTGGTGGGTCACCTGAATTCGGGTACCACCATTCCGGCTTCCAAGGTCTATAACGACTGCGGTATTCCCCACGTCACCGGCGCGGCAACCAACCCCAATCTGACCAAGCCCGGCTACAAGACCACGTACCGCATCATTGCCAATGACAACGCCCTGGGCGCTGGGCTGGCAGCACACGCTTACTCGACCCTGAAGCTCAAGACCGTCGCCATCATCGATGACCGTACGGCTTACGGCCAAGGCGTTGCCGAAGTGTTCAAGAAGACCGCTCTGGCCAATGGCATGAAGGTGGTTGACGAGCAATTCACCAACGACAAGGCAACCGACTTCATGTCGATCCTGACCTCGATCAAAGCCAAGAAGCCTGATGCGATTTTCTTCGGCGGTATGGATCCCCAAGCCGGCCCGATGCTGCGTCAGATGGAGCAACTCGGCCTGACCACCACCAAATACTACGGTGGTGATGGCATCTGCACGGCAGAAGTTGCCAAACTGGCTGCTGGCGCCAAGACGCTGGAAAACGTGATCTGCGCCGAAGGCGGCGCATCGCTCGAGAAAATGCCTGGCGGTACCGCATGGAAAGCCAAGTACGACAAGAAGTTCCCGGGCCAGTTCCAGGTTTACAGCCCCTATACCTATGACGCAACGTTTGTTCTGGTTGACGCGATGAAGCGCGCCAATTCGACCGATCCGAAGGTCTACACCGCCAAACTGCTCGAAGCCAGCTACAAGGGCGTTACCGGCACCATCGCGTTTGAGCCCAATGGCGAGTTGAAGAACCCGTCGATGACCCTGTCGGTCTACAAGGCTGGCAAGAAGACCGCACTGTAATCCCTGCGTTCTGCTTACGAAAAAAGGCCACCTTCGGGTGGCTTTTTTCTTGACCTACCGACGACGTCCAGCGAATTGGCGCCATCCCTCAGTTAAAATTCAGCACGCTGGAGCGGTGGATGAGCGGTTTAAGTCACACGCCTGGAAAGCGTGCGAGGGGTAAAACCCTCCGGGGGTTCGAATCCCCCCTGCTCCGCCAG
>JBAXFI010000237.1:0-3659 GCA_037139995.1 Comamonadaceae bacterium | reverse complement strand
GGCACGGTACGCGTCTCGGGTTTGAGCGTCGGATAGACGTAGCTGACGGTCCCTGTGAACTCCTTGTCGGGGTAGGCGTTGATTCTGATTCTGGCTTTGGCGCCCGTCTTGACGGCGCCAATGTCCTGCTCGAACACATCGGCCACGACCCAGACCGAGGTCAGGTCAGATACCTGGTACAGCACCTCACCAGGCATGAAGCGCATGCCCTGCACCGCCTTCTTCTCTGTCACGACGCCGCCGACCGGCGAGCGGTAAGTCATGCTGCGTTTGGTCTCCCCGGAAGCCACCAGGGCCTTGATCTGCTCTTCGGAGATGTCCCAGTTCTTGAGCCGCTGCAAGCTCGACTCCACCAGCCGCCCCATGCCCAGTTGGGCCGGGCTGTCTGCGCCCTGCAGCGACTGCACGCCCTGCGCCGCAATCGCGTACTCGCGCTGTACCGACACCAACTCCGGGCTGTAGACCTCGAACAGAGGCTGCCCCTTGGCCACGGGCTGCCCGGTCACGTTGACATGCAGGCGTTCAACATAGCCTTCAAATTTGGGCGCCACCATGAAGAGGCGGCGCTCGTCGGGCTCAACCCGGCCGGCAGCGCGCACGGTTCTGTCCATGCTGCGCAGCTGCACGGCCTCGGTACGGACGCCCATTTTTTGCACTTTGTCGGCACTGATCCGGATCTGGTTGGCTGTGCCACTGTCGTGTGCCTGCTCACCCTCGAACACGGCGATGTAGTCCATGCCCATAGTGTCCTTCTTGGGCACGGGTGAGGTATCGGGCAAGCCCATGGGGTTGCGGTAATAGAGAAGCTTTTTCGCGGGCAGCACAGTTGCAGGTGCGCCGCCGTGTGCTCCGGGTACAGCAGCAGGACTTCGGTGGCCCATGAAGTAACCACCCGCGGCAGCCAATGCCAGCGCGGCGACGCCGACGAAAATTTGAGATGGCTTTTTCATAGGAGTATCTAGTAATCTATCATTGCGGAAATCAACTGTCATTCCGGAAATCAACTGTCATTCCGGAAACCAACTGTCATTCCGGCGAATGCCGGAATCCAGTGTGTTGCAAACCACCCATTGGCGGGGAAGTGACTGGATCCCGGATCGAGTCCGGGATGACATACAGCGAGTCCGGGATGACATACAGTGACTCCGAGATAACGTGGCATCTGTCCGGGATGACACGCTTCATGGGGTGGCTCATACATCTTCTCCCAGAAGTCTTTCAATTTCCGCCAACTGCATTTGTGCATCGACCTGCGCCTTGAGCTGGCTCTGCCGGGCCTGGCGAACCTGACGCATCGCATCGAGCAGGGTCGCAAAATCTGCTTTGCCGTTCTCGTACGCAGCCAGCGCGGCACGCCAGGTCAAATCCGCCTGGGGCATCAGGCTGAAGCGCATCAGGTGTTCGGTTCTCCGGGCCGATTCCAGCGCCAGCAGCTTGTCCAGCAGATCTGCCTTGGCCTGGTTGGCCGCCGCCTCCTGGCGCGCGCGGGCCGCTGCCAGCATGGCCTCGGACTCACGCTCCTGCGACTTCAGCACGCCATCACGGATTGGCAGGTTGAGCTCCACCATCACGCCCCATTCCCGGACCGCGCTTTGGCGCTGTGTCGCGTTGACGCCTAGCGTGAAGTCGGGGTAGCGGCTCTTGTAGCTGAGGTCACGCGATTTCTCGGCAGACTTGACACGGCTGTTTTCAAGCAGCACTTGCGGATTGGCCTGGCGCAGCCGCTCGGACAGGGCAGCAAATTCCAGCTGCGCCGAATCCGGCAAGGGCCGCAGGGCCAGCGGCGCCGCCAGCGCGGCGTCGGCGGGACGCCCCAGCAGCAGGTTCAGACGCGCCTGGGTCTGGCGCCACTCGGACGAGAGCGCCACCAGCTCGGCGCGCATGCCGGTGTGTTCCACATGGATGCGGGTAATGTCCTGCTGCGCCGCCAGCCCACCGGCGTAACGCACCTGCATCACCTTTTCCAGTTGCAGCATCAGATCCAGGTTTTCGCTGGCCAGACGCTCGCTGGCCTGCACCAGATAGCGCTGCACGAACAGCGCCTTGATGCGCGCCGCCAGCTCGGCCCAGGTCTGGCGCTCGCGACCCTGCGCGGCGTCAGCGTCCAGGCTGGCGATGTCACGTCGGAGTTCGCGCTTGCCAGTCCAGGGCAGTTCCTGCGTCAGTGTGTAGACGGTGCCACCGACGTTCGACGGTAAAAGCGTGATTCCCTGCTCGCCGGCCTTGGTCAGGTCCTGCAACTCCACCTTCAGTTTGGGGTCCATCAGAGCCCCTGCCGGCAGCACACGCTCGCTGGCAGCGCTTGCCTCGTGCCGCATGGCAGCGAGTTCCGGATTACGCACTCTAGCCAGCTGCAACAGGCTTTCCACGCTGGCGCCCGGCGCAGATTCAGGGGCCTGGGCGACGACTGATCCGGCCGCCAGCAGCGCCGCTGCGATGCCGGCTCGCAATACGGTTTGCATCAGCTTCACCCTACTTTGCCTTGGCGACGGCATCTTCGACCAATAACTTCAGATCGTCGTAGCCGAACTTCGGCAATGGTCTGCCATTGACAAAGAACTCCGGTGTCATGGCCACGCCCAGGGTGTTGGCATCCGCGAGGTCCTGCTGCACCACTTGGGCGACCGCCGCTGAGTTCATATCCGTGCGCAGACGTTCCATGTCCAACCCCAGACCGCTGAGCAAGGGCCAGATCAGGTCCACCTGCGCCTTGTGGTTCAGCACCCATACCGGCTGCGCAGCAAAAAGCGCTTCCAGCGTCTGGCGAAACTGCCCCTGCCGGTGCGCCGCTTCCAGCACCTTCACCACCTGATCCGATCCGGGATGAAACGGGGCATAGCGAACCGTCACCCTGACTTTGCCGGGGTGCGCTGCCATCAGGCCCTTCACGAAGGGATAGAAATCGCTGCAAGTCCCGCAGGCCGGGTCCAGAAACTCGACGATGTGCACCGGCGCGTCGGCATTGCCAAAGCTGGGGGCGTTCGCTCGCAGCAGGGCCCGCTGGGATTGCACGGCAGTCTGCGCCGAGCGCTCGTCGGTCTGCATCTTGTAGACAAAGACCCCCGTGCCCAGTGCCAGGATCAGCAGCACTGCCGCAATGATCAGAGTGTTTTTTTGCTTCATTTCGCCACCTCAAATCGGATCAGCGTCATGCTGTCCTTAGGGTCGGTGGCGAAGCGGATCTTCTGCCCCTCCTTCATGCCGTCGAGCAGCGCGGCGTCCTTGACAGCGTAAGCCATGGTCATCGCCGGCATGCCGTTGGGCAGAGCGCCATGCGCCAGCGTGACCTTCTTGCCCGCCTTGTCGATCTTCTTCACTACGGCATCGCCCATGGCTGCATCAGCGGCAGCCGGTTTGGCGGCCGGTTTGGCGTGCATGCTGTGGTCGGTTTGTGCCAGAACTGGCGAAGAAAAGACGGTGACCGCCAGAGCGGCGATCAGAGCGGTGTGCAAGCGCAGATTCATGTAGTGATCCTTTCTTGAATGAAATGTAGTGAGCAAGGGCCTGTCCGCAAATTGTTGAGAGTTCTGTAATTTGCGACACCGACTCTCAGGCTTGTGTGGGTCGCAAGCGACGCAATGGATGACTCCGCGAATGTCCCCCGCCTTTGGTCTTGTCATCCCGGACGTCCAGTTTGTCATCCCGGCCCCGGATCAGGT
>JBAXFI010000236.1:0-3660 GCA_037139995.1 Comamonadaceae bacterium | reverse complement strand
AGCCCTAAGCCGCAGCCACGACCCACTGTGCCAGCCCCGGCGACACCGTGGCGGGTGCGTGACACGCGGCCTGCAGGTCGCTGTCGAGCCGGGCTTTGAGGCGGTGACTTAAGTGGCATCAGTACCCGCGCCCGGCCTTAACCCGACGCTTGCAGAGCCAGATTCAGGGCAGGTTTTCAAAGAGGATATGGCTTTCTGCCTCAGTCATCGTCAGGTCGAATTCTTCCAAAAGGATAGCGTGAAGTTGCTGAGGGCACTCAATGGGTCGCGCTTGGTCTCCTTCAGGGCGAAGAACCCGGTATTCGCGGTTTCGAAGCGACCTCACCTCACCGTCCAAGATCCGCGACGCAACCAGGTTGTTCACGAACACGGCATCCGGGTGTCGGTGGGAGAAAAAGTGCCCGAGCTCGCAATCGGCCTCACCGTAGCGCAGAAGTTCAAAGCGGTAGAGCGAGAACCAGTCGTCGTCTTTCATTAACTGCACGTGCCAGTCACTGGGCTGCGCTTCGTGCACGCGGTAGGACTGCCCTTCTCGGACGTCGGGCTCACCCGACATGCTGACAGCGGCACGCGGCCCCATGGGCCCAAAGCCGACATCGGCGATGTACCTCTCTGCGCCAAACTTTACAAGCGTTATCCTATGAGTCAGACCCGGATAAACATTGCGGTTGTAGATGACACGCGCTAGCAGCAGTTGCACATCGAACCCCAACTCCGCGAGCATGGCAAAGAAGAGCCCGTTGTGCTCGAAACAATAGCCGCCACGCCGGTGTTGGACAATGCGGTCGAAGAGCGCAGGCAGATCAAGCGGCAGGTCGAGACCCAGTCGGGGACCGATGCTGCAGAACGGCAACCGCGCAATGTGGCGCCGGATCAGATCATTCAGGTAACGAAGCGTAGGTGGCAGTGCCGGCAGGTCGAGGGCATTAAGGTAGTGCTGTGCAATCAGGGATCGTTCCACTTTCTTCCCCACATGATTTACGACGTTACTGTGCAGTCTAGCAGTCAGGCTTCGCGGGGGGCAGCAAGGGGCGGGCATTGGAAACTGCTTCGCGGGAGGCAAGGCGTGCAGCCAGCCAACGTTGAACGACAGCTATGGAGAAACTTGGATGTCTCTTATGGGCCTTCCGGCTGTAGAACGTAAAAACTGCCTGACGTAACCACCACCGTTAACAAGAGACACAAAGCGGGACTACGATTTCACAAATTACTGCTCCACATCGGTCATTTTCTGACAACGACTGTCAACTTCATTGTGAGACTGCACCTACGAGCGATGCTTGGAGTGCAAATCACTCTTCTAGAAAAGCGGTTTTGAGAAATTGCATAAACGCTTTAACCTTCGCGCTCGCAAAGCGCCTTGACGTGTGCAGGGCCCATATCTCAGCGGGTGCACCGGACACTGGCCCCCAACTAACGAGCCGGCCCGCCGCTAGGTCCTCTGCCACGAGCATGCGGGGAAGCTTAGCGGCCCCAACCCCGGTGAGCACTGCATCACGAATCATGGTGAACGCCGGAAGTTCAAGGACAGGCTTGGTGTCGATTTCACGACCGGGCGTTCCAGCGATCTGCCAGGAAGTGTTTCGGGCGGCATTTCTGACCACCACCGGAACGGGCTGCTGATTGGTCAAGGATGGCGCAGCAACTACCAAAAGCTGCTCTCTGAGGAAACAGAACCCCACAAGCTCCGAGTCCGGCTTTGGGTTAGCCCGAATGACAAGGTCATAGCCCTCGTTCACCAGATCGACTTCGCGATCTTCCATCGTTACTTCAAGCGCCACTTCGGGATAAGCAGCCTTGAATCGGGCTGCGAGCCGACCCATCCACATCAGCCCAAACAACGATGGCACATTGACTCGCAAGCGGCCCTGGGGTTGCGCACGACCGTCACGTAGCATGTTCACCGCCTCGGCGATTTCATTGAGTGCCCCGGTTGTGCTCTTCAGCAGTAATTCTCCTTCCTCCGTCAAATGGACTGATCGGGAACCGCGCTCAAACAGGCGCACGCCCAAGCTGGCCTCAAGATCCATCACCTTGCGAGACAAGCTGGCTTTCGGCCGCCCGCTCATGCGACTGGCCTGCGCGAAGCCACCGTTTGTGGCCACAAGACAGAAGTCTGACAAGTCATCAAGGTTCATGATAGTTCCATATTTAGGACGATACGTCCTATTTTATATACTGTCGTTTCTTTTTTATATACCTAAAATTCACTTGGAAATCAACTTCGCCGACAACGGCACCGCCGCGAAATCCAGATGAATACGTCAAAGACCTCCACCGCCCCAACCGCCTCGCGGAACATACCCAACCAACGCAAGCAAAAAATTCTTGTGGTGGGTGCGACGGGTTTTCTTGGCGCCAAAATCCTAAGTCAACTGGCGCGAGACGAAACCATCGCCTTGCGGGCCATGTCGCGGCGCGGGGCACCTGCGGATGCCACTGCAGCGGTGGAATGGGTGCGCGGGGATTTAATGGATTCGGCCTCACTGGATGCGGCGCTCAAGGGAGTGGATGTCGTGGTCAGTTCGGCCAACGGTTACATGAAGGAAACCATTGAAGCGGACTTTCAAGGCAATAAGAACCTGATAGAGGCCGCTGCACGGGCGGGTGTAAATCGTTTTGTATTCCTCAGCATCGTGGCCTGCGAGACTGCATCCGCTGTGCCACACTTTCTTGCCAAAAAGGTGGCAGAGGATCTGATCAGAGCATCAGGACTGCCCTATGTGTTTGTTCGCGCGCCAGCGTTTCTCGACCAAAGCGCGGACTATGTCGCAGACGGTGTGCGGTCCGGTCGGTTCTATGTCGTAGGCGACAAAGCCACCAAGTGGTCCTATGTGCTGACGGACGATCTGGCAACAGCTATTGCCAAAGCAGCCACCTATCCCGGTGAGGAGATCATCAACCAGACCATCGACATTGGCTGGCGCGATGGGGCGAAAAGCCAAAAGGAGATGGCCGCATTGATTTTGCAGGTCACGGGTAAGCCGCTCTCCCTGTGGGTGGTGCCCTGGATGGTGTTCAGTGTGCTGGTGCGCCTGGTCAAACCATTTTCAGAACTTGGCTACGACCTGATCCAGATGTTCCTGTTTTTCAGAACCGGTAAATTCGTCTCGGATACGACCAAGCAGGAGCATTTTTTCGGCCCAGCTCCGACGGCGCGTGAAGCCATCGACAAATGGGCTGCAAGTAACAAACTGAAACCCTGAGACGCAATTGCATAAGTGTTGATTTGGTTGCTCGAAAGCGGGTACTGGGGAATGACTGCGTTGCACTTTGGAAATTGTCGCCACCGCGGTGGACGTCGGCTAAGGTGCCGAATTCCGCGAACGACTGCAGCACGGCGGTTTAGGTTATGCCGATAGAGCGGTGCAAGCAATCTCGGGAACGGGCACTTATGGATAGCTATTCATAAGGCACTAAAGAGACACTGGCCAGAATCAACCAACCAAATACAACTCCACGCGATCGGTGGTCCAAGTCGCTATCCCGGTGCCAAAGAAGTCGGCATCTTCCGTCCAAACAGGGCATGCAATCGTCATAGCGCACGCCAGAAGTCTTGCTTGCTTTCTTCAATGACGCAATGTCGGCCTCGGCCTGGCCGTGGGTACCCTCAGGTATTTGGCGGGGCCGCCGCTTTGTCCACGCATTGGGTAGGGCGGC
>JBAXFI010000235.1:0-3663 GCA_037139995.1 Comamonadaceae bacterium | reverse complement strand
GCTCACTTTGGCCTGCGCATGCAAAAGGCGACGCAACAACTCAATAACACCGCTACGCTGCGCTCCACGCGCCGCGATATTGCTCGCGCCAAGACCATTCTTGTCGAGAAGCAAAGCGCTGAAAAATCCGCCAAATAAGGAGCTATAAATGACGGAAGCTAAAAAATCCCTCAAGCGTACCTTGATTGGCAAGGTGGTCAGCGACAAGCGCGCCAAGACAGTGACTGTATTGATTGAACGCCGCGTCAAGCACGAGCTTTACGGCAAGATCGTCGGCAAATCCAGCAAGTACCACGCCCACGATGAAAAGAGCGAGTACAAGCTGGGCGACATCATCGAGATTGCGGAAAGCAGACCCATCTCCAAGACCAAGAACTGGGTCGCCACCCGTTTGGTCCAAAAGGCCGCAGTGGTTTAAGCCTTTGCAGTCTGCGGGCTGCAGGTTTTGGTGAAACGGCTCACAATGTGAGCCGTTCTTCATTGTTCAGTCAACTGTTTCAGGAGTAGTAAATGATTAAAGTAGGCGATAGTCTTCCAGCAGCCACGTTGATGGAGTTTTCCGAAGTGGAGGGCGGTGGTTGCAGTCTGGGTCCGAACCCGGTTGATGTGACCAAGGCTACGGCAGGAAAAACCATTGCACTGTTTGGTCTGCCGGGTGCTTTTACCCCAACCTGCTCGGCCAAGCACGTGCCGGGCTACATGGAAAAGCAGGCTGAACTGAAGGCCGCCGGTGTGGATGAAATCTGGTGTGTCAGCGTGAATGATGCTTTCGTCATGGGCGCTTGGGCGCGCGATCAAAAATCAGCGGGCAAGGTGCGCATGCTGGCAGACGGCGATGCGGCTTTTGCCAAGGCGACCGGTTTGACGCTGGATCTGACCGGCAAAGGTCTGGGTCTGCGCAGCAATCGTTACTCGATGCTGGTCAAGGACGGCAAGGTGGCTTCATTGAACGTTGAGGGCCCGGGTAAATTTGAAGTCAGCGACGCTGCCACTCTGTTGGCTCAAGCCAAGGGCTAAAGCCGCGGCTCCGGCCACCAGACGCCCTGAAGATCTCAGGGCGTTTTCAATTTCGCCATCAGGTAGTGGGCACCAGCGATCGGGTTGTGATAATAGGGCGGTATTTCCTCAAAGCCCAGGTCCTGATAAAGTGCGCGGGCGCTCTCCATGTCGTCCAGCGTGTCGAGTAGTACGCAGTCGTAGTCGCTCATCCTGGCGAAGTCCAGCATGGCTTCAACCAGTTGCCGGCCCATGCCGGCCGAGCGAAACCCCGGGCGCACGTAGAGCCGTTTCATCTCGCAGGCGTTCGGATAGTCCACGCTGTCGAGCGGACGAATCGCGCAGCAGGCGACCGCCGTCCCGTCCAGCAGCGCCATCAGGAGCTTGCCGCGTGGCTGTGCATACTCACCTGGCAGCAGAGCCAACTCCGACGCAAAATCCTGAAAGCACAAATCGACCTTCAGCGCATCGGCGTACTCGCGAAACAGTCCGCGCACCGCCTCCAGTTCGGCCGGCGTGCCGGGCGTGATGAAAGCGAGCGATGGGCCTGTCACCTCGTCTGCACCAGGTAGGCGACCATGGCCGCACAAGCCAGAAGAAGCGCCAGCGCCAGCGCGCGCGACTTGGCATCATCACGCGAGCTCAGCGCCGTCAGAGGGGTCTCCTTGTCGCCGTTAACCATGGGTTTCACCAGATTTTCGCCCTTTTTGAAGCGGTAAAAAAGGATGGTCCCGACATGAAGCAGCACCAAGCCGAGCAGAATCAGTTTGCCAATCTCGGCGTGATAGTGGGTTGCCACCGAGACCCAGGCGCTTGGCGCCAAAGAAACCAAAGGCCCCGCCGCCGCAATTTCGTCATCGCTGAAAAGGCCAGAACCCACCTGCAGCAACAGGATGCCGAGCATGCTGAACACCGAGAGCGACCCCAAGGGGTTATGGCCGATCGCGTGCTCGGGCTTGCCCTGTCCCTTCAGGTAGCCAAGAATCGTGGCCGGGCTGTAAATGAAGGATGCAAAGCGTGACCAATGTCCGCCGGTCAAACCCCACAGGATACGGAACAGCAGAAGGCTCATGACGGCATAACCAAAGCGAAAATGCCATGCCATGGCGTCGCCACCGATCTGCGCGCTGGTGATCAGACCGATCACGGCGCAGACCAGTGCCCAATGAAAAACCCGGGTCGGCAAGTCCCAGACCCTCACTACATTCGACATAAATTCCTCCCGCCAAATATGCAGGGCGTATTGTGCGTCGATTCTGCAAGTACTGCAGTTTCTGCAGTCGCAGCGCCCCTATCAATCGGGCGGGATAATCTCCCCCCTATGGCACTTATTACATTTCTAAACGCCCAACTCGCTTTTGGCCACGTTGCTCTACTTGATCACACCGATTTTGCGCTGGAAAGCGGGGAGCGCATCGGCCTGATAGGTCGCAATGGCACCGGCAAATCCTCTTTCTTGAAGATCCTGGCCGGACTCGAAAAAGCCGATGATGGCAGCTTGCAACTGCAACAAAACCTGCGCCTGGCCTATGTGGCTCAGGAGCCTGTGCTGGATCAGAATGCCACCGTCTTTGTTGCTGCCAGTGCCGGCCTTGCGGGCGTGATAGCGCTGGTCGATCAGTATTGTGAAGGGGTGGGTGAACTCGATGCGCTGCAAAGCGCGATCGAAGCACAGGACGGCTGGAATTGGGAGCAGCGCGTCACCGAAACGCTGCACCGTTTGCACCTGGATGAAAACGCTCTGGTGAGCACACTCTCGGGCGGCACCAAGAAACGGGTGGCTCTGGCGCAGGCGCTGGTGGCACAGCCGGACGTCTTGCTGCTCGATGAGCCGACCAACCACCTCGATCTGGACTCGATTGAATGGCTGGAAGAACTGCTGGTGGCATTCAAGGGTAGTGTGGTCACCATCACCCATGACCGGACTTTCCTGGATCGGGTGGCGACGCGCATCATCGAACTGGACCGCGGGATTCTGCGATCCTACGATGGCAATTTCGCTCAGTATCTGATTCTCAAGGAAGAGCAACTGGCGCAGGAAGCGGTCATCAGCGCCAAGGCGGACAAGCTGCTGGCGCAGGAAGAGGTCTGGATCAGGAAAGGCGTAGAAGCACGGCGCACGCGCAGCCAGAGCCGCATCGTGCGGCTGGAAAAACTGCGTGCCAGCCGCGCGGCACATCGGGACGTTGTCGGCAAGGTGCGCATGGACGTGGCTTCAGGCGTGCTGGGTGGCAAGCTGGTGGCCGAGTTGACCGAGGCCAGCAAGGCCTTTGGCGACAAGGTCGTCATCAAGGACTTTTCCGCCACCGTCGTACGTGGCGACAAGATCGGGCTGATTGGTCCGAACGGCGCTGGCAAGACCACGCTGCTGAAACTGATCCTGGGGGAACTGCAGCCGGATAGCGGCAAGGTTCGTCAAGGTGCGAATCTGCAGGTCGCCTACTTCGACCAGATGCGCAACGCACTCGATCTGGATGCGACGCTGGTGGACTTCATCAGCCCCGGCAGCGAATGGATAGAGATCGGCAACCAGCGCAAACACGTCAAGAGCTACCTCGGCGACTTCCTGTTCTCTCCGGCCCGCGCCAATTCGCCGGTGCGCTCGCTCTCAGGCGGCGAGCGCAATCGCCTGCTGCTGGCGCGTCTGTTTGCCCGACCCGCCAATGT
>JBAXFI010000234.1:0-3664 GCA_037139995.1 Comamonadaceae bacterium | reverse complement strand
ACACCTGGGTGGGTGATCCAGTCAAGCTCAGGGATCAGTTCACCGCCACCTCGCCCGCGCTGCAGGCGCAGCACATCACTGCGCCGGCGTACATGGTCTACGGCAAGAAGGATCGCCGCGTGCCCGTGGTGCACGGTCGAGAGATGCGCGATGCGCTGCAAAAGCATGGCAAGGCGCACGAATATGTGGAGCTGGAATACGAGGAACACGGTTTTTCGAGCGAAGCCGTGCAGGTGGATGTTTACAAGGGCGTGCAAGCCTTCCTGCGCAAACACATTCCGGCGCAGTAGATGCGAACTACTGTTCCAAAAACATTGAGCGGGACGTCCAATGTCGGCAGTGGGCACTGCAGACCCGCGCCCGTCGCAGGCAGGCGCTATGGGTAAACTGCCCTGCATGCAAACCACCAATTCCTGGGATACGCTGAGCGGTCAATACCAATTGCAGCCCGGCAATTGGCCCGGCATCGTCGGTCAGCGACCTGTGCTCGGCGCTGGCAGGCTCGGTCGCTTGTTGCAGGGACAACGTGGCGAGCAGGTGGGGCGCACGCTGAGCAGTGTCTTCACGCTCTGCGCCCACGCGCACCGGCATTGCGCTGCGCTGGCGCTCGGTGCGGCACAAGCGGCGCAGGCAGAACCAGCGCAGCCGGCGCCAGTGCAGCCGGCGCCAGTGCTGCTGTACCTGGAGACGGCACGTGACCATTTGCGCAGCATTGCGTTGGATTGGCCGCAGCGACTACCAGAGCTGGGACTTGCTGCGCAGCGCATGGACTGGCTGCGCGGCTGTCCCTTGGCGCTGGCCGGCACGCACCCCGTGACGGACGACGATGCTGCGTGGCAGGCGCTGGGTGCCTTGCGCAACTGGCTGGAGACCTCCGTGCTCAAGCAGGACGCGCTGTCGTGGCTTCAAGGCTGCAGAGTAGCCGACGTGCTGGCGCAGTGGTGCCAGGCGCAGGCAGACAGACCGTTGCCTGCGCGCTGTCTGTCGGAGTGGCATCCGCTGGCTCATACCCTGCGACCGCCGCTGCGCGCCTTGGATGTGCTGAGTGATGACGCAATGCGCCAGGAGGCAGGGTTGCACCAGATCGGGCATGCCCTGGCGCAGGGTGCCGATTTTGCGCAACACCCGATCTGGCTCGGTAAGCCTGCCGAGACTGGCGCCTGGACGCGGTTGCGCCATCGGCAGCAGCAGACTGCGCACAGTGCCTGGACGCGGATGAGCGCTCGCTGGCTGGAACTGGTGGAGCTGGCTTCAGTCGATCCGGGCTTGGCAGGGCAGGGTAGAGCAACCTTGCTGGCAAGCGGTGCCCTGCATCTGGCAGACGGTCAGGCGCTGGCTTGGTGCGAGATGGCGCGTGGCCTCCTGCTGCACTGGGTGCAGCTTGATGCAGAGGGCGCCGTGCACGATTACCGCGTGCTGGCGCCGACCGAATGGAACTTCCATCCGGAGGGCGCGCTGGCATGTGCCGTGGCCGCCTTGCCTGCTGATGCTCTCAGCGCAGCGCGTACGCTGGCCGCCGCCTACGACCCCTGCGTGCTTTGCACGGTATAGACTGCGGGGAACGGAAAAGGCCAGAACTCATGAAGCTGGAGGCAGGATGACGCTCAATGTGCTGTGGTTGCAGGCCGGTGGTTGCGGTGGCTGCAGCATGTCGATGCTGTGCGCCGATACCGTCAATTTTCCGGAATTGCTGCGTGGCAATGACATTCAGATGCTATGGCATCCGGCGCTGTCGCTCGCAGGCGATCAGGATATGCTCGATCTGTTGCAGGATTGTCTGGCTGGCCATGTGCGGCTCGATGCCCTTTGCATCGAAGGCGCCATGCTGCGCGGCCCACACGGCAGTGGACGCTTTCACGAGCTCTCAGGCACCGGTGTGCCGATGATGGAGTGGGTGCGCAAGCTCGCGGCCGTCGCGACCCATGTGCTTGCTGTGGGCAGTTGCGCCGCCTGGGGCGGCATCACAGCCTCTGGCAGCAACCCGGCGGATGCATGTGGGCTGCAGTTCGAGGACGAGCGGCGCGGCGGTTTGCTGGGCGCGGAGTTCCGCGCTCGTGGCGGTTTGCCGGTGATCAACATTGCCGGTTGTCCAACGCATCCGGGGTGGGTTACCGACACCTTGATGGCGCTCTCGGCTGGCTTGCTGGGCGAGAGCGATCTGGACCCGTTGGGACGGCCACGCTTTTACGCCGACGAGTTGGTACACCACGGTTGCACCCGCAACGAGTACTACGAATACAAGGCCAGCGCAGCCAAGCCCTCTGACCTGGGCTGCACCATGGAGAACATGGGTTGCAAGGGCACGCAGGCGCACGCCGACTGCAACACGCGCTTGTGGAACGGTTACGGCTCTTGCACCCGTGCCGGCTACGCCTGCATCAGTTGCACTGAACCTGGCTTTCAGAGTCCTGGTCACGCTTTTCATCTGACGCCCAAGCTGGCGGGCATTCCCATTGGCCTGCCGATCGATATGCCCAAGGCCTGGTTTGTGGCGCTGACCTCGCTGTCCAAGAGTGCGACGCCCAAGCGCGTCAAGAAGAACTCGCACAGCGACCATGTGGCGGTGCCCCCGGTGTCGCGCAAGACGGGGCTGCGCTAGGCGCGGGGACATCATGAGCCGCCTAATTCTCGGACCCTTCAACCGTGTCGAGGGCGACCTCGAAGTCCAGCTCGAAGTGCAGGAGGGCCGGGTTACCGAAGCGCGCGTCAAGGCGCCCATGTTCCGCGGTTTTGAGACCATGTTGCTGGGGCGCGACCCGGTGGACGCGCTGACCATCGCACCGCGCATCTGTGGCATCTGCTCGGTGTCGCAGTCGGTGGCCTCCGCCAAAGCCTTGGCCGACGCGTCAGGCGTCGAGATGCCGGCCAACGGACTGCACGCCACGAATCTGATGCTGGCCTGTGAAAACCTGGCCGATCACCTGACGCATTTCTATGTCTTCTTCATGCCCGATTTCACGCGCGAGGTGTATGCAGGTCGGCGCTGGTTTGCGCAGGCGCAGCGGCGCTTTGCTGCGGTGGTGGGCAGTGCTGCCGGCGCCAGCTTGAACAGCGCCGCTGCTCTGGCAGCACGTGCCCGCTGGATGGAACTGCTGGGTGCGCTCGGTGGCAAGTGGCCGCATACCGGCGCGATTCTGCCGGGTGGTACTTCGCGTGCCATCGAGTCCACCGAGCGCGTGCGCCTGCTCTCGCGCCTGCGCGAGATGCGTGCTTTTTTGGAGCAGACCCTGTTCGGCACCGCGCTGGAAGAGGTGGCGGCGCTGGACAGTCTGGCCGCGCTGCAGGCCTGGCATGCGCGCGCCGCAGGCAGCGATATGGTGCTCTTCATGGACATCGCCGCCGACACCGGTCTCGCTGCACTGGGGACGGGGCCAGGGCGCTACCTCAGCTACGGCGCCTACGCCCAGCCGGGTGAGGGCCACGCGCTGGCGCAAGGCGTGTGGGATGCGTCGTTGCAGCAGTGCCTGAAGCTCGATGCCTCACAGATCAGCGAAGACCTGCGTTACGCCTGGATGGCAGAGGGGGCTGACCGCAAGGCGCAGCATCCCATGCAGGGTCAGACCGAACCTGAAATAGACAAGCCCGGTGCCTACACCTGGAACAAGGCGCCGCGACTGGCCGGTCAGGTGATGGAAACCGGCGCCATTGCGCGGCAACTGGTGGA
>JBAXFI010000233.1:0-3730 GCA_037139995.1 Comamonadaceae bacterium | reverse complement strand
TGCGTTCGGCAACACGCTCTTCCAGCGCCGAGTTTGCAGCGATCAGCGCGTTCTCGAGGCCCTTGCGCTCAATCGCGTAGCGCAGCGTTCGCACGATGACCTCCGGGTCTGATTTCCCCTTGACCAGGTAATCCTGCAAACCAAGATGGATCGCGTCGCGGCCCATGCTCAGGACATGCGAGCCGGTCAGCACGACCAAGGGCAGCGCGGGGAAACGCTCGATAATGGAGCGCGGCCCCGCCATGCCCGAGCTGTCAGGCAGATTGAGATCGCACAGCATGACGTCAAAGGGCTCAGTGGCCGTGCGCGCCAGCGCGTCGGCCAGGCGCTCGACCCAGGTCACGACGAACTCGCCCGGCGCGTACTCGGAGAGCGCCTCCTGCACCAGGCGCGCGTCGCCCGGATTGTCCTCAAGCAACAGCACACGGATCGGCGTCGCGCTCATGGCCTCACCTCCCGGGAAGGGTCACGACCTTGAGCCAGAACTCGTCGATCAAGGCCACAATTCTCAGGAACTGGTCCAGCTTCACCGGCTTGGTCACATAGGCGTTGGCGTGCATGTCATAGGCCTGCATCACATCCTCCTCGGAGCGCGAGGTGGTCAGAACCACCACCGGGATGCGCCTCAAGTCGGGGTCGGTCTTGACCTCGGAGAGCACCGCGCGCCCGTCCTTCTTGGGCAGGTTGAGGTCGAGCAGAATCAGGTCCGGCCGTGGTGCATCCTTGAAACGACTGCGCTGGCGCAAGAATTCCATGGCCTGCACGCCGTCCTCGACCACGTGCAAAACGTTGGTCATCTTGGCTGCGCGCATCGCCTCCTGCGTCAGGCGGGCATCACCGGGGTTGTCCTCGATCAGCAGAATTTCAATTTGCCGGCATTCTTTATCCGTTGTACTCATGGGCCATGCTCCTCAGGAAGTGTGAACCAGAAAACTGCGCCGCCACCGGCAGCGGAGTCGATCCCAATCTCGCCGCCATGGCGCTCGATGATGCGTTTGCAGATCGCCAGGCCGATGCCGGAGCCGGGGTATTCACGCTGCGTGTGCAGGCGTTTGAAAATGACGAATAACTGGGCGCGGTATTCGGGCGCGATGCCGATGCCGTTGTCGGCGACAGAGAAACGCCAGCGCCCTGCTTCGCGAACCGCTTCTACTCGGATACGCGGTGCACGATCCTTGCAGAACTTGATCGAATTGCTGATCAGATTCTGAAACAGCTGGACCAGCTGCAAGCGGTCCGCCATGACGGTTGGCAAGGGCTGGACATCGACCTCGGCGCCGCTCTCCTTGATAGGGCTGGCCAGCCGATCCAACGCCTGCTGCAGGGCCGCCGCACTGTCCACCCGTGCCAGCGGTTGCGCCTTGGTGGTGACGCGCGAATAGGCCAGGATGTCGTCGATCATGACCTGCATTCGCATGGCGCCGTCCACCGCGAAAGCCATGAATTCCCGGGTATCGGTATCGAGCTTGTCGGCCAGACGCTTCTCCAGCAATTGCACGTAGCCGACCACCATGCGCAAGGGCTCCTGCAGGTCGTGCGAGGCAACATAGGCGAACTGCTCGAGTTCCGTGTTCGAGCGCGCCAGCGCCCGGGACAAGGTTTCAAGCGCCTCACTGGCCTGGCGCTGGCTGGTGATGTCGGCCACTGTGCCCAGCATGCGCGCCGGTCGACCGGCTTCATAGCCAATGACCTTGCCCTGTGCCTGAATCCAGTGGATGCTCTGGTCCGGACGGATCACCCGACATTCGACAAAGAACTCTCCGCTGCGAAAGGCTTCCTCGAAAGCATGGGCAAAACCCTCGCGATCTTCCGGCACGAGGTGGCGTGTGGCGATCTCCCGGCCCCACTGGGCAGGCGCTGACTCGTAGCCGAAAATCCGGTCGTGCTGCAGCGAACGCCAGGCCGTGTCGTGGATCAGATCCAGATCCCAGACGCCCATCTCGGCGAACTCCAGCCCCAGATTGAGCCTTTGCTCGGTCAACCGCAGCGACTCTTCGGCCTTCTTACGCTCGGTCACGTCGCGCGCCGCGGCGAAAACACCCAGCACCTTGCCCGCTTCATCGCGGTAGACGCTGGCGTTGTAGAGCACGTCGGTGATCCGGCCCGAGGTATGACGGATGGCCAGCGGGTAGTCGGTCACAAAGCTCTTGGCAAAGACCCGCTGGTAGCCTTCGCGGGCTTGATCCGGGTCGGTGAAGTAGCTGGCGAAATCGGTGCCAATCAGATCAGCACGCGCCAAGCCGGTGGCCTGTTCGGTGGCAATGTTGACGTCGGTGATCTTGCCCTCGGCGCTGATCGTCAGCAGCGGGTCAAGGCTGGCTTCGAGCAGGCTTCTTGCGTACAGCCCGGCCGCCTTGGCTCTTTGCGTGATTTCCAACTCAGCCTGCGTTCGTATGCGTTCGGCCTCGGCGTGGTTCAACCACAGCAGCGCGGCCGCAAGAAAGACCAGACTCAGAACCATGCCGCCAGAAATGGTCGCGTAGGTGAACCTGGCCGCGTCTTGCGCTTGCAGCTTGGTTTGCCGCAGGCGCGCGTCCTGCGCGCGCTCGGCCTCGTCAATGGCCGCGCGGAAATCCTGCATCAGGTCCTCCCCGTGACGGACTTGATCGGGATGGACACCGAGCCCGCTTCGGCGCGATTCAATGACCTGGTGAAACCACTGCAGCGCCTCAACGGCCCGGACCTCGACCTGGGCGAAGCGCGCCTGCTGCGGCGCGCTGTCCTGGATGTTTTGGCGCAGCGCAGCCAACGCGCTGTTGGCGCTGACCTCGGCAGAAGCATGGGACTGCAGCATCGGTTCGGAGCCGGTGATCACGTAGCCGCGCGTGTGGTTCTGGGCACCGGCAACTTCTGCCTCGATCCTGGCAAGCTGGCGCAACACCGTCTCGCAGTAAACCACCTGCTCGTTGGCAAGCTGCAGTCGAACCTGGATCCGGCTTGCGCTAAGGCCGACAACCAGCAGCAGGCAGATTCCGAGGGCAAACCCTGACGTGACAACTGCGCTGAGCGACCACATCGAGATGTCTTGCCGCCATGTCTGCCATAACATCAGCGCGCCCAGAACTCCAAAGACGGCCGTCGGAACCGCCATGGTGGTTGTGCCCCACCAGCCAAGCGTTCCAAGCGCTGGCGTGAAGTAGGTCAGGATATCCGACAGCGCGATGATTTGCACCAGCGCGCACAGAATCAGCGCGGTGAGCAAAGTCTTCTTGGTCTTGCGCAGATCGCGCAGAATGGTCCGGGTTGCCGCCAGCATCACGAAGCACAGCGCCGTGTCCGGCGCCATGCGGCCCGGAACCGATGTGCCCACCGTGCCGGCAGGCTCGGGGAACAGCCGCTGGTCGATGCCAAGGTCCCAGGTGAAGCCGTACTCCATCAGCGTCAGCACACCGATCAAGCCGGCCAGCAGGCCGCAAAACCGGGCCAGGTTCGAGAGCAGGCTTGTCAGGCCGGGGTATTGCGTGACAGGCGAGGGCAGTAGCGAGAGGCCGGTCAGGATGAAGCACAGGGCGGTGTTCGGCTTCACCGAAACCCAACCCGGCAGGATGCTCTTGAGCACCGTGATATCGAGCGCCCAGCCCAGCAGGACCATGGCGCCCGTCATCAGGGCCAGTGCGCCCGCCAGGGACACGGCCAGATGGGGTGCAGCAACGAGGCCCTGCGAGCCTTCAGTTGTCATGGAACAAACTCCACAGTTCGCTCAGAAGTGTCATCATTTCACACTCAACGC
>JBAXFI010000232.1:0-3752 GCA_037139995.1 Comamonadaceae bacterium | reverse complement strand
TTGTGAATCGCATCGTTGTAGGCGGCGTTGGAGGCCAGAAAAACCGGGTTGAAGCCGGTCTTGCGGGATTCGCCGATGGAGCCTATCGTTTCACGCGCAATGGTGCCGAGCACTACCATTTCGCAACCGGCCGCTTTCATCTTGGCAACCTGAGAAGAAAAATCGGTGGCACCGCGCTTGTAGGATGTCTTCTCGGTGTAGTCCATGCCGATGGACTTCAGGCCCGCCTCGCCACCGCGCATCACTTCCAGTCCGAACTCGTCGTCCTGATACAGGGTGCAGACTTTCTTGATTCCTTTTTCTTTCACCAGTTTGGGTGCTGTCTTGCGGATCTGATCGAAGTAGGTGACCGAGAAGGCATATTTGAGCTTGTGCAGTGGCTCGTACATTTCACGCGCCGCGGTCAGGGGAAAGAAATTGACGACATTCTTCTCGAACTGAACCGGCATCGCCGCCAGATTGTGCGCGGTCCCAATGTGGCCGACCATGATGAAAATTTTGTCCTGATTGACCAGCTTCTGTGCCGCCAGGAAGGCCTTCTTGGGGTCGTATCCCGAGTCCTCCACAATGAGCTTGAGCTTGCGGCCGTTGATGCCACCCTGCTCATTGATTTCGTCGACCCGCAGCATCATGCCCAGCCGAGCCTGCTTGCCCAGGCTGACGGCCGGACCCGACAGGTCCTGGATTGAGCCGATCGTGATTTCGGTCTTGCTGACGCCTTGTTGCGCCAGCGCGCAGCCGGCAGTGAGTGCCAGGGCGGCGAGTCCAGCGGTATGTTTGATTTGCATCTAGGTCTCCTGTAAGGGGCGGGGTATAGTGCATTTTTAACGCCAACGGCGCAAAGTCAAGCTGGTGTTAGTACCTAGAACGACAGGATGGGGCATGAGCGAGTTACTCGATATACAAGCCAAGGGCGGAGTCTGGAGCGTGCGCTTGAACCGGCCGCAGACGCGCAACGCCTTTTCCCTTGAACTGATACGCAGCCTGACACAAACCGCGGAGCAACTGCGCGACGAGCCGGGTGTGCGTGCGGTCGTCCTGTGCGCTGCCGGACCGCATTTTTCTGCCGGCATGGATCTGGCGGAGGTTCAGAAGTCGGACGCAAGCAAGCTGAGCCTGGCCGAGCGGCGCACGCTGGCCGCGCTGGGTGAGCGCATGTGCCAGGCCTGGGAGGATATTCCCGCCATGACGATCGGCGCCATCGAAGGGCATTGCATTGGCGGTGGCGCGGCGCTGGCCGCGGCGCTGGACTGGCGCGTGATAGGGAGTTCGGCTTGGTTCTGGTTGCCTGAAATCGCTCTTGGCCTACCGCTGGGTTGGGGTGCGCTACCAAGACTGGTGGGTTTGCTGGGGCCGGCCAGGGCCAAACGCTTCATCATTTTGGGGGAACGCTTGCAAGGCCAGCAGGCGCTAGACTTTGGTTTGGCCGAGTATCTGGTAGCCGACGGCCAGGCCGAGGTCGAAGCCCTGAAACTGGCGCAGCGTGTTGTCGAACTGCCGGAAGTTGCGGTCGCAATGAGCAAGCAGGCCGTCAATGCCAGCGCCAATGCATTGAATCACCTTGCTTCGCACATGGTCAGTGATCAACTCGCACTGGCGCTGGCAAGCGAAGAATCGCTGGCGGCGCGAGCCAGGTTTTTAACAAGTAAAAGGGGTCAGTGATGACAAGTGCTACACCCGTCAGGGCGGTTCCTTCGGACATTGAAATCGCCCAGGCGGCAACGCTCCAACCGGTGCTGCAATTGGCGCAGGAGCGCCTGGGCATTCCGGCAGAGGCGCTGGAGCCGTATGGCCACTACAAGGCCAAGATCGATCTGGCCTGGCTGAACCAGCAGACCGGCCCGAACGGCAAGCTCGTGCTGGTGACTGCCATCAGCCCTACGCCGGCTGGTGAGGGCAAGACCACGACCGTGGTGGGTTTGGGGGATGCGTTGAACCGGATCGGCAAGCGCACCGTGATTGCGCTGCGCGAACCTTCGCTGGGACCCGTGTTTGGTATGAAAGGTGGCGCTGCCGGTGGTGGCTATGCCCAGGTGGTGCCGATGGAGGATATCAACCTGCACTTCACGGGCGACTTCAATGCCATTGCGCTGGCACACAACCTGCTTGCCGCGCTGATCGACAACCACATTCATCACGGTAATTCGCTTCGCTTTGATTTCCGCCGCATTGTCTGGCGTCGCGTCATGGACATGAATGATCGCGCGCTGCGCTCGACCGTCATTTCGCTGGGAGGGTCCGGCAATGGCTTTCCGCGTGAGGACGGTTTTGATATTGTGGTTGCGTCCGAAGTCATGGCGATCTTCTGCCTTGCCACTTCACGCAAAGACCTGAAGGCGCGTCTGGGCAACATCATCGTCGGCTACACGCGTGACCTGAAACCGATCAGGGCCAGCGAGTTGCAGGCGCAAGGCGCCATGGCGGCGCTGCTGAAGGACGCCATCAAGCCCAACCTGGTGCAGACGCTGGAGAACAATCCGGCCATCATCCACGGTGGCCCCTTTGCCAATATCGCGCACGGTTGCAACACCGTCACCGCAACCCAGGCCGCCTTGAAGCTGGGTGAGTACGTCGTCACCGAAGCCGGCTTTGGCGCCGACCTGGGGGCTGAGAAATTTATCGACATCAAGTGTCGCAAGTCCGGCTTGCGACCGGATGTGGCAGTCATTGTGGCAACCCTGCGAGCGCTCAAATACCATGGTGGGGTTGACGTGAAGGACCTTACCACCCCGAACCTGGCCGCGCTCGAGAAAGGCTTGCCCAATCTGGAGCGGCACGTCGAAAACATCCGGCACCGTTACGGTCTGCCTTGTGTGGTGGCGCTCAATCATTTCACGGCCGATACCGAGCCGGAACTCGCCCTGCTGCGCCGTCATATGGACCGCCAAGGCGTTCCGGTGGTGATCTCGCGGCACTGGGCAGAAGGCTCTGCCGGAGCCGAAGAACTGGCACACGCCGTGGTGAAACTGGCCGAGTCGGGTACGGCGCACATGCGCTATGTGTACCAGGACGAGGACAGTCTGTGGGACAAGATGAAAGCGATTGCCACCAAGGTCTATGGTGCGGCCGATATTTCAGCCGACACTGCGGTGCGTGCCAAGATCACCAAACTGCAGCAGGACGGCTATGGCCACTACCCGGTTTGTGTGGCCAAGACGCAGTACTCGTTTTCTACCGACCCCAAACTGCGTGGCGCACCGTCGGGCCACATGGTCAATATCCGCGAAGTGCGCCTGGCCGCAGGGGCCGAGTTCGTGGTGATGATTTGCGGCGACATCATGACCATGCCGGGCTTGCCCAAAGAGCCGGCCTCGTCGCGCATCGACATCGATGACGACGGCAAGATTTCAGGCTTGTTCTAAGCAGCCTTGACGGCGAGCACCGGACAGGAGACCGAGAGCAGCAACTCCTGGGCGACGCTGCCCATGATCAGCTTGCCTACCGGGGAGCGTTTTCTCAGACCAATGATGAGCAGGGATGCGCTCAGCGATTCGACCAGACCTTCAATTTCTTCGACCGCATTTTTGCCACGGACGAATTGCTTGAGTTCGGTGTCCAGACCACTTTCGCTCAGCACCTGTTGCACGCGCTCGTAGTCCTGCACATCGGCCAGCGATGGATCTTCCTTGCTGCCGCCCGGGCTGGCATTGACCACCACCAGGCGTTCGTTGCGCCGTTTCGCAACTTCAATCCCTTTGTCCAGAGCCGCCTGACCCTCGGGACGCGGCACATAGGCTACAAGTACTGTCATA
>JBAXFI010000231.1:0-3753 GCA_037139995.1 Comamonadaceae bacterium | reverse complement strand
GCACGTCCAGTTTGGCGAAGATATTCTGGTTGTGCCACTTGATCGTGCTCAGTGACACAAACAACAACTCACCAATTCTTTGATTGGAATGGCCTTCCTGAATCAGGCGAAGGATCTTCAATTCACGATCGCTGAAGGCGCTCAGAGGCAAGTGGGACGATGTGGCGGCAGCGGGTGCAGCGACACGTTTTTCTTGGATCACCCGCGTGCCAAACGCGCTGAGTAGCTGTGAAACATACGGTGCTATACCGGTTTCATGCTGCAGCTGGTTTAGCAGTGTTTCCATAGGCGCGCCCTCATCCACAAACAGTCGGATAGACCCTTGGGATTGCGCTTTAGACACACACTCGCGCAGCAGTTGCAGGGCCTTGTCAACTTGTCCGATGGCATGGTGAATGATGACCTGCACCACCATCGCCTTGAGCGCATCTTGCGTGCGTAACTCTACTTCCAGATTGTGCCGATGGCTTTCGATGGCCCGCAATGCATCCAACCCCTCGCCCTTTGCCAATAGTGTTCTGGCAAGGCTTGCGGGAAGCTGATGTGCGTGTGCCAAGTCGGCTGCATTGACTACGTCTCCGTGGCGAAGCAAGTGCTGCACCCGCAAGTCTGCCGCTTCTCGCATGCGATCGGTCAATGGCCCTGTTTGTGTCAGCCCATTGGCTCGCGCTACCAGAGCTTCAGCCTCCATGTCCTCACCTCTGGCGCTCAGCAGGCGAGCCCGCAGCAGATCAGCACCTATTTCGGACTTACTCTTTGCAAGGTCAACAAGCTCGCTGCACAGCAGAGCAAGAGACTCCGCTTCATCAACCAGGTTCCAGTCGTAGAGAATCTTGGCCAGCCCAAGATGTGCCTCAAAACCCAACACATGGGTTGGGTCGCCAATCATTTTTATAACCTCGCGGTAGGTGGCCGCGGCGGAATGGAGCTGGTAATCAGTCGCTTGAATACCGGCCAAAGCGGTTGATGCGACTGCGGCAAACATTACATTTCCGGAAGACAAACCTGCGCCTATCACTTCAGAAAAAGCCGCGCTAGCCTGGACCCGCTCCCCGCGAAACATTTGGGCTACACCCAAGGCACAATTCGCAGCGGTGCGAGCGGGGCGACTCTCTGGGTTTAATAGCTCTAGAGCACGGCTCGCATGGGCATAAATCGCTTCTGCCTCGTTCCGGTATACCGCCAGCCAGGCCCGAAGTACAGCAATTTGGCCAAAGATGTCCGTCGTCGATGCGTCTTGCGGGGCACTTGTCATAGCGGCTTCGGCACCAGACAATTTCTCTTCTAACTGGCCGGGATGGCCCGCAAACAACAACGACCAAGAAAACACAACCCAAAGGAACGGGTAGGTGTTCAAAGCCGCGGGCGTCAGATTTGAGAGCCAGTTCACAACAGGCGCGGTCACACCCCGAAAGTACAAGGGCATGCCATTGCCTTGGATCAATCGCATCGCGAGCGCTATGTCATTTGCCAGCGTGGCTTGATGAAAAGCTTCAATATCCATGCCATTGCCCTCATACCATTGGCAGGCAAGGCGGTGAAGTGGCGCAGCAGGTTCCTTTTGACCCAGACGTTGACGTAACAGGTCGGAAAACAAATGGTGGTACCGATACCACCGGCGATCGGAGTCCAAAGGCACGATGAACAGGCTGGCCTTGTCCAATTGATTAAGGATTTGCTCCCCGCCGTGACTTTGCAACACCGCATCGCACAGGGGGCCACACAGTCGGTCCAAGACCGAAGTACGAAGCAAAAAAGACTGAACATCGTCGCTCTGCTGGTGCAGGACTTCTTCAATCAAGTAGTCCTGCACGAAGTGATGGCTGCCAGTGAAGGACGCGATGAATGTCTCGGGGTCCTTGTGCGTGTGCAACGAAATGGCCGCCAATTTCAAACCCGAAATCCACCCTTCTGTGCGAGTCTCCAGGGCTTGAATCTGGGTCTTGGAAAGGCTGACATTGCCGCCTAGCTGGAAGAACTCGACGGCCTCTTCCAACCCAAACCGAAGGTCCTGCTGACGAATCTCGGCCAGTTGCCCGTTGAGGCGTAATTTACCGAGCGCGAGTTCTGGCGCCTCCCGACTTGCGATGACCAAATGCAACTGTGGGGGCATATGGTCGATCAAGAACGACAGCACCTCATTAGCGCCCGTACTTGCCGCCAGATGATAGTCATCCAGAATCAGTACCAGCTTGCCGGGAATCTTGGACAACTGGTTCACCAACAACGTCAATACAGTCTCTGCAGAGGCTGGCGGCGAGCTCCTCAACATGGCCGCCAGACCTGAGCCAACAGTTTGAGAAATCACCTCCAATGAGGCAACTAGGTATTCGAGAAAACGGTTGGGGTCTCGGTCCTCTTCTTCCAGAGAGAGCCAGGCGCTTGGGTATGGGCAATCCTGTGCCCATTGGCTAACCAACGTGGACTTGCCGAATCCTGCTGCCGCGCACACCAGCGTCAGCTTACGCGAGAGGCCCTCGTCAAGGCGCTTGGTCAGCAATGCGCGAGAAATGTCATGGGCTGGCCGGGGCGGAGCAAAGAACTTGGTGGCCAGTAGGGCTGTTGACATTGGGAACCTATCTAGGTGCGAAACGACACAGGTTTGAACCTGCAATGGCGTTAGGTGCTTCGAAGTGCACGCAGAACCATACCTTAGTACGGTTACAAAAGTGGGGCCAGTTCATAAACTCCTTCGATGACAAACGCCACCCGAATCGATTGGAAGGTACCGCTGGTACTGCTGGTTATCAGTGCAGTCCCCTTGGCTGCTGGAATCGCTCGCCTGATAGGTCTTGCCGGCAATCCCGAGATCAGCACCGAGAACGCCAGATTCGTTGCGGCACCCTTTCCTGTGATTGTGCACATCGTTAGCGCAAGTCTGTTTGCCATATTAGGCGCTTTGCAGTTTTCTTCAGGGCTGCGTCACCTAAACCCCAAATGGCACAGGGTCTGCGGACGCATAGTGGTTGCAAGCGGAGTACTTGCTGCACTGACGGGTTTGTGGATGACGGTCATGTACCCAATCCCGATCGAATTGCAGGGCGGCTTGCTTTACGCAATGCGCGTTCTTGTGAGCGTCGCGATGCTGCTGTCGATTTTTATCGCAGTGGTCTCTGTCATGGATGGCGACATCGCCACGCACCGCGCCTGGATGATTCGCGCCTATGCACTGGGTCAAGGTGCTGGCATGCAAGTCGTGGTGCTTTTGCCCTGGATGCTTCTCATCGGTAAACCCAGCATGTTGCAACGGGACGTGCTGATGAGCTTGGCATGGCTGATCAATTTGCTCGTCGCGGAGATGGCTATCCAAAGGTGGTCACCCCGAAATTCAAGTTTTTATAGAGGAACTGTATGAAGAATATTCTTGTCGCCGCATTGGCGGCTACCGTGCTAGGTGCGTGCGGTTTCATGACACCTGCCAAACAGTATGCAGGGGACGTTCGCAATGTATCAGGCATTGCATTGATCAAGGGCCACATGGGGATTCCGTTTTCGGATGAATACCACGCAACCATTGCAGGCTACACAAAAGTTGAACCCGCGGGGCTTGGCGAGCAGAAGAAGTTCGGACTCCCTGGTTTTACGGACTATCCGAGCGAGATACATGTGCTGGCTGGAGAGTACAAAGTTCAAATCTATTGCTTTAGCGGATTTACCAGCTATCGACCCACCACGACCCTACCAATGCAAGGGGGGAAGACCTACCTATTGAAATGCGAAGTTCACGACAGTCGAGCCTCGGTCGTCGTCCAC
>JBAXFI010000230.1:0-3769 GCA_037139995.1 Comamonadaceae bacterium | reverse complement strand
CAATCAACGCCCTGAAAAAGTTGCCTTCCTCCCCGACTGCAGCCAAGCTTGGAAAATGAGAGAGTCGGCGCAGTGTTCAATTCTTGTGGTGGGTAAAACGGAACGCCGATTTTAGGGCATGCACCTGCGCCAGCTCTGGCTTAACAAAACTTTACGACTGCTTGTCTGGCCACTCGACAAGAGGGCGAATCCTGATGTCAGGCGTAGTAGCGCGCCACGTGGTCTTCAAAGCTGCCCTGCTCCTGCGCTTCGAGCTCGCTCTGGGCCTGCCATGAACTCTGCACGCTGGCCAGAAATTTTTCGTTGCCTTGCTTGTCAAGACTTTGCGCCAGCAACTCACGCTGGTGCTGTTGTGATAGCTGCAGGGTGTAGTTCAGGAAGCCGCCCTGCTTGCGCACGCCTTCGAGCACTTGTGCAGAAGGCGTGCTGTCGGGCTGGTCCAGGCGCTGGCGCAGCGTCTGCATGGTTGCGCTGTAGCGCTCACCACCGTAAGCCGCGTCCAGCATTTCTGCAAAGGGTTGCATGTCGTCAAACAACTCATGTGCCAGCGGTCGAAACGCCTGCTCACGGTTGTGCGCCAGCAGGTGCAGGCCGGGCTGACGGCCGTGGTTCACGACGCGGCGCTTGTTCTCGTCGTTTTCGCTCTGCTCGCGGCTGGTGATGGGCGGGCTGTCGCGAAACAGGCACATCAGCAGCAGCACATCGGCAAACGTGCTTTGCTCCGGGGTAATGCCAATGTCGACGAAGGGGTTCAGGTCAAACAGCCGCATTTCGACATATTCAACACCGCGCAGCTGAAGACCTTTTGCCGGGCGCTCGGTGCCGGTGCGTTTCGGGCGAATGGCCGCATAGAACTCGCTCTCGGTTTGCAGCAGATTGGCGCTGAGCTGCTTCCAGTGCTTGCCCTCGCGCACACCGATCTCCTCGTAATAGGGGTCCGGTGTGCGGATGGCTGCCTCCAGCGCCCGCGTGTACTCGGCCAGCGAATTGACGCTCACGTTCAGATTGGCCTGGGCCCGGTTGTGGTATCCCAGGTCGCTCATGCGCAGGCTGGTCGCATGCGGTCCGTAACGGGTGCCGGGAACCAGCACCGGCAAGTCCGATGGCTGCCCTTGCAGGAAGGATTCGCACAGTGCTGGAGAAGCGCCAAACAGATAAGGCACGAGCCAGCCAAAACGCAGGAAGTTACGGATCAGACCGAAGTAGCGCTCGCTCACATAGTCCTGTCCCTGGCTCGTGGCGCCACAGCAGTCTTTCAAGGCCAGCCAGAACTCCTCCGGCAAGGACCAGTTGTAATGGGCACCGGCGATGGCCTGCATCTTGCGGCCATAGCGCAGGCTCAGGCCTTCGCGGTAAACATACTTGAAGCGTGCCGCATTGGACTTGCCGTAGTTGGCGATCGGAATGTCTTTGTCCTCACCCAGGGCGCAGGGCATGGAACTGGCCCACATCGTCTCGCTCTCCAGTCGGGGTGCCACGTAGCGGTGAATATCGCGCAAAAAGCGCAGCGGAAAGTCCGGGTCAGAGGAGGGCGGCGTGATGAACTCGAGCAGGGCTTCGGAGTAATCGGTCGTGATCCAGGGGTGCGTCAGCTTGGAGCCCAGCGCCTGCGGGTGCGCGGTCTGGGCCAGTTTGCCTGCGCCGTCAACGCGCAGGCATTCGCGCTCAAAGCCGCGCGTGATGCCGCGCAGCACCTGGGCCTGACCGGGGGTAAAAAATTGCTGGACTGCGTCACAGCAGGTGAACTTCAACATGAACGCTGGCTTTCTCAAATCTGGCGGAATGGGCCGCAGTATGGCAGTTTTTGGAACGTGGTAAGGTAACTGGCATGACACCGTTTTTGCTCACCGACGTCCTGCAGGAAAAGTTGCTGCAAGCCGCCCGCGCGGCCAGACGTCGGGCCTATGCACCTTACTCCAGATTTCGGGTTGGCGCTGCGGTGCTCGATGCAGAAGGACGCATCCACGCCGGCTGCAATGTGGAAAACGCGGCCTTCCCCGAGGGCGTCTGCGCCGAGGCGGCTGCCCTCAGTGCCATGGTGCTGGCCGGTGGCAGCCGCGTGCGCGCTGTGCTGGTGGCAGGTGCGGCAGACGGTGCGTCCTGGACCACGCCCTGCGGTGGTTGCCGTCAGAAGTTGCGCGAGTTCTGTGCGCCCGACACACCTATCCTGACTGCCAGCGATGAGGCACGGGGGCCGGTCTACACGCTGGCGCAACTGCTGCCCGAGAGTTTCGGGCCCGATCACCTGAACCTGCCATGACAGACGACTCCGCTTTTGAAGCCGCCGCGCTGGTAAGCGAGCGCAAGCCCGGTTTTGTGCCACGCCTGGGACTGATTCTGGGCTCCGGCCTGGGACCTCTAGCGGAGCAGTTGAGTGAGGCGGGCTCAGTCCGCTTTGACGAACTGCCGGGTTTCCCGATTTCTACGGTTCATGGCCACGCCGGTGAGTTGGTGCTGGGTAGGCTCTTCGGCTTGCCGGTGGCCTGCCTGAAGGGGCGCGCGCACTTTTACGAGGGTTATGGCCTGGGTGTCATGACCGGCGCGGTGCGCACCCTCAAGCTGCTGGGTTGCGAGACCTTGCTGGTGACCAACGCAGCGGGTTCATTGCGCCGCGAGGCCGATGCCGGCAGCCTGGTGGCGGTCACGGATCACATCAACCTGCTGCCTGGTACACCCATGGTAGGCCCCAATGACGAGCGTTTTGGACCCCGCTTTTTCAGCCTGGCCAACGCCTATGACCGCGAGCTGCTTGGACGACTCAAGGCCAGCGCCCAGGCCAGCGGCATCCAGTTGCATGAAGGCGTCTATGCCGCCTTCCCGGGGCCGAATTTTGAGACGGCGGCGGAGATCCGCATGATGTCCATCCTGGGTGCAGATCTGGTGGGTATGTCGCTGGTGCCGGAAGTGATTGCCGCGCGTCATTGTGGCTTGAAGGTGGTAGCGGTTTCTGTCGTCACCAACCTGGCTGAGGGGCTTGGCACGGCGGACCTGTCGCACGAGCAGACGCTGAAATACGCTGCGCTCGGCGCCAAAGACCTGATCGCATTGCTGCGGGCTTTTGTGGCAGATCTGGCAGCGCGGCCCACCAGCCTTGCAGCGCACTGAAAGACGCGTTGATCAGGAACGCCGGCATGCCAAGAGCTTTCATTCTCCTGCTTGACTCCCTGGGACTTGGCGCCACGCCGGATGCCGCGACTTTCGGTGATGCAGGGGCCAATACCTTGGGTCATATCGCAGCCTGGGCGGCCGGCACGGGGGCGGATCTGGAACTGCCCAATCTGGAGGCCTTGGGTTTGGGCGCCGCAGCGCAGCTGGCCTGTGGTCAGTGGCCGCAAGGCTTCGATCTGCGCATCGATTTCGGTGCGGCGTATGGAGCGGCCAGGGAGCTTTCTACCGGCAAGGACACGCAAAGCGGTCACTGGGAGATTGCCGGACTGCCGGTCGAATTTGACTGGGGTTACTTTGCTCGCGAGATCCCGGCCTTCCCGCAGCAATTGACCGATGCCCTGCAGGCCCGCTCTGGTGTGCCAGGTTTTCTGGGCAACTGCCACGCTTCCGGCGTCGAGATCATCAAGCGCCTGGGTGACGAGCATGTGGCCAGTGGCAAGCCGATTCTCTACACCTCGGCCGACTCGGTATTCCAGATCGCGGCGCACGAACAGCACTTCGGACTGGAGCGCCTGTATGCACTGTCGGAGGTGGCCTTTGAGCTAGTCAGGCCCCATCACATCGGGCGCGTCATTGCGCGGCCTTTTCTGGGCGAGCAGGG
>JBAXFI010000229.1:0-3776 GCA_037139995.1 Comamonadaceae bacterium | reverse complement strand
ATAACTGTTTAACCGTTAACTCTCGCTTTGGCGGGGGTTGTGCAGACCATCCCTATATCAAAGAAAACGCGCCACCCCTGAAGACGCCATCAAGCTGGTCAGAAACGGTGATTTCATCATCGTCCCCACCGGTGTCGGCGAGCCGCCAACACTGCTGACTGCCTTGTCAGAGCAGCGTCGCAGCCTGCATGATGTGAAGGTGGCGCAGATCCTGGCGGTGCGCAAGTATGGCTATTTCGATCCGCAAACCGTTGAGCACGTGCGCCATGTGGCCTTTTTCTTTGGCGGCGCCTCGCGCGCTGGCGGACAGGCCGGCTGGCTCGATTTCATCCCCTGCAGTTTTTCCGACATTCCGGTCATGATTGAACGCGATCAGATCCCGGCTGACGTCGTCTTTTCTATGGCCTCCACGATGGACGAGCACGGCTACTTCTCGCTCAGCCTGGGCGCAGACTACACGATGGCGGCGGTAGCCAAAGCACGCGCCGTCGTGTTGGAAGTCAACCCGAACGTGCCTTTTGCCAATGGCAATTGCCTGGTCCATATTTCCCAGGTCACGGCCCTGGTGGAAAGCAGTGAAGCGGTGATGGAAGTCGGCCTGCCGAAGATCGGACCCGTGCAGGAGGCGATCGGAAAGTACGTTGCCGACATGATCGAAGACGGCTCGACGCTGCAAATCGGCTATGGCGGCATTCCGGACGCGGTGGTGATGCAGCTCAGCGCCAAACATGATCTGGGCATCCACACCGAGATGATTGGTGACGGCATCCTGACCTTGGTTGAAAGCGGCGCTGTGACGAACCGCAAAAAGTCCTTCATGCCCGGCAAGATGATCGCCACCTTTGCCCTGGGCTCAAAGAAGCTGTACCAGTTCATGCAGCGCAACCCGGCCCTGGAAATGCACCCGGCCAACTTCACCAACGACCCCTATGTGGCGGCGCAGAACGACAAGCTGGTGGCCATCAATGCCACACTGCAAATCGATCTGCTCGGGCAGTGCGGCTCAGAAAGCCTGGCGCATCTACCCTATTCCGGTACCGGCGGACAACTCGACTTTGTGCGTGCTGCCAACCGCTCACGCGACGGCAAGGCCTTCATCGTGTTGCCCTCCACGGCCAAGAATGACAGCCTGACGCGCATCGTCCCCACGCTGTCGGCGGGAACCCACGTTACGACCGGCAAGAATGACATCAACTACGTTGTCACCGAATTTGGTGTGGCGCAGTTACGCGGCAAGTCTGCCAAACAGCGTGCCCAGGAGATGATCGCGATTGCGCACCCGGACTTCCGAGCGCAGTTGACAGAAGGCGCCAGGCAGCTGCAACTGCTTTGAGCATCGCGCGAAGTGCGCCAGCACTTGAATTGGCGCCGAATGGCACAACTTTGGCCGGGCAAACTTTTTCCTCTTTCTCTTCACTTCTCAGGATATGACCCATATGAACCGATCCATCGTACATAAGCTGAGCAAATGGTTGCTGGTGAGCGCTTTGCTGGGCTTTGGCCTGGTCATGGCGCAATCAGAGCCGACACTGGGTCAGATATACGAGGCCGCCCAGAGCGGGCGCATGGAGCAGGCACAAACGATGATGCAGCAGGTGCTGGTCGCGCACCCGGGCAGCGGCAAGGCGCATTTTGTGCAGGCGGAGCTGTTTGCACGCCAGGGCAAACTGGGCCTGGCGCGCGAGTCGCTGGCCACAGCAGAAAAGCTGGCGCCGGGACTGCCTTCGATCAAACCCGAAGCGCTGCAAAGCCTGCGCACGCAGCTCGCGGCCAGGCCAACACCACCGCCTGCCAACAGCGCGGTACAGCACCGTCCCGCCGCAGCGGCGCAAGAAAGTGCTCCGGCCTCCTCCTTTCCCTGGGGACTGGCGCTGGCACTGGGTGGCGGCGCCATAGGTCTGGCCATTTACTTCACGCGCAGAAAGTCCGCGCCAGTTTATGAGCCACAGCCGCAAACCTACGCCAATCAGGGCGCCAGTGGCTTGAGTGGACCGCAAGGTTTTGGCGCGGCCAACACGGTGGGCGCTACACCGATGCAGCAACCCTATGGCCAGCCAGCCGGTAGCGGCCTTGGCGGCAAGATCATGGGTGGCGTGGCCACCGGCCTGGCGGTCGGCGCCGGAATGATGGCGGCGCAGGCCATTGGCCGCACGCTGACGGGCAATCATGATCAAGGCGGTAGAGCAGCAGACGCTCCCGCTGGCAACGATTTCCAGAGTGCCAATAGCAATCCGGACATGGGCGGTGAGAATTTTGGCGTGAATGATGCTGCCTCCTGGGATGATGCCGGTGGCGCTGACGCCGGCGGGGGCGACTGGGACAACTGAACACCGGGAGCCTGTCGGAAGAGAGTTCCTGCATCTCTGATAGCATTCGGGGTCGAAAACGGGGTCAAAGAACCCCGACCAGCCACAGGAAAATCATGAAGACAGTCCCGTTTTTGTTCACTCTCGTTAGCGGCCTCGCGCTGGCATGGCTTGCCGGATGCAGTGGCAAGACGGATGTCGCCCCAAGTTCCGGCGCCGCCAGCGCGCCAGCGCTCGCGGCATCAGCTGCAGCACCGCCAGTCACCGTCAGCACGGTCAAAGCACAACAGCGCGACCTGCCGGTGCTGTTCAAGGCCAATGGAACCGTCTCCGCACTGACCAGCGTCGACATCCGACCGCAGGTCAGCAGCGTGGTTGCCAAGGTGCATTTCCGCGAGGGTCAGTTCGTCAAGGCGGGTGAACTGCTTTTCACACTGGACGCCCGCAGCGACGAGGCCAATGTGGCCAAGGCGCAGGCGCAACTGGCCAAGGACAAGGCAGCACTGGATGATGCGCAGCGTCAGGCGGCGCGCTCGCGCCAGTTGCTGGCACAGAACTTCATTTCGCAGGGCGCACTGGACACCAGCATCACGCAGGTGGAGGGGCTCACAGCCACGCTGGCAGCCGATCAGGCAGCGCTTGATGCCAGCCGGGTTGCGCTCTCCTACTCCCGCATCAGCGCGCCGCACGCCGGCCGCGCCGGCGCGGTCAACGTGTTTCCAGGCAGTGCCGTGCAGGCCAACCTGACTTCCCTGGTGACCATCACCCAGCTTGATCCGATAGCGGTGTCCTTCAACCTGCCGCAGCGCAATTTGCCCGACGCCATGTCCTCACTCAAGGACGGTGGCGCCGAAGTGACGGCCACGCTGGCCGACGGCGCCGGTACGTTCAAGGGGCATCTGAAGTTTGTTGACAACGCAGTCGATGCTGGCTCCGGCACGCTCAAGGTCAAGGCGGTGTTCGAGAACCGCGATGGCAAACTCTGGCCTGGCGCCTTTGTTGAAGTTTCGCAAACCGTGAGCACCCTCAAGGACGCCGTCGTGATACCGCAGGCCTCCATTGTGCAGGGAGCGCGCGGCACCGTTGTCTATGTGATGGACGGTGGCAAGGCCAACCTGAAACCGGTCAAGGTCCTGTACGCGCAGGACAATGACGCTGCGGTCTCGGGCATCAAGGCAGGCGACCTGATCGTTCTCGATGGTCGCCAGAATCTGCGTCCCGGCACACCCGTGGTGGAGCGGGCGCGGGATGCGGCTTCTGCAGCATCGGGCGCCAGGCGGCCGGCAGCGCCATGAACATTTCCGAAATCTTTATCCGTCGTCCGGTGATGACGGTGCTGCTCAATCTGGCGGTGGTGCTGGCCGGTGTGATCGGCTTTCGCAGCATTCCGGTGGCGGCCCTGCCCAGCTACGACACACCGGTGATCAATGTCTTTGCGGCGCTGGCTGGCGCCAATCCGGAGACCATGGC
>JBAXFI010000228.1:0-3790 GCA_037139995.1 Comamonadaceae bacterium | reverse complement strand
GCTTGCGACAAGTTTCCGGGAAAGGATGGCAAAAAGGACGCCGTCGCCATACCCGCCAAACTGGTCATTGCGCCTGAAGATGTCCTGACCATCCAGGCTAATGCCTTGTCGTCGGGCCCGGTCGTGACCGGCTCCATTCAGCCCGAGCGCAAAGCCGATCTGCGGGCCGAGGTTTCGGCCGTCGTGCTGCAGGTACTCAAGGAGAACGGCGACGTGGTTCGGCGCGGGGACGTGCTGGTGCGACTGGATCAAACCTCGATTCGCGACAACCTGCAGTCGGCCGAGGCCAACGTCCGCAACGCCACCCAGGCACTGGATCAGGCAGAGCGCAATTTGCAGCGCCTGAAGACACTGCGTGACTCGGGCATGACCTCTCTGCAGGCGCTCGACGATGCCGAAGTCCGGCGCAACGCGGCGCAAAGCGAGCTCTCAGCCTCCCACGCGCGTGCCGTGCTGGCTCGACAGCAACTCGATCGTACCGTCGTGCGTGCGCCGTTTGAGGGTGTGGTCAGCGATCGCAAGGTCTCGGCCGGCGATACGGCCTCGGTTGGCAAGGAATTGCTCAAGGTGATCGACCCCGGCAGCATGCGCTTTGCCGGGCGCGTGTCGGCCGACAAGATCAGCGTGGTCCGGGTTGGCCAGGCGGTGAGTTTTCGCATCAACGGCTACGCCGGACAGGAATTTCGTGGCAAGGTGACTCGGGTCGACCCGAGCGCCAATGACGTAACGCGTCAGGTCGAAGTGTTGGTCAGCTTCGACGAGGCCAGACAGGCTCGCGTCGCCGGACTGTTTGCGGAAGGATGGATAGAGGCCAGTAGTACCAAGGCGGTGGCCCTGCCGGAATCGGTGCTGATGCGTTCTGGCGACAAGGCCTCGGTCTGGCGTGTCAAAGCCAACACCCTGAGCCAGATCGACCTGGCACTGGGCGCGCGCGACCCCCGCAGCGGCAATTTCCAGGTGCTCAGTGGCCTGGCCGATGGTGACGTGATCCTGCGCAACCCGAGTTCGAGCTACAAGCAGGGCCAGAGCGCCGAGATGGTCAGCGCCAAAGCACCGGCGGCTGGCGCGTCCGCTGCATCCGCCGCATCTGCCAGCAAAGGGACATAAGCATGTTCCTGTCCGACTTCAGCATCAAGCGCCCCACGCCGACAGTCGTATTGATTATTGCCTTGATGGCGATGGGACTGCTGGCCCTCAACAAGTTGCGCGTGAACCAAAACCCTGACGTGGAAATTCCGGGCATCCAGGTCTTCATTGCCTACCCGGGTGCTTCACCGGATTCGGTCGAGCGCGAGATTGTCAATCGGCTTGAAAAATCACTGCAAAGCGTTTCGGGTGCCACCGAGGTCTACTCCACCAGCAGCGAAGGTAACGCCAGTTTCTGGGTCCAGTTTTCATTCAAGAAGAACATGATTGAAGCGGCCGACGATGTTCGTACCGTCATCTCGAGCGCACGCTACAAGCTACCCATCGAAATGCGCGAACCCGTCGTTCGACGCTTTGACCCTGCTGCGCAACCAATCATGAATCTGGCACTGTCTTCCAGCGCGCAGAGCCACGCCGAAATCTCGCGCCTGGCCGAAGACGTGCTGGCGGACAAACTGCGCGGCATCGCCGGCGTGGCCACGGTCAATATCAATGGCTCGTTGAAGCGCGAATTGTCGGTGCTGCTGCGCGCGGCGAAGCTGCGTGAATACAACGTATCGGTGGGCGAAGTGGTCGCGGCGTTGCGGGCACAGAACTCGAACGCCCCGGTGGGTAAAGTGCGCGGCAAGCTCGAAGAAGAGAGCATCCGGCTGGTGGGTCGCATCGAGTCGCCCGAAGAATTCCAGAACATTGTGGTCAAGCGCTTCGACGGCCAGATCGTCCGCCTGGCGCAGGTTGCCAGCATCACGGACAGCTTCGCCGACATTGACTCTTTCAGTATTCGGAGCGGTAAGCCCAATGTCGGCATTTTTGTGACCCGCGCGCGTGACGCCAGCACCGTGAGTGTGGCCGACGAGGTGCGCAAGCTGGTCAAGGAAATCAATCTCGAGTTCGAAAAAGACCACCCTGGAACCAAACTCGACATCACCCGTGACGGTGGTGTAGATGCGCAGCACAGCCTGAACAACGTCATCGAATCCCTGATGCTGGGTGCCGTTTTGACAATCTTCGTGGTGTACGCCTTTCTGAACTCCTGGCGTTCCACCTTGATCACCGCGCTGAGCTTGCCCACTTCCGTCATTGCCGCCTTCATTGCGGTCTGGTTGTGCGGCTTCACGCTCAATTTCATGACCTTGCTGGGGCTCTCCCTGGCCATTGGTGTGCTGATCGACGATGCCATCGTGGTGCGGGAAAACATTGTGCGCCATATGCAGCGCGGCTCGGACCGGCGCACCGCGTCGCTGGAAGGCACGGCCGAAATTGGTCTGGCTGTTGCGGCCACCACCTTTTCCATCATCGCTGTTTTCATTCCCGTGGCCTTTATGCCGGGTGTCTCGGGCGAGTGGTTTCGCCCCTTTGCGCTGACGGTGACCTGCTCGGTGCTGGTGAGTCTGGGCATTTCTTTCACGCTGGACCCCATGCTGTCGGCCTATTGGGGCGACCCGGTCGGACACCACACCGCACCCAAGAAAGGTATCAGCGCGCTGCTGGCGCGCTTCAACCGCTGGTTTGATCACCAGGCCGATCGCTATGGCAATGTGATTGCCTGGGCTTTGCATCACCGGCGCTGGATGACGGCCATTGCGGTGATCAGTCTCTTCGTTGCGCTGGGAATGCAGGCCATGTGGGGTGGCTCCGCCTTCCTGCCCGCCACCGATTCCGGCAATCTGATGATCGATGTGCGCACGCCGTCCTCGTCATCGGTCGAATATGCGCGCCTGAAGATGGAACGCGCCGCCGCGCTGGCCCGCACCATTGCCGAGACCAAGGAGACCAACAGCAACATCAACGCCAGCGGCGGACGCATCTACATCGATATCGGAAAGCGCCATACCCGCAGCCGCAGTGCCAAGGAAATTGCAAGCGAACTGCGCGAGAAAGTGCGCACGCTGGTGGGTGCCGAATACACCGTGATTGACGACCTGAACAACGGCGCACGCAAACCGATCCAGATCGACTTTACGGGTCCCGATTCACGCAAACTGCTGGAGATCACCAGTGACTACATGGATAAATTGCGCCTGGTGCCTGGTGCAGTGGACATCGGCCTGTCCCAGCAAGACCCCAAGAAGGAGTTGAAGATCGAGCTCAACCGGGGGCTGGCCAATTCGATGGGTATTTCGGCCTCGGATGCAGCACAGGCCCTGCGTGTCGCCTTTGCCGGCATTGAAGTCGGAGATTGGGTCGACCCGACCGGCGAGACGCGTGATGTGGCCGTGCGTCTGCACCCCGATGACCGCGTCAGCAAGGAAAACATCGAGCGGCTTCCGATTGCCGTTTCGGGTACCAACCTGATGGTGCCGCTGGACCAGATTGCCACCATCAGCATGGGCCTGGGACCGTCGGGCATTGAGCACGCCAATGGCAAACGCAATATCACGGTGTCTGCCAATGCGCAGGGTCGCTCCAACGGCGAGGTGACCGACGACGCCATGAAACTGGCCAAGTCGTTCAACTATCCGCCAGGCTATGGGCTCTCGCTGGGTGGTGCCGGGCAGGACCAGAAAGAACTGTTCACTGAAATGCTGATTGCGCTGCTGGCCGGCATTGGCCTGATGTATCTGATTCTGGTGATGCAGTTCGGCTCGTTCACGGCGCCTCTGGCAGTGATGTTGTCGCTGCCGCTGTCGCTGATCGGTGTGGT
>JBAXFI010000227.1:0-3819 GCA_037139995.1 Comamonadaceae bacterium | reverse complement strand
CCACCGCGCCGGTGCGCCAGCCCTTGCCGTCGATCACCTGCTCGTTGGCCAGCACGGTCTGGTCCACCGGATCCCAATTCACGACCTGCGTCTTGCGGTAAGCGATGCCCTTGGCCAGCATCTTCAGGAACAGCCACTGGTTCCATTTGTAATAACTCGGGTCGCAGGTGGCGACTTCGCGGCTCCAGTCGATGGCCAGCCCCATCACCTGCATCTGGCCCTTCATATAGGCGATGTTCTCGTAGGTCCACTTTGCCGGCGGTACGCCATTCTTCAGTGCCGCATTTTCAGCCGGCAGGCCGAAGGCATCCCAACCCATGGGCATCAAAACGTTGTAGCCGTTCATGCGCAGATGGCGCGTCAGCATGTCGTTGATGGTGTAGTTGCGCACATGGCCCATGTGCAGTTTGCCGCTGGGGTAGGGCAGCATCGAACAGGCGTAATATTTTTTCTTTTCCGGATTTTCAGTGACGCGGTAGGCATCCACTGCGCTCCAGTGGGCTTGCGCAGCCTTCTCGACCTCGATGTGCTGGTACTTTTCTTGCATTTTGGGTTCACTCAAGCGGCCAAAGGACCGCAGTCCGTCGATTCTAGGGTTTGTCAACCGGATCGGCGACAAAACCGATGCGGTTCAGGCCTGCTTTTTGTGCCAGACCCATCACTTCCACGATCCTGCCATAGGGAACAGAGGCGTCAGCACGCAGTTGCACCTCGGTATCGGGACGGCTGGCTGCCGTTTGGGCCAGATTTCTGGCCAGCTCGGGCAACGCCAAGGGCTGGTCATTCAGAAACGTTCGCCCCGCTTTGTCCACCACCAGGCTGACAAACTTCGGCGCTTCCCCCGGCTTGGCCGCATCCGAGCGCGGCAAATCGAGCTTGATGGAGCTCGCCAGCAGCGGCGCCGTGATGATGAAAATAACCACCAGCACCAGCATCACGTCCACCAGTGGCGTCACGTTGATTTCGCTCATCGGTTGCGAACCCTGTGTGCGTTCCAGGCGACCAAAAGACATCTTATGTAACCGCCAACAATTCCCGCAGGTCGCGCGCAAAGCCTTCAAGCTCGGCCTCGATGCGTGCGATCACGCGTCCCAGCACGTTGTAGGCCAGCACGGCCGGAATGGCAACCGCCAGTCCAGCCGCGGTCATGATGAGCGACTCTCCGACTGGCCCCGAGATCTTGTCGATGGTGACCTGTCCCGCCGTGGCTATGCCGATCAGCGCGTGATAAATGCCCCAGACCGTGCCCAGCAGACCGACAAAGGGTGCGGTCGCACCCACCGTGGCCAGCAGCACCTGGCCATACTGCAGCTTGGCCAGTGCCCGGTGCAGCGCATCGCGCAGGACACGGGTGAGCTGCTGTGATCTGTCGCCGGCAGTGGCCAAAGTGCCCTGCTCCTCAATTCTTGTTGACAAGACCAGAGACACTACCAATGCCTCCCGGTCAAAAGCCTTCACCTTTTCCAGCGCCTGCGGGACGGAGGCCGACTGCCAGAAGGCCGCCGTGGCGCGCCTCACATCATGACCGACACGTCGCAGCAGCCAGCTCTTCCAGAGAATAACGACCCAACTGCCCACCGACATGGCCAGCAGCAGCAGTGAAACCGCCTGCGTCACGGCGTCGCCCTGCAAGAACAACTGCGCCACGTTCATTGCAGGCCCAGCACATCAGCCATGGTGAATAAACCGCACTTCTTGCCCGCCAGAAAATGCGCCGCGCGCAAACTGCCCTGCGCGTAGGTGGCACGCGAGCTTGATTTGTGGCTAATCTCGATACGCTCGCCGGTGCCGGCAAACAGTACCGTGTGGTCACCCACAATATCGCCACCGCGGATGCTGGCAAAGCCGATGGTCGACGGATCACGTTCGCCGGTCACACCTTCGCGGGCATAGACGGCACAGTCCTTGAGGTCGCGCCCCAGGGCGCCGGCAATCACCTCACCCATCTTGAGCGCGGTACCCGACGGCGCATCGACCTTGTGCCGGTGATGCGCCTCGATGATTTCAATGTCGAAGCCCGTGGCCAAGGAGCGCGCCGCCATCTCCAGCAATTTGAGAGTGACATTGACGCCGACGCTCATGTTGGGCGCCATGACGATGGCGATGTCTTTCGCGGATGCTTCAATTTCAGCCTTCTGTGCGGCACTGAAGCCGGTGGTGCCAATCACCATGTTGACACCAAGCTGGCGGCACACACCCAGATGCGCCAACGTGCCGTCTGGCCGCGTGAAATCAATCAGGGTACCGGCCTGCTGCAGCCCGGCGGTGAGGTCAGCGGTGATCAGCACGCCGCAGCTCTGCCCGAGAAAGGCACTGGCGTCCAAGCCAAGGGACGCGCTGCCAACGACATCGAGGGCGCCCACCAACACGCAACGCGGGTCGGCGCGTACCGCCTCAATCAGCATCTGGCCCATGCGGCCTGATGCACCTGCCACGGCAATGGCCTGGGTCCGGGTGCTGCCACTCATGGTCAAACTGCCCTCTAGCGAGTGGCCGGCTCGAGCGGCGGATAGCTTGTGGGTAGTGGCGGCAACGGCTTGGCATCAACTTTCTTCGCCGGAGCGGGCAACAGCTTCAAACTTTCCTCACTCAATTCAAGCACTGGGACCTTGCCGGTCGGACGCCCGGAATCCAGCGAAGCAACGAAATCGGCCTCGGTCGGCATCGGTTCGGTATCGATGCGATCCAGCAAGTCCCCCTTGAAGCTGACCGTCAGCTTGCGCAACTGTGAAGGCAAGCCCTGGCGCTGCAAGGTAAAAACATAGTCCCACCGATCAGCATGAAAAATGCTCATCAGCAACGGTGTGCCCAGAATATCGCGCACCTGGGTCCGTGTTGTCCCGGGTTTGAGCAGGGCAGCTTGCTCGCTGGAGACAAAATTGCCCTGCACGATGTCCACTTTGTAGGGCGTCACCACACCGACGATCCGGTTGCTGGCATTGTCCAGACTTCCACAAGCGAGCAAGCCTGCGGTGCTGGTCAGGAGCATGATCAGGCGGACACTGCGACGATAAAGGTCAATCATGGGATGAACGGATGGGTAGCGATATGATCGTCCCATTGTACCGGCTGTACCCGCAGCTGCGCACTATCGGCAGCCAAGACAGAGACACCCATGACCACTATCGACGAACTCAAAAGCACGGGACTCAAGGCAACGCTCCCGCGCCTGAAAATACTGGAAATATTCCAGGGCAATGCGCGCCGCCATATGTCGGCCGAAGATGTCTATCGGGTCTTGCTGGAAGAAGGCTCCGATGTCGGGCTGGCCACGGTGTACCGTGTTTTGTCCCAGTTTGAACACGCCGAGATCCTGAGTCGCAGCCATTTTGAAGGCGGCAAGGCGGTTTTTGAACTCAATGCAGGCCAGCACCACGACCATCTGGTGTGCCTGGACTGCGGCAAAGTGGAAGAGTTTTACGACGCCGAGATCGAGCAGCGTCAGCACGCCGTGGCCGCTACCAAGGGTTTTGCCATTGCCGACCACGCGCTAAGCCTTTATGCCCACTGCACAACGCAGGCCTGCCCGCATCGCCCAACGCACAGCAGCGACCCGCTTTAACCGTCCTGCTCCTGCGGGTCCATCGCCTTGCGCTGCCGTTCGACAAACTCCTGGTAGGTATCGATGCCGCGCAACTGCAAAATGGTATTGCGCACCGCCGCTTCCACCAACACCGCAATGTTGCGACCGGCCACCACCTGAATCACGACTTTTCTGACCGGGACGCCCAGGACGTCCTGGGTCAGCGGCTCGTGCGGCATGCGCTCGTAGTCGCGCTCCAGCGTTTCGCGCCGGACCAGGTGCACGATCAGCTTCAG
>JBAXFI010000226.1:0-3879 GCA_037139995.1 Comamonadaceae bacterium | reverse complement strand
GCCGTCCTGGCGCGCGTGCAACGCCTGACGCGTGAAGGCTTTATCCTGGGCTACGAGGCGCGTCTGAATCCGCTCAAACTCGGGGCAGGCATGATGGTTTTTGTCGAGGTGCTACTGGACCGCACCAGCCCCAATGTGTTTGACCAGTTCAAGGCCGCGGTTCAGGTGCGGCCCGAGATCATGGAGTGCCACATGGTGGCCGGCGGCTTTGATTACCTGCTCAAGACGCGCTGCGCAGACATGAACGCCTATCGCGAATTTGCCGGCACCGTGCTCTGGCAACTGCCTGGGGTGCGCGAGACGCGCACCTACGCCGTGATGGAAGAAGTGAAGAACAGCGTGGCCCTGGCCTTGCTGTAAGCCGTCTGTGGCGTCAGGTCGCGCTGGCCTGGGGGTCTTGATCGCCAAACGCCCCAGCGATTTCCTTGAAAGCGAGATGCACCTGTTCGAACGCTTCAACCATCAGCGGGTCGAACTTGATGCCCTTGAGACTGAGGATTTCAAGCCGCGCGACCTCGTGTGCCCAGGCCTGCTTGTAGACACGGGGCGTGGTGAGAGCGTCATAGACATCAGCTACCGCCATCAGGCGCGCCTCCAGCGGGATCTCGCTTCCCTTGAGGCGGCGCGGATAGCCGCTACCATCCCAGTTTTCATGATGCGCGCCGGCCATCCTGGAGGCGACCATCAGCAGTGAGTCAACCACGGCCTCGCTGCCGGCAGCCACGAGCAGGATCGACTCGCCGATGGCTGCATGGGTTTGCATGATCAGCGTTTCTTCGGCCGTGTGGCGGCCTGGCTTGAGCAGCACATGGTCCGGCACGCCGACCTTGCCCAGATCGTGCATCGGCGTTGCTTTCACGATCAGGTCGATGTCATGCGCGGTCAACTGATCAGGGTAATGACCAGCCGCTGCCAGCGCGTTAGCCAGCGCCTTGACATAGAGTTCGCTGCGCGCGATGTGCTGGCCTGTCTCATTGTCCCGGTAGCGCGACAGGTGGGTCAGCGCGGTGACCATTTTCTCGCGGCTGCGCTCCAGCACATCCAGACTCAGCTCGTGGTATTCGTTCAGCACGACTTGCAGTTGTTCGGTCTGCTTGCGTTTGCTGAGGTCCTCGACGATGCTCCAGAGGTATTGCTGACCGTCGCTGCCGGTAATCAGCACACCATTGAGCGCCACGGGAACAAGACAGCCATCCTTGCGCAGGTATTCCTTTTCATAAGGGCCAAAACGCCCGATTTTTTCCAGACATTCGCGCTGTGCCACCTCCTGTGCGGCGAATCGTGGTGGCGACAGGCTGCGTTCGTTCAGGGCCATCAACTCCTGCGTGCCATAGCCGCAGATGTTGCTGAAGGCCTCGTTGAACTCGACAAAGCGGCCCTCCAGATCCGTCATGGCGATACCCAGAGGCGAGAGTTCGTACAGGCCGCGCAGTTTTTGATCTCTTTCGCGCAGTGCCGACTCAGCCTGCTTCGTCGAGCTGATATCGGTCACCATGGTGTAGAAGCCGCGCACTTCGTGGCCATCAATGTCGGGCAGGTACTGAATCAAAACATCGCGCGGCTGATGACGCTGGGTTGCGGGAAGCCGGCGTTCGAACTGTTGCATCTCGCCGTGCAGCGCCGCTTCGAGGTAGGGCAGGTTCAGGCGGTAGGTCTCCTCGCCGATGACGTCGCGTACATGCATGCCGGGTAAACGATCCGGCTCGATGCCAGCCCAGTCAGCATAGGCCAGGTTGCCAAAGCGGTTGCGCAACTCGCGATCCCAATAGCCCACCATGGTCGGGATGTTGTCGATGATGGTGTGCAGGTCCTGATCGCTTTGGTGAAAGCTCTCTTCGGCGCTGATCAACTCACCCAGAATGGTTGTTCCACCAGCCGACAGCAGGCTCTTCAGGTGGTCCACTTCGGCGTGCAGGCGTCGGTTCTCCGACTCAAGCTGGCGCAAGGTCTGTTCGGTTGAAGCCGGTGCGGCTAGGTCCACTGCAAGGTACTTGTGTTGGGGTTGAACATGTTTGAGTATATTCCTGGCTCCGAGCTCCAGCCATGCCTCGCTATGGACCAAGCAATGGCAAGGGTCGGCCTTCTGAATCGGCAGGGCTGGCAATTTGGAGAAAACCGGCTAGGGTCGGCGCCAGATCGACAATGCCGGCCCGCGCTGACAGTGCAGCGGCGCGAACCCAGCGCGGCCCCCATAGCATCAAGGGCACGTGGGTGTCGTAGTCGTACGGTGAGCCATGGGTTGCGCCCAGGTTGCCGGCGCCAAACATCCAGTTCGGTTTCAAGGCAAACTGCACATCGCCTGAAACATCGGCGTGCCATGACTTGCACATCCGGGCAAACAACGGCTCGGCGCTGCGCTGGCCGCTCAGCAGTTCGTCGCGCGTGTAGGCGGCAGCGATACCTGGCTCCTGCAGCAACAAGGCCTTGACCTGCTGTGCGATGACTGCCGCGTCCTGCTTTTGCTGCGCTATCCATGGCCGGTTCAGCAACAAGGTGGCACCGGAGAACCCGATCACCCACTTGCCTTGCCCATGACGCTGCTCCATCCCTGCATTGATGCGACCGAGCAAGGGGCCAGAGGCGATGCGACCGGCGTCCAAGCCCAGTTTCAGGCTGTATTCCGGCGTGGGCATGAAACCGTGGTCTGCGCTAAGCGCCGCGATGTAGTTATCGGCTCCGACGCGGGCATCGAGATCGTGAAAGAAGGCCTGCAGCAGGCGGTCGACCTGCAAGGTGTGGTCCTGTGACAGTTCCGACTCGGCACTGAAAGCGTGGTTCACGTAGTCATGACCGGACAGACTGACCACCAGAATGTCGGGAACTTCGCGTTGTCCCAGTGCTTCGCCGCTCAGCGCAGCGCGCGCAAAGTCAAGCACCAGCGCATCGGCAAAGGGCCCCTGCAGCAGGGAACCGTAATAGCGTAGACCGGGCGCATCATCCTGCGGCGCGCCGTACATGATGGGCAGGCCAGCGGCAGCGCCGGTCCATGAGGTCTTGAAGTAGCGGTCAGCCGGTTTGGCAGCGTTGAAGCGCTCTACCCAGGCCGGGTGCGCGCTCATGTAGTAAGTGCTGGAAGCAAATTGGCCCGTGCTACTCATGTACATGTAGGCGGTGCCGGTTTTACCGGCGGGCATGATGGCACCGCGGTCTTTGCCGGAGACCGCGATCACCCTGGAGCGTGGATCGGCGCGGCGCAGCACATCGCCCACGGTCTCGACCTTCAGGTTCTTCGGACTGGTGCCGTCCTGCGGCCGCGTGCGCTGGCCGATGTAAGTGGCCGAGCCATCCTGGGCGCAGTACATGGGCTCACCCGTATCGGGGTCGCGCCACTCGTTGCCGATGATGCCGCTGCGGCTGGGGCTGGCCCCACTGAGCAGCGCGGCGTGGCCGGCCGCCGTCACGGTGAAGGCATGGTCGTAATGGGCGTTGGCAAACCAGCTGCCACGCTCCAGAAAGCGCGCAAAGCCGTCTTTCACAAACTGCGCGCGATTGGCGTCGATCTGGCGCTGCGGCAGGCCATCGATGATGATCAGGACCACCAGTTTGGGGCGTTCGGGTGCTGGCGTGGCGGCATTGCTGGCACTGCCGGTGAACAGCATCGCGAGTAGCAGACAGACCGAAGTGAGTGATTTGAGCATTTTCAACATACCGACATCATGCCAAAGAATTGACCTGCGCAAGATCGGTTGAACAGTCCCAGGTGGATCAGGCTGGAGACGCACTCAGCTCCGCGACTGTCCCCCGCCCTTTGGGCTCCTCCTTTATGTCGCTGCGCTGAGCGCATCACCAACCTGATCTTGCGCGCGAAGGTTTGCATTGGGGGCCACTTCTTGTCATTGCGGGCCTGACCCGCAATCCAGTGACGGCGTGGCACTGGAT
>JBAXFI010000225.1:0-3938 GCA_037139995.1 Comamonadaceae bacterium | reverse complement strand
CTGATTCGCGCCGGTGTGCAGGACCGCGAGATGGTGGAGTCGCTTGGGTACCGCATCCGGCGCCTGTTTGTCGGCGTCTTCGTGGTCGGCAGCGCGCTGGCCGGCTTGGGTGGCGTGATGTGGGGTATGTACCAGCAGAACGTGGTGCCGCAGATGGGGGCGCAGGTCAATGTGCTGATCTTCATTGTCATCATCATCGGTGGCCTCGGATCAACGGGTGGGGCCTTGATGGGGGCGCTGCTGGTCGGACTGATGGCCAACTACACCGGCTTTCTGCTGCCCAAGGTGGCGCTGTTTTCGAACATTGCGCTGATGGTCGCGATTCTGCTTTGGCGACCGCAGGGTGTGTACCCCGTGGCGAACCGCTAGCCTGGAGTATTCATGCTGACAAGACTGCTCTCCAACGATTTCCCGCGCAGCCGTGTGCTGGCGGTCGTACTCCTGCTGGTGCTCGTTGCGTTGGCCACAACGCCATTCATTTTTCCGGGCGTCAAGGCGCTCAATGTGGCGGCCAAGGTGCTGGTCTTCATTGTGCTGGTTGCCAGTTTTGACCTTTTGCTGGGCTTTACCGGTATCGTCAGTTTTGCTCACACCATGTTCTTTGGCATCGGCGCCTATGGCATCGCGGTAGCGACGACGCGCATCGGGCCGACCTGGGAGGCGCTCGCCGTCGGGCTGGCAGGCGCCTTGCTGCTTTCACTGCTGCTGGCGCTGCTGGTCGGACTGTTCTCGCTGCGTGTCCGAGCCATCTTTTTTGCCATGATCACGCTCGCCGTCGCCTCCGCTTTCCTGACGCTGGCCTCGCAACTCTCCGATATCACGGGTGGCGAAGATGGACTGACCTTCAAGGTGCCCGAGATCCTGTCTCCGGGTTTTGAGTTCTCGGAGCAGCCCTTTCTGGGTGTCATGCTCGACGGTCGCCTGCTCTGCTATTACCTGCTGTTTGCTGCTGCCTTGCTGCTGCTGCTGGCTATGCTGCGCATCGTGAACTCGCCGTTTGGCCGTGTGCTGCAGGCGATCCGGGAGAACGAATTCCGGGCTGAAGCGATCGGTTACCGGGTCGTGGTCTACCGCACCTTGTCAAGCGTTTTGTCGGCCCTGTTCGCATGTCTGGCCGGCGCCATGCTGGCACTCTGGCTACGGTACAACGGGCCCGACACCTCCTTGTCGTTCGAGGTCATGATGGACGTGCTGTTGATTGTGGTGATTGGCGGCATGGGGACCATTTACGGTGCCGTCATCGGCTCGGTGCTGTTTCTGGTGGCACAAAGTTACCTGCAGGATCTGTTGCGGCTTGGCAGTGAGGCCGCAGCCTCCTTGCCCTGGCTTGCGGCACTGCTGTCGCCGGACCGCTGGCTGCTATGGCTGGGCGTCTTGTTCGTGCTGTCGGTCTATTACTTTCCAACCGGCGTGGTCGGGCGTTTGCGCGCCAATGCAGCGGGAGCCAAAGCATGACTTTGCCAGCAGGGTATTTATCGGCGTATGTTCAATGCGCGGGGCGAGAGATCCACTACACCGAGTGGGGCGGCGAGCATCAGCCCACCGTGATTGCCTGGCACGGCCTGGCGCGCACCGGACGCGACATGGATGAGCTGGCCGCCCACTTGAGCGCACTGGGTTACCGCGTGATTTGTCCGGACACGATAGGGCGAGGACTGAGCCAGTGGAGTGGGGCGCCGGAACAGGAATATTGCCTGGCATTTTACGCCCGCATCGCCGGTGAACTGTTTGATCGGCTTGGCATTGATCAGGCGCACTGGGTAGGAACATCGATGGGCGGCTCGATAGGAACCGTGTGCGCTGCGGGCTTGCTCGAGCCGCGCATGAAACAACGCATCCTGAGCCTGACCCTGAATGACAACGCACCGCAACTGGCGCAAGCAGCGATTGAGCGCATTCGTGCCTACGCGGGCAGTCCGCCGGCTTTCCAGACGGTGCTGGAACTGGAGGCTTTTTTCCGGCAGGTCTACCAGCCCTACGGCTGGCTGAGCGATGCGCAGTGGCGCCGGCTCACCGAGACATCCACGCGACGTCTGAGCGACGGTCGGGTCACGCCGCACTACGATCCCGCCATGGTGCAGCAGTTCATCAGCCATCCCGACGACTATTCGATCTGGGATCATTACGATGGGATCACCATCCCGGTGCTGGTTTTGCGCGGTGCCGAATCAGACCTGGTGCTGGCGCAGACCGTTGAGCAGATGCACCACCGTGGCCCGGGTGAGAAGGGTTTGCTGCAGGTGGCAGAAATTGCCGGCTGTGGTCATGCACCAGCGCTGAATGTGCCAGGTCAGCTGGATCTGATTGCGGACTTCATCCGCGCTGCGAGCTGAGCATGATTGATCATCTGGACCATCTGGTACTTACCACTTGCGATGCCGATGCTTGTATCGACTTCTACACGCGTGTGCTTGGCATGACACTGGAGCGCTTCGTCGGGGGAACGCCACCAGTGGAGCGCCTGGCTTTCAAGTTTGGGCAACAAAAAATCAATCTGCATGTGCGCGGGCGGGAGTTTGAGCCCAAGGCCCACCTGCCGGTGCCCGGCGCGCTGGACCTGTGTTTTATTGCCAGCATGCCGCTGGCGCAGGTCATCGAGCGGCTGCAGGCCGCGAACTGGCCGATCATCGAAGGTCCGGTCTTGCGCACTGGCGCGACGCAGAAAATTCGTTCGGTTTATGTGCGCGACCCGGATCTGAATCTGATTGAGATATCCGAGTTGGCGATGGCATAAGCGTGCGGCCTGGCGGTCGCCGCTTGTTTACTGCTTGGCGCCTAGCGTCAAGGCGGCAGTTCGGGAGGCAGCCAGTTCCTGCGTGTTGGGTGCCCCAAGGGTTGGCCAGCCCGCCAGATGCGCTTGCACCAATTCCCCCAGCGCGCTGATCCAGGCCGAGTCGGCGTTGAGGCAGGCGATATAGTGAAACTCGGCGCCGCCGGCTTGCAGGAAGGCGCTGCGTCCCTCCATATCGATTTCTTCCAGTGTTTCCAGACAATCGCTGGTGAAACCGGGACAGACGACATCAACGCGTCGCACGCCGGCTTGCGCCAAGGAAATCAGCGTCGGCTCGGTATAGGGTTGCAGCCACTTGGCGCGCCCCAGGCGTGACTGAAAGGTCACTTTGTACTGTTCCTTGGTTAGGCCCAAACGCTCGGCAAGCAGGCGCGCTGTCTTGAAGCATTCGCAGTGATATGGGTCACCCAGTTGCAGTGTGCGCTCGGGGACACCGTGAAAGCTCATCACGAGTTGTTCGGGGCGGCCACGGACCTTCCAACTCTGCTCAATGCTTTCGGCCAGCGCGACGATGTAGCCTTTGTCGTCATGGTAACGGTTGATGAAACGCAGTTCCGGCAGATTGCGCACAGTCGCGGCCCATGCGTATACCGCATCGAGCAGGCTGGCGGTCGTGGTTGCAGAGTACTGCGGGTAGGCCGGCACGACCAGAATCCGGGTTGCCCCTTCGGCTTTCAATGCATCGAGTTGTTCGGCGATCGAAGTCTGCCCATAGCGCATGGCGTAACGCACCGCTACCTTGTGCGCTCGCTCGGACAGCCAGGTCTGTAGCAGTCCGGTCTGTTTTTCGGTCCAGACTTTCAGCGGTGAGCCCTCCGGCGTCCAGATACTGGCGTACTTGGCCGCCGACTTGGCGGGCCGAAAACGCAGGATGATGCCGTGCAGGATCAGCCACCAAAGCAGGCGCGGAATTTCAACAACGCGCTGATCGCTCAGAAATTCACCCAGGAACTTGCGCACGTCGGCAGTGCTGGTGCTGGCGGGCGTGCCGAGGTTACAAAACAGCACTCCCGTGCGCGGCGCCTGGCCGTGGGAGAAAGGGGGTTCTGGTTTGAAAGCGGTCATGCTCCTATTTTCACGTATCTATCGATTCATTTCTCTGTTCTTTGCTATTTCCTGGTTTTCTATTCTCTTCGGTTTTTCCCCC
>JBAXFI010000224.1:0-3966 GCA_037139995.1 Comamonadaceae bacterium | reverse complement strand
TAATACATGTGGTTCGACGCTATGGTCCTGTGGGCGGCATGGAGCGGTATGTCTGGAATCTCACCCAAGAATTGCGTGACCTCGGGTATCCAGTCGAAGTTCTGTGCGAAGTATGTCTGGGCGAGAAACGGCAGGGGATTGTTGTGCATGAACTGGGCAAGGCTGCGATGCGACCCCGGTGGCGAGCGCACATGCAGTTCGCCAACACAGTTAGCGCTTGGCTGCAGGCAAACCCGCGTCCCGGGTGGCTGATACACAGTCATGAGCGGGTCAACTGCCATGACATCACCACGTTCCACGGTTCGCCATTTGCCACGATCTTTGAAAAGCCTTGGTGGCGGCTGATTTCGCTGCGCGTGGCGATGCAACTGTTTCTGGAACGACGTGAGCTTTCTGTTGCCAAGCGCATTGTTCCAAATTCTGAATTCATGAAGCAGCAGTTGATTCATTACTACCCGGAATTTGCGCACAAACTCACGCAGCCCATCACACCTGGAGTAACGACTGCAGTTTTGCGCGAAGACAGGAACGTGCCACGCGATGCAGGAGTAATTGGCTTTGTTGGAAGCGAATGGAAGCGCAAGGGTCTGTTATTGGCAATTGCGGCAATTCGGCAATTGCGCCACAGCCGACCCAACTTGAAAATTGTTGTGGTTGGCCCTGAGGTTGCCAAGGTAAAGAAACTATTTGCGGGCTGGCAGGGTGGCTATGAATTAGCGGGTTGGACTAATCCAGTGCGCCATTGGGATTTTGATGTGCTGCTGCATCCTGCCAAAGCTGAGCCTTATGGCATGGCGATCAGCGAAGCAATGGCGGCAAGAGTGCCCGTAGTGGTGTCCGATGTGTGCGGTGCTGCTGCAGATGTCACGCCTGATGCAGGTTCAGTGTTGTCTCTGACAGCATCGCTCGAAAAGTGGGTCGATGCAATCGAACAACAGTTGTGTCGCAGCAAGCCAGTGCCCAACTTTGTGCGGGCATGGAATGAAGTGGCCCAAGAACACGAACAGCTTTACCAAAGATGGTATGAAAGCAGAAACTTCTCTTATGAGGCCAGACGAGTCCCTCAGGGGGTAAACACTGAACGACCGGTGTCACTACACACCACGAATCTGGGCGCGTGAACGGGCCCAGGCAAGAACCCAATCCCGGTGGCTTCACTGACCAAGTGTTGGCGACGCGTGCCACTTCACTTGAAACGAGGAGCCCCAGCTAGCAGCCGACAGGCCATGTTGGCATGCAGCAGTCTCACAAGACACAGTGCTCTAGCGGAAGTGCGCTTGCGTAGTGCCGTGAAGACCTAGCGGTTTGAAGGAGAAATTGAAAACCGCTGCCAGGCGATTGCCTGACGCCGATCTGTATAGCTCACCCACAGACTATTGTCGGCCCAAGCCATCGCCGGATAGGAGTATTCGTCATTCCCTGTTCCGAGTGCTAATGCCTGCATCAAAGCCCAGGTCTGACCATCTGACGAAGTACTCAAGTCCAGCGCCGTGCGACCTAGTGGTAAGGAGTTGTGCGCCAAAAACATTAGTCCTGGTGTCAGACCCAGACCGGCCACCGAGGAATTCGGGTTATTCAGGGCCAAATCGGGCAAATCGGACCAGTTGAGCCCGCCGTCTAGCGTTTGTGCCACCGCCACTTTACCTTCAGGGCGTTGATCACGCATCAACGCCAACCAGCGGGATTCAGTAGCCTCCACCAACGTAGGTTGCAACAAATGGCTCCGACTGGAAATTCTCACCATACCGAGAAACTCACCACTGGCATCAAAACGCAGTGCCACCGGATACTTGATGCCCAATTCAAAATAAACCGGCAGCATCATGCCCCCATCCTTCAAAGGCAGCGGAGCCGTGCGCACCAGAAAACTCGTATTCCACAACCAAGACAGAGGTAATACCCGGTCCACTGCAAAGGACAGCGTAGCGAAGTCTTCGCCTCCATTGCTTTGACGCAAATGCAAAATGCGGGATGCGGCCCAGCCACCCAGACCTGTTGCCACCACAAACAGGTGAATCCTGCCTTGGTTGTCGCGCCAGGCCACAGGATTTCCTAGGCGTCGCAGGCCAAACCCCAGTTGCTCGGCCATGGCATGGCGATTCACTACGAAACGTGGAGCACTCCATTGCTGGGTGGCTCGATCAAAATGAGATGCTGCAATCTGGACATCAGAAGCACTTTCGCGAGATCCGGCAAACCAGAACGCCAGCAGGACCGATGGATGCGTGGCAGGCATCGGCAGCAATGAGCTGGCGTGCGCGACCGGCGTATTGATGGGCACCGGAATTCTTCCCTCGGCCTTGAGTGTCAGTGTGACATTAGCTGGCAGCTTCTCAGCTAGCGGCCAGGTAGCACGGGGTGCTGCTGGCAAAGTTGGACGCGGCAGTCGATCAAGCAAAAGCAATAGGCTGCAGATTAATGCGGCGCATGCAATCCGGAGAGTGGGGAGTCGCAGAGACATACTGGGGATCAGCTTACAGCATCGGCAATGAAGCACCTATTTTTCGGGGTGAGCAGGCTCGAAGGAACGTCAACTTTTGACGACCGGGACGAAAGGGCGGATGCCTGGGGTGATTTGAGCAACAGGAAAGCTGCCGGTCGCGAGCACTCCACACACTGAAGAAAGGTATACCCGTATCGCACGCTGAAGTCGCAAAAAAACCCCGGCACAAAGTCCGGGGTGATAAGCCTGTTTGCTGTCACACATCAAGGCCCTGCTCAGGGAGGAAAAGCAGGGAACGCTTTCGCGCTCGCGTGTAATGTAGCACCGCGTAAGCGAGGCAAATATTAATATTTGTAAAGGCCAATACGCAGGCCGAGTCCTGATTCAAGTCGCCACTGAATCCGGTTCACTTACGGGGATCTTCGCGGTGCATCGGTTGATGAAGCCAGCGCATCTTGTCTCTAGGCTGTAGGTATTTGAGCGTTTCAAGATCAAATACCTTCTGTTGCGAAGGAGTCAGGACTGCATAAAACTTTTTCGCGGCTTCAGCACGCTTGTCCAGCAATCCCGCGTGCTGTGCTCGCATCGCGTTCAGTCGATCAATACGTTCTGGTGTGGTGAGTTTCTCGAACTCCTGTGGATTTGGCGGTGTCGGTCTGACTGCAGGGGGTGTCATCGCAGAATTAAAGGCCACCCAGTCGCCTTCTTGGTTTGGTGTCAATTGCAATAAGGTCTTAAGCCTGGACATGTGCTTGTCGAACATGGCCTGCACTTTTGCCGGGTCTGGCCTGTGCATCGGTCCGAAGTGTCGCCCAGGCATGCCGAATGCTTCCTGAGGACCGCCTGGGTTGGGTGACTGGGCAAGCGCGATCACTGCCACTGAACCCGTGCACACCAAGGCCGCTGCCATCAGGGTCTTCTTCAAAGCTCTATTCATAAGTTTCTCCTTCGATAGGTCCATCAACCGTAGCAGGTTTACCCTGCGCAATTTCAGTGTAGGCCCCGACTTGCAAAATCTGATGAAGTTTGTGTAAACGTTGGGTCGTCAATGCCAATAGCGAGCGCAATGTAGAGGACCGCGAGCAGGTTTGAAGTATGTAAAGAAAACCAAAGCCGTCAACGCCCCTGCCGCGCGTACGTTTTGGTGGGGTGGAGCAATGAAGCTCCCGTTCAACCCAAAGGAGCTACTGAACCATGAAACCGATCAACATCTTGCTTGCAACCATTCTGGCTACAGCTTCTGTGGCTTCATTGGCTCAAACGTCGCCGACCCCGCCAGCGCATACTCCCAACCCGGCTGTACAGGCTGACAAAGCTGCTCTAAAAGCCGATAAGGCAAAGCTGCACGCAGACAAGGCGGCTAGTGCTCCCAAGGCAAGCATCGCCTCTGACAAGGCTGCGGTGAAAGTCGATAAGGCAAAGCTACAGGCAGACAAGGCTGCTGCTCACGCCAACAAGAAGAAATAGTTCGCTCCTGACAGTCTGCCTATTGGCGGTAACAACCCGGCCCTCGTGCTGGGTTT
>JBAXFI010000223.1:0-3985 GCA_037139995.1 Comamonadaceae bacterium | reverse complement strand
CAATGATGCTCATGCCGTTGGGGTATTCGAGCTGGTCCAGCGCTTCCTTGAGTTCTGCGCGGTCTTCGCCTTCAATCCGGCGCGAGACGCCGCCACCGCGTGGGTTGTTGGGCATCAGAACGACATAGCGGCCTGCCAGTGAGACAAAGGTGGTCAGGGCTGCGCCCTTGTTGCCACGCTCTTCCTTTTCAACCTGGACCAGCAGTTCCTGGCCTTCGCGGATGGCGTCCTGGATGCGCGCCTGGCTGACAGAGACACCTTGCTGAAAGTATTGTCTGGAGATTTCCTTGAACGGCAGAAAGCCGTGCCGGTCCTCGCCATAATCTACAAAACAGGCTTCCAGCGAGGGCTCGACGCGCGTCACGACGGCCTTGTAGATATTGCCCTTGCGTTGCTCGCGTCCCTCAATTTCAATTTCATAGTCGAGCAGTTTCTGTCCGTCGACAATGGCCAGCCGGCGCTCTTCCGCCTGCGTAGCATTAATCAGCATCCGTTTCATGGGTAGCGTTCCTTCAATTCAAATAACAAACCAGCTCATGACGAGCTATTGATACCGGAGCTGACGCTTTGAAATGAGGAGGAATTGCCGGAGAACCAGAACTTAAACGATAAGTCTTGGTGTGGGCACGTGGAGGGGAGCGAAGAGGCTTGGCTGTGGAAAGGCTATCTTGTAAACAGCGGGTTGCGCCCTTGTAACGGGCACGGATGGCCGATCAATGCCAAGGAACGGGACGATAGCGTCCCGCAGGCAACTGACAATCAGACTCATCAACACAAACATCTTGCTTCATTCCATTCACAGACAAAACGTCTGTGAACTTGGGGTATTCCATTTCAGTGTTTCAACGCGTCGCCTTAACCGTTTGCTTTGCAGGCCACCTCAAGCAACTGGCTCGAGGTCTGCGTGCGTTGGCAAACGGCGGTATCGACATTACTAGCGGGGCTGCTGATGGGGGTGAACTAAACTCCACCTAAACTGTGATCTAACTTGTCGTCAAATCAACCACTTACAGCGCATCGCTAGTGAAACACATTATAGGGGGCAATGACGCCTCACCGCCGCCGCAGGTCAAAACGGTAGTCGTCAGCGAAGACTGTGCGGGTCAACGATTGGACAATTTCTTGCTGCGCCAACTCAAGGGTGTGCCCAAAACCCACGTGTATCGAATCATCCGCAGCGGAGAAGTAAGAATCAACAAAGGCCGGGTATCGGCGGATTCCAGGGTCCAGTCCGGTGATGCTGTGCGCCTGCCGCCGGTGCGAATTTCACAGCGAGTAGCTGAAAAGACGGTGGCCATGGCAGAAAATGCGGCGCGCGAGGCACCGCGTCGCGACTTTTCCATTCTGTTGGAAGACGAGCATTTGGTCGCGATCGACAAGCCGGCCGGACTCGCGGTCCATGGCGGCTCGGGCGTCAGCTTTGGCGTGATCGAACAATTGCGGATGGCAAGACCAGAGGCTAAATTCCTGGAGTTGGTACATCGCCTGGACCGGGACACCAGCGGCATCCTGTTGATTGCCAAAAAGAGGAGTGCCCTAAAGCACTTACAGGATCAGTTTCGCGAACGCGAGACCGGCAAGACCTATCTGGCCATGGTTGCAGGAGCCTGGCCTGCGAACAAGAAGGTGCTTGACAAGCCCTTGCACAAATACCTGCTGCCTGACGGTGAGCGTCGCGTCAAGGTCGTGGCGCGCGATGACCCGGACGGCATGTCTTCGGTCACTCTGGTCAAGGTGCTGCGTCGCGGAGCCGCTGCCCGTACTGTTGACAGCAGCGTTGGCGCCGGGTTCAGCTTGCTCGAAGTCACGCTCAAGACCGGACGCACGCATCAAATCCGTGTTCATCTGGCGACTGAAGGCCATCCGATTCTTGGTGATGACAAGTACGGTGACTTTGAACTGAACAGAGCCTTGGCACGCAGCAATCAGGTGACCGGCCTGAAAAGAATGTTTCTACACGCGTGGCGTCTGCAATTCAACCATCCGCTTAGTGCCGAGCGAATTGAACTGCTGGCGCCGTTGCCCCCTGAACTCGAGAACTTTGTAACCCATGCAATATCCTGATATGTCGACCGCCCGGCGCTTTGATCTGATTGCATTTGATTGGGACGGCACGCTGTTTGATTCGACCGCTCTGATTACCCGCTGCATTCAGGAAGCAGTGCGTGACGTCGGCGGCGCAGTGCCCAGCGATCGCGACGCGTCCTACGTCATTGGCATGGGATTGATGCAGGCTCTGGCGCATGCCGCGCCAGATGTACCGGTTGAACGCTATCCGGAACTTGGAGCACGTTACCGCCACCACTACATCGCCCACAAGCACGACATCAGCCTCTTTGAAGGAATTCTGGAGATGTTGACGGAACTCAGATCGCACCAACACTGGCTGGCAGTGGCAACCGGCAAAACCCGACAAGGCCTTGATGATGCCTTGCACAGTTCGCAGCTCAAGGGGATGTTTGACAGTTCGCGAACAGTGGATGAAACCGCTGGCAAGCCGCACCCTCGCATGCTTCTGGAATTGATGAGTGAATTTGGCGTGGACCCGGGGCGAACCCTGATGATCGGTGATACCACGCATGACTTGCAGATGGCGGCCAACGCCGGCTGTCCCAGCGTGGCCGTGAGCTATGGCGCCCATGAGCCTGAGGCGTTTCACGCTCTGAAGCCCTTGTTCGTTGCCCATTCGGTGCGCCAGTTGCATGACTGGCTCCTGGTCAATGCATGACGGTGGTGAGTTTGCGTCATGACACAGCGTGTTGTCTTGTGCGAATCGAGCGATTTGATCAACAGTGAGCAGGCGGTGCCGTTTGAGGTCAGCTACGACGGGCGAAACAGCGCGGCTTTTGCCATTCGATACCAGGATCATGTGTACGCCTACCTGAATCGGTGTGCGCATATACCCATGGAAATGGACTACCAGCCCAATCGCTTTTTTGACAGCACCGGGCGACTATTGATGTGTGCCACCCATGGCGCCACTTATCAGCCGCAGACGGGAGCTTGCCGCGGTGGCCCATGCCGTGGCGGACTGATCAAAATTGACACGTCTGAGCTCGATGGCATCGTCTACTGGCATACTGCCCCCAACTTGAACCTTCCGGTATCCTGATATGACTCCATCCGAACTTCCAGAGCCACCCAATGCCTCCGGGCAGGCCGACTTGTCACCCAATCAGGATCCGGCACCAGCCAGGAGTGAAATGAACAAGACTCAAAGTGGAGCAGAGCCTGCCGCTGGTCAGAACTGGGAGCGGACGACCCTTGAAAAGCTGGCCTTTGCTGCGCTGACAGAGCAACGTCTGGCGCGTCGTTGGCGCAACTTTGTCCGTCTGGCGTGGCTGGCGTTCTTCATTGTAATTGCTTGGGCTGTCATCGTTCGCAGCGGACCGGCCAAAGACAGCGCAGCGCCGCACACCGCCCTGGTCGAAATCAAGGGGGAAATCGCATCCGGGGCCGAGGCCAGTGCCGAACTGATTGTGGCTGCCTTGCGAGGAGCGTTCGAGGACGAAGCTGCTCAGGCCGTTGTTCTGTTGATCAATTCTCCTGGTGGCAGTCCGGTACAGGCAGGCATCATCAATGATGAGATCAAACGACTCAAGCTCAAGCACAAGAAGCCCACATATGCCGTCGTCGAAGAGTCCTGTGCTTCGGCTGCCTATTACATTGCGGTAGCAGCTGACAAAATCTTTGTTGACAAGGCCAGCATTGTGGGCAGCATCGGAGTCTTGATGGATGGTTTTGGCTTTACCGGCTTGATGGACAAGCTGGGGGTTGAACGGCGGCTCATGACGGCAGGTGAAAACAAGGGTTTTCTGGACCCGTTCAGTCCGCAAACGGAAAGGCAGCGTGCCTTTGCCCAGACCATGCTGGACCAGATTCACAAGCAGTTCATCGACGTCGTCAAGGCCGGGCGCGGCAGTCGACTGAAGGAAACACCAGAAACCTTCAGTGGCCTGTTCTGGAGCGGGCAACAGGCGATTGA
>JBAXFI010000222.1:0-3986 GCA_037139995.1 Comamonadaceae bacterium | reverse complement strand
GCACGGCGAGTCGGGAGACCGACCGGTTGGCAGCCGACCTGATCAAACTGCTGGCAAAAAGCTCGGAGCGCGGGATTGACAAGGTGGTCGTGAGCGAGGCGGGCGCTTCGGTCTATTCGGCCAGTGAATTTGCCTCGCAGGAAATGCCGGATGTCGATGTCAGTCTGCGCGGTGCCGCCAGCATTGCCCGGCGCCTGCAGGATCCGCTGGCGGAACTGGTCAAGATCGATCCCAAGTCGATTGGCGTCGGGCAGTACCAGCATGATGTGAACCAGAGCGCACTTGCCAGGACGCTGGACGCCGTCGTGGAGGATTGCGTCAACTCGGTGGGCGTCGATCTCAACACGGCCAGCGTGCCACTGCTGTCCCGGGTTTCCGGTCTGAGCAGCCACGTGGCCAGGTCGGTGGTGGGCTGGCGCGAGAGTCACGGTGCCTTCAGGGATCGCCAGCAACTCTTGCAGGTCAGCGGGCTGGGCGCAAAGACATTCGAGCAAAGCGCGGGCTTTCTGCGCATTCGCGGCGGCGACAATCCGCTGGACATGACGGGGGTGCACCCCGAGACCTACCCGGTGGTGGAGAAAATCGTGAAGCACAGCGGGCGGGAAGTAGCCGCGCTGATGGGGCGTGCCGAACTGCTGCACCAACTCAAGCCGGAGTTGTTTGCCGATGCGCAGTTTGGTGTGATCACGGTGGGGGACATTCTGACGGAACTGGAAAAACCCGGACGTGATCCACGAGGCGACTTCAAGGTGGCACGCTTGAGCGAAGAGGTGCAGGGCATCTTGGATCTGAAACAAGGCATGGTGCTCGAAGGTACGGTCAGCAATGTGGCGGCTTTTGGCGCCTTTGTTGACCTCGGTGTTCATCAGGACGGATTGGTGCACGTCAGCCAGTTGAGCCACAAATTCGTCACCGACGCGCGCGAGATCGTCAAGACCGGTGACATCGTCAAGGTGCAGGTGCTGGAGGTCGATGTAGCGCGCAAGCGCATTGCCCTCAGCATGAAACTCGGCGTCGCAGCGACGCGAGCCGGCAGCGCTGCGGAGAATCACTTTCAGAGCGCCAAGCGGACGCCGCGTGACCGATCCGCTGCTGCCCTGCCAGCCATGAGTGCCATGTCGTCTGCTTTTGCCAGGTTGAAGGGATCCGCTTCCTGAGCCGGTGCTGCTGCGAGCTCCACAATCCGCGTCTCAGGTTTGTGTGGGCCAAGGGCGACGCGATGGGTGACTCCGTGCACTCCACCGGACTTTGGTCTTGTCATCCGGGCTTCAGGAGTCGTCGTCCCGGGCTTCAGGAGTCGTCATCCGGGCTTGAGGAGTCGTCATCCCGGGCTTGACCCGGGATCCAGTGCCACGCCACCACTGGATTGCGGATCAGGCCCGCAATGACAAAGACGGGCGCACCGACAAAGACGGGCGCAATGACAAAGACGGGCGCAATGACAAGCCCGGGCGAAAGATCAAGTGGGGCGCTCAACGCAGAGTTAATTGAGACGTCAATTTCGCGCTACCAACCGAAATGCACAGCGATGCTTTCGCACGCGGCCAAATAGGGCTGTTGGCTCCTCTCTTCCGCCCGGTGGGGCGGGAGAGAGGCGGGGGTGAGTGAGTGGGGGCAAAGCAGCTGCGGAGCTGAGTGCCCCATAAGCCATAATGGCAGCCCTGCTTATTCATCAGCAGATTCGCTAAGGGAGATGTGTTTTCATGGAACTCCAGGCCTTGCTGGCTGCGCATTTCGTTCTGCCCAGCATTCCCCAGGTCATTGCGCTGCTGCTTAGCGAGCTTGAGCGCGCCGAGCCAGACCTGAAGAAGATCAGCCAGCTGATCAGCACCGATCCGGCGCTGACGATGCGTCTGCTGCAATTGTCTAATTCCGAGCAGTTCAAGCTTTCCGGGCAGATTCACAGTGTCTCCGAATCCTTGGCGATTCTCGGCCTGGCCGATGTGCGAGCCATGGCTGCAGAGGCTGCCTCAGCGGCTTCTTTCAAGGCGGTGCCCGGTATCCATCTGCAGCGCTTCTGGACCTACAGCCTGAACGTTGCCAAGGTGGCGCGACAGCTGGCCGGCGTGGTTCGGCAAAACCAGCAGGAAGCTTTCACCTGTGGCCTGATCCACGCCATCGGCGAGTTGGCGATTCACATCTGCATGCCCCAGCAAGCGGCCAACCTGCACGGCCAGATACACCCGTTGGACCTGGGCCGCGCCGACGCCGAGCGCAGCGCGTTTGGCTTTTGCTATGCCCAGGTCAGCGCTGGCCTGGCGCAAAAGTGGCACTTTCCGCAGGCCATGATCGAAGCCCTCGAGCATCAGTACGCACCTTTTGAAGACGAGGTCTACGAACCCCTGGCGGGCGTGATCCATCTGGCGACCTGGCGCGCGCGCGCGATGGCAGCGGAACTCTCGGAGCGTGCGCTGGCGGTGACCTTTCCGGGTGCTGTGGGCGAGGTGCTCGGAATCGACATCGACACGGTGCTGGACCAGGATCCCTTCGACTGGTTTGCGCCGAGCACGGGCAGCGCGCCACTCTAGGAACTTCCCTTGCGTGCCTTGTGTCTTTACGCCGGCCCCAGGGCCCGAGCGCATATCGAAAGACAGGGTCTTCAAGCGGCTGACGTGGCGGCGCTGGCTGGCGCGGCAGGCGGCCCCAAGGGCCTCATTCTGGGTGCGCTGGATCGCTTTATCTTCGGCCACTGGCTGACGCAGTCGAGCCAGACGGTCCACCTGGTCGGCGCCTCGATTGGTGCCTGGCGCATGGCCACCGCCTGTCTGGATGACCCGGTGACTGCCTTCCTGCGACTCGAACACGACTACATCCGGCAGCATTATGAATTGCAACCCGGTGAGAAAAGACCATCGGCTGCCACAGTAAGCCGCTTGTTTGGCGAGAATTTGCGTGCGTTCTACGACGGGCGTATCGGTGAAGTACTGGAGCATCCACGTTTTCGCTTGCATGTCGTGACCGCGCATGGGAGACATCTGCTGGGGCGCGAGCAGCGCGGGCGCACGGCGCTTGGTTTTCTGGGGGCCTGGCTCAGCAACCTGGTGCAGCGCAGGGCCATGGGTGCCTGGCTGGAACGCGTTGTGTTTTCCACGCCCGGCGCAGCCTTGCCGTTTGACAGCAGCGACTATCCAACACGTCAGTTCGACTTGAGTGCGGCCAATTTCAGCGCGGCCGTGCAAGCCAGTTGCTCGATTCCGTTTGTGCTGCAGGCGGTTCACGATATACCGGGTGCACCCACTGGTGCCTACTGGGATGGTGGTCTGACTGACTACCACCTGCACCTGAACTATGCGGCCAGCGCTGGCTCGCAAGGTCTGGTGCTGTATCCGCATTTCCAGAAGGCGGTGGTGCCGGGCTGGCTGGACAAACATCTGAAATGGCGCCACGGCTCCAGTGCGTTTCTGGACAACATGCTGTTGCTGGCGCCCAATCCGGATTGGGTCAAAACGCTGCCCAATGGCAAGTTGCCGGACCGCAGCGATTTCGTACACTACGGACCGGACCTCGCATCCCGCGTGCGCGACTGGTCTGCCGCTACGGCGGCCAGTCTGCAGATGGTCGACGAATTTGAGCAGTGGCTGCGCCAGCCTGACGTGAAGCTGTTGCAAACACTTTAGGCCCTGGTCGGCTTACCATGCGCGCATGCATTCGAGCCCGACACACACTGCGGTAGCGGCGCGCTTCATTTTTCCGGCGCTGCTCGGCTGGCTGCTGGGCAGCGCAGTGCAGTTGCAGCAGGCGGCGCTGTGGGCGCGCTGGATCGACCTCACGCTGGTGCTGCTGGCGCTGCTCGTGCTCGTGCTGGCTGCAGTCAGATCGCTGGCCTTGCCCGTCCGTCTGACCCTGACTCTGCTGGCATTTTCGGTGTTCGCCTTCGCCGCGACCGGATTGCGGGCCTCCGCGTTTTCGAGCGAAACGCTGGACAGTTCTCTGGAGGGGCGCGACATCACGCTGACCGGCATGGTTGCCGCCATGCCGCATTACAA
>JBAXFI010000221.1:0-3987 GCA_037139995.1 Comamonadaceae bacterium | reverse complement strand
GATGTCCACCACGCCAGCACCATGAAGAGCAGCGTGGCCACGGTGGAAGACAGGCCGATCAGCACGGCCATGGCCGCGGCGGCGCCCATTTCACCGGCTTCGTCCAGATTCAGGATGGCAATCGAGGCGACCTTGGTTTCGGGGGAGTACAGGAACACGACCGCCGAAATCGTGGTCATGGCATTGATGAAGAAGTAGCGCGCCATGTCGATCAGGGCCGGCGCACACACCGGCAACGTGACGCGCCAGAAGGTCTTGTAAAAGGGCACTTTGAGGGAGGCGCTGACGGCCTCGAATTCGCTGTCCAGGGCTTTGAGCGCGGTCACCGCGGTCAGGTGACCGGTGGTGTAGAAGTGCACGATGGTGCAGACCGTCAGCAGGGTCAGGCTGTGGTACAGGGCATTGAGCGGGTTGGCTGCGGCGTTAAAGAAGAAGATATAGCCCAGACCCAGCACCAGACCCGGCACAGCCATCGGCAGCACGGCCAGCAGGCGCACCAGACCGTGCAGCAGTTCCACTCCCTTGGTTTTTTCCAGCAGGTAGGCGCCGACAAAAACCAGCAAGGTGCCAAAGAGCGCCGTGCCGGCGGCCATCTTTAGGCTGTTAAAGAAGGCCACACCCACTTCGGCATCCAGCAGACCGAGCTCGTAGTGGCGCCAGCTCGGGCTCAGGTTGTAGGGCCAGAACGAGGCGAAGGAGGCGAACACCGCCATGCCCAGCATGGCCAGCACCAAGGCGGCGATGGCGGCGCAGTACAGCGTCATGAGGCGGTCGTAGGCCGGTGACGGTTTGGGTGAATAGGGCACGGCGCGCGCCGTCAGCATGGCGGTCTGGCGCCGGCTCACGTAATGGTCGACGCCAAAGGTCAGCACGGCTGGTGCCAGCAGCAGGATGGCCACTACCGCGCCCTTGGCGAAGTCCTGCTGGCCGATCACCAGCTTGAAAACGTCGGTGGCGAGCACGTTGAAGTTGCCGCCAATCACCTTGGGGATACCGAAGTCGGTCATCACCAGCGTGAAGGTGACCAGGGCCGCCGAAATCAGCCCGTACTTGGCGCCCGGCAGCGTGATGGTGAAGAACTTGCGCCACACCGTGGTGCCCATGGCGTCCGCTGCCTCGAACAAACGCGCATCGGACAGACTCAGGGCCGTGACCAGAATCATCAGCGTGTGCGGAAAAACGGCCAGACACTCGGCCAGCAGAATGCCCGGCGCGCCGTAAATCTGGGTGATGCCCAGACCCTGCATCCAGTCCTTGAGCACGCCTTGATTGCCGAACCAGTAGATCAGAGAAATCGCCGAAAGCAGGGATGGCGCCAGCAGCGGTATCAGCGTGATGCCGCGAAACAGGGACTTGAAGGGCATGCACGAGCGCGTCAGCGCGTAGGCAAAGGTGAATGCCAGCGGCACCACGATCAGCATCACCGCGCAGGAAACCCACAGACTGTTCCACAAGCTACCGAGCAGGGCCGGCGTTTTGGCGTACTCGACGAAATTGTCGAACCAGATGAACTCACCGTCATGGCCCTGCAGTGCCTGCAGCAGAATCGACAAAAGTGGTGCCGCCAGAAAGGCGATTAATGCGAGCGCGATCAGGCCAATCAGCAGGTGCGCCAGACGATCCACCCAGTGCTGCTTGAGCTTGACAGCGCGCGTCAGGGGCCCTGGCAGAACGGCTGACATCAGAATACCTTGATGCGCTCGGGCAGCAGTTTGAGCGCGAGCCTGGAGCCGACCTCAAGCGACTGCTCGGACAGAAAATTGAGTGACAGATAGACCATCAACTTGTGGCTGCCCAACGCCGGCGAGCCCACATGGACATGGCAGTAGGAACCCAGAAACTCGATCTTGTCGATGCTGGCGTCAAAAACGTGAGCGTCACCCGCATTGATGGGGCGCGCCAGCACGTCTTCGGGCCGGAGGTAAATCCGCGCCTCGCGGTCCGGTCCTTCGCAAGGCACGCACATGCTGCCAAAGAGCAGTTCGCCGGCAAGCACGCGCGCCGGCAGGATGTTGACCTTGCCAACAAAGTCCGCCACAAAGGGTGAGGCCGGTTCGCGGTAAATGTCCAGCGGTGTCCCGACCTGTTCGATGACGCCGTGGTTCATCACCACAATCCGGTCGGCCACGCTCAGCGCTTCTTCCTGATCGTGCGTCACCATGATGGTGGTGACGCCGAGTTTTCTCTGCAGCGCGCGGATTTCGCCGCGCAAGCGGATGCGCTCCAGCGCATCGAGTGCCGACAGCGGCTCGTCCAGCAGCAGCAAGCCGGGCGCGGCAGCCAGTGCACGCGCCAGGGCGATGCGCTGCTGCTGACCACCCGAGAGTTGTCCCGGGAACTTGGCTTCGCTACCCGGCAGCCCGACCAGCTTGAGCAGGTCGGTGACGCGCTGTTTGATGGCAGGTCGGGAGGTCTTGCGGTTGACCAGGCCGTAGGCCACGTTGTCGGTGACGTTCAGATTCGGAAACAGCGCGTAACTTTGAAACACAATGCCATAGTCGCGCAGCGCCGGCGGCAGCGTTGAAATGTCGCGCCCGTCCTGCGACAACTGCCCGGAGGTCTGGATCTCGAGCCCAGCGATGATGCGCAGCAGGGTCGTCTTGCCGCAGCCCGAGGGACCCAGGAAGCAGACAAATTCGCCTTGGCGAATTTCCAGGTTGATGTCCTGCAGCGCGGTGAAGCTGCCAAATTCCTTGCGGATGTGGCGAAGGTCGAGAAAAGGAGGTGAACTCATGCCGGGAATGGGTAGAGCCGCACAGTCACGCCATGCGGCTCATGAAGCGCAAGGAAATCAGCGTTTTTCAGTCTTGCCGTCGTAGCGCGCAGTCCACTCTTTCAGGATGCGTTCACGCTGCTCGGCAGCGTAGTTGAAGTCCAGCTTGACCAGGCGTGCTTCGTAGTCCTTGGGCACGTTGGCCAGCGGTGCGGCAACGCCCGGCTGCGCGGTGATGGCGAAGTTCTTGCCATACAGCAACATCGCGTCCTTGCTGGAAGCCCAGTCAGCCAGCTTCTTGGCAGCGTCAAGCTTCTTGGTGCCTTTGTGAATGGCAAAGGCTTCCAGATCCCAGCCCAGCCCTTCCTTCGGGAACACCAGATCAATCGGCGCACCCTTGGCCTTGTTGCTGTTGGCACGGTATTCGAAGGAAATGCCGACGGTGAATTCGCCGCTGCCTGCCATATTGCAGGGCTTGGAGCCGGAGTGGGTGTACTGCGCAATGTTCTCGTGCAGGCCGTCCATGAACTTCCAGCCGCCGCCCTTGCCTTCCTTGTCGCCAAACAGGGTCAGCCAGGCCACCACGTCAAAGTAGCCGGTGCCACTCGACGCCGGGTTAGGCATCACGATCTGGCCCTTGTAGACCGGTTTGGTCAGGTCCTGCCAGCTCTCTGGTTTTGGAATGTTCTTCTTCTTGGCTTCGATCGTATTGAAGCACACGGTGGCACCCCAGACGTCCATGCCGAACCAGGCCGGAGGCTGCTTCTTGTCGCGGTACTGGCTCATGATGGCGTCCAGATTCAGTGGTGCGTAGGGCACCAGCATGCCCTGCTTGTCCATCAACGCCAGGCTGGAGGCGGCAACACCCATCACAGCATCGGCCTGCGGATTGGCCTTTTCGGCCAGCAGCTTGGCGGTGATGACGCCGGTAGAGTCACGGACCCATTTGATTTCAATGTCAGGGTAAGACTTGTTGAAGCCTTCCTGGTAGGCCTTGAGCTGGTCGGTCTCCAGCGCGGTGTAAACCAGCAACTGGGTCTTCTGTGCCGACGCCGCGGCGGCGAAGGCAAGGAGGCCAGTCAGGAGAAGGGATTTGGACAAAATGGACAGACGCACGTGAAGCTCCTTCAGGTGAAAAATTGCAATGTTGTGACCGGATTATGTCGGCGTGATGACAAAACGCCTGCTCGCCCGAATATTGGACCCTGAGTCCCCACATTTGTCAATTGTGTTTTGCAAATTGTCAACAAAAGCCTTTTGTGTTGTAATAAAAA
>JBAXFI010000220.1:0-4031 GCA_037139995.1 Comamonadaceae bacterium | reverse complement strand
TTAGTAACGGCAACGGCGCCTCAAATCCGCTCCACAAAAGCCTCAAACTCCTGAATTGGCAGCGGGCGGCTGAACAGGTAACCCTGGTAATGGTGGCAACCCAGGGCGCTGAGAAAATCGCGCTGCGCCTCGGTCTCGACCCCTTCGGCAATCACCGACAGTCCCATGCTGTCGGCCAGGGCGATGACCATCTTGGCAATGGCTGCGTCGTTGGGGTCGCTCAGAATCTCGCGCACAAAGCCCTGATCGATCTTGAGTTGGTCCAGCGGCAGTCGCTTGAGGTAGGAGAGCGATGAATAGCCGGTGCCGAAGTCATCGAGCGAAAAGGTCACGCCACCTCCCTTGAGCGCGTTCATCTTGGCGATCACGTCCTCGACATGGGCCAGCAGCAAACTTTCTGTCATTTCGAGCTTGAGCCGATCCGGTTTGGCGCCCGTGCGATGCAGGGTACTGAGCACCTGATCGACAAAGTCACGCTGGTGAAACTGCTTTGCGCTGACGTTCACCGCCAGCGTCAGTTGTGCCAGCGCGGGTTGCGTGGCCCACTTTGCCAGCTGCCGGCAGGCGCTCTCCAGAACCCAGTGACCAACCTGCAGTATCAGGCCGGTTTCCTCCGCAAGCGGGATGAACTCGGCCGGCGACACCATGCCGCGCCTGGGATCGAGCCAGCGCAGCAGCGCCTCGGCCCCTATCACTCGCCCCTGTTCGGTCACCTGCGCCTGGTAGTGCAGCACGAAATGATTCCTCTCGATGGCCTCGCGCAGGCCAGCCTCCATCGCAATGCGGGAGTTGACTGAAGTCTGCATTCGGGGGTCGAAGAAGCGCAGCGTGTTGCGCCCGTGCGCCTTGGCCTCGTACATCGCCAGTTCGGCCCGCTTCAGGGGTTCGACCGTGTCCTCGTGTTGTTCGCCGAATAGGGCGATGCCGATGCTCGCGCCGCAGGAAATCTCGACGCCGTCGAGTTCATAAGGATGCCTTAGCGCCGCAAGAATCTTGTTGCCCGCCATTTCGGCGTCCATGGCCGCCTCCAGCGGGTTCTGGTCGAGTTGCTCCAGAAGAACGACAAACTCGTCACCGCCCAGTCGGCTCACGGTTTCGCCTTCTCTGAGGCAAGCGCTCAATCGCGCTGCAAACTGCTGCAGCAGCCGGTCACCCATTTCGTGACCCAGGGCGTCGTTGAGATTTCTGAAGTTGTCCAGATCGACCAGCAGCAGCGCGCCCTGGCGCCTCTCGCGTTCCCCGGCAATCATGGCCTGCTGCAGCGCAATGATCAGCATCCGGCGATTCGGCAGTCCGGTCAACAGGTCGGAGAAGGCCAGGCTCTCGATCTGCTCCGCTGCCGCCTTGGCGGCGCTGGCATCGCTGAAGGTGCCGACATAGTGCGTCAGCACGTCTGCTTCGTTCCTGACGCTGCTGATGCTGAGCAACTGGGGATAGACCGTGCCATTCTTGCGCCGGTCCCAGACTTCGCCCTGCCATCCGCCGGTGCGCTTGATGCTGTCCCACATGGCGGCATAAAAGGCCGGCTCATGCCGACCTGAACCGAGCAGGCTTGGCGTCTTGCCAATCACCTCTTCGGCTGTGTAACCGGTGATCTCGCTGAATGCCTTGTTGACCCGCAGGATCACGTTCTGCGCGTTGGTGATGGTCATGCCCAACTGCGAATCGAAGGCGATGGCGGCGATGCGCAGCTCCTCTTCGGCCCGCTTGCGCTCGGTGATGTCGGCAATGAAGGCAGTGAAGTGGTAGCTGTCGTCCTCCTTGAGTGGCAGGATCGAGAGTTCTATCGGGAACTCTTCGCCATTGCGGCGCAACGCGCTAATTTCGATGCGGCGATTCAGTACCTTGCTCTGTCCGGTCTCCATAAACCGGAGCAGGCCCTGCTGGTGCGCTGCGCGATGCTGGAGTGGAGCAATGGTGTCATGCAGCATCCGTCCCACGACGTCATCCGCGCGCCAGCCAAACATGCGCTCTGCCTGGCCGCTCCATTCTGTGATGCGCCCTGCCGAGTCCATGCCGATCACCGCATCCAGCGCAGCGTCAAAGATGGCAAGCATTCTGGCTCGGCTGGTGGCGATTTGCGCTGCAATCCGAACCCGCTCGGTGACGTCGTGAAATGAGACCTGAACGGCCTTGGCGCCATCGTAGCTAATCGGCATTCTCTGGACTTCAGCATCAATCGTGCTGCCGTCGAGCCTGAGGAGTTTTTGCTCATTCATCGGCACGTTGAGGCCCTGCTCAGCGCCGGCCTTCAAGCGCTCCCGTACGATGTCCCGGGAGTCGGGGTGAATCCGGTCAAAAATCGGTTCGCCCACCAGGTCTTGCGCCGACTCCGCGCCAAACATCCTGATCGCGGCCGGATTGACATAGATGAACTTGTGGCCGTCGTGCACCGCAAGTGGCTCCGGTGTCCATTCGGTCAGGGTGCGAAAACGGTCCTCGCTCTCCTTCAAATCGCTCTGGCGCTTTGCCAGATCAGTCAGCAGGCGATTGAAGCCAGTGATCAACAGACCGACCTCGTCCGGCCGCGTCATGGGCAAGGCTCGCAGTGGCTGCTCCCGGTCGGACAGCAGGGTCAACAGGGCGGCGGTCGATTTCAGCGGTGCGAGCTGGCGGCTGATCATCCACCAGGTCAGAGCACCCAGCAGCAGGGTCAACAAGGCTGTGGTCCACCACACGCGGCGCAGCAAATCATGCACCTGAGAAAAGATGATCTCAGTCGGCATGGCAATCTCGGCGTACCAGTGCGCCACCGGAATGCTTTTGACAGAACTCAACTCTTCAACACCGCTTGAGTTGAGGGTAAGCGCGCTGCCTTCGTAACCTGCGATGAATCGGTCCAATTCCGGATTGATGCCCGAAGCCGGGAGTATTTCCATGACGCGCGCTTTGTCAGAGGCGGCAACGACCAGACGGAACTGCTGCGCGACCAACCTGTAGCTACCGGCCTTGCCGTAGCTGTTGATCGTGATCTTGTCCAGGAAGTTCGGCTTGCCCAGATTGATCAACCCCGCCACGGCGCCGATGACTTTGTCCTGAGCATCGCGAATCGGTGCTGCCACGGGCACAAGCGGGGCCGACAAGCCCGGGTCCATGAACGGGCGACCAATCGTTGCCTTACCCTCCTTGAGCGCGATACCGATGCAATCGAGGTCCAGATAGGAGCGCCCGCCCCGCGCTGCCGCGAGTGGCACCGAGGCCCTTGCCACGCCATCGAGGCCGGTGACGAAGGAGCCACCACTAAACAGGGCCTGAAACACCGGGCGCCCTTCCAGGCTGGTCTGCAAGGTCACCGTATCATTCAAAGCCACAAGCGTGATTCTGGCTGCGACTGTTTCCAGCGCAGCCAGGCGGTCGACCAACTCGTCATTGATCTCCTGGGCCACCAGTTTGACCGTGGAGAACTGCTGCTCGCCCAGCAGGCGTTCCATGTCCAGATGCAGACTCTGACCGGCGTAGGTCGCCAGCACCCAGATGCTGATCAGAAACAGGATCAGCGTAAAGAGCGTTAGCCGGGCCTTGAGCGAGTGCCTCAGCTGCGATCTGAAATTCATCTATACCCCCGTGACTCCGCCATCACAGAAATTGCCTCAGGACGATCCAGCCGAATGATCGCCCGCGGGACAGCTTGTTGATGCGCTGAGATGCTTCTGTCAGGGTATACGGAATTGAGCAAATAGCAATGTATTTCTTGCTGCAATGGTCAATACAAGGTGATTACGACAAATTGAGAGCATGAGCCGTAGGCTCCTGTTACGCGGCCAAGCCGCTGATGAGACTACGCTTTAGTTTGTGGCCGAGCACATTCGACTGCTCGAACTGCTTGCTCGACATCCGACATCGAAACCAGCCCGGGTTAACCCTTGCCCCTTGTGGGGGATATACACCAGTCAAAGAGATCTTGACACTTGAGGCCATGTTCTGACACACAGAGAGGAAACCTGCATTGAATTGCGGACAATGAAATTCCAAAGACATTTCAATAACAGGGAGATCACATGACAAATGACGAACTGACCCAAGAGGTCGAG
>JBAXFI010000219.1:0-4038 GCA_037139995.1 Comamonadaceae bacterium | reverse complement strand
CGCGCACAGATGGCAACTTCGCCGTCGCGCGCGAGACGAGCCTCATCCAGACCGAGACTGGTGGGGTTTACGAAGCGGATACCCAGATCCAGACGCTGATTACCCACGTACTCCACTACGCGAGAGGTGCGGCCGACATAGTGGGTCAAGTCATCACGTCCGTCTGCCCAGACCGCATGCATGTGCGCGCGCGGATGCCACAGCTTGTAGCGTTGCGCTTCACTGCCGTGCCAGGCAAACCACCAGTCCCACATGGCTGGAGTCACCCCGGGCATCTGCGTCAAAACAAAGACGCGAAAGGCGCGGTCAGGACTGATGGTGATGCCGGTTTCGACCGGCCAGTAGCCTGCGCCTTGCAGGTCTGGCGCGCTCTCGATCGGTGGCATCAGGTCAACCGTCTGCAACCCGACTGCGATGGCCTCGTGTACATGCGCTGGCAGCGGCGCCATGTCAGGTTTGAAAAATCTGGCATAGGGACTATTGGCCAGTTCGCTGGCACTGTAGCCAAGATGAATGATGTCGGTGCTGTTGGTTGTCATGCCCAGGTCTTTCCAAGTCAACCGATCAGATGTTGAAGGTTTCGTAGAGCTGCGGCAGGATCGCGGCAAGGTGCCCCATTTCGTGCGCGTCATGCACCATGAGTTGCGTGACCTGGGTCACGGTGATGGGCTGCAGGCGACTTGCCGTGCGGCCCAGCCATGCGCCTATGGCACCCGGCATGCCGCGGGGGCGCACGTTGGCGCCACCAAGCCAGATCCGCGTGCGCATTTCAGAGCCGCCCGGCACGGGCCGAATGTGGTGAACCAGCCAGCCGGTTTCGATGGGGGCGCCAGCAAGGCCTACCCTTGCACAGACGGCAAGTTCTCCACTGGACTCAAGCCTCTGCTCATCAAACCCCAGCACCGACGGAGATACAAAGCGAATGGCAACGTTCATACGCACCGAACCCACATACTCGACCACGTTCGACACGCGACCAATGTAGTAGTCCAGATCGTCCCGGCCGTCTTGCCAACGTACATCGACATGTGCCTGGGGGTGCCACAGCTTGTAGCGCTGTCCGCTGCTGCCGTGCCACACAAACCACCAATCCCACATCGTTGGTGTCACTCCCGGCATAGGAGACAGAACAAAGACACGCGCCGAGCCGTCCGGTCCAATGGTAAAACCCGTTTCTACTGGCCAGTAGCCCGGAGCCTGTAGCTCCCCAGCGTGCTCCACCGTCGGCAATAGTTCGTGGGCGAGGGCACCCGTCGCCAGCGCCTCACGGACATTCTCCGGCAAGGACTCCATCTCTGGATTGAAGAACCGGGCATAGGGGCTCGTCGCCGCCTCACTAGGATTCAACCCAAGATGAAGGATTTTGTCTGCGTGTTCTGACATGGAATGGCCAAGCTCCGTCAATCAGTGCGGTGACTCTTGCATGGTAATGGATCAGAAGGCTCTCTGGTATCCCAAGCGCCATACCTGTGTCTTGCTGGTGATGGAAACTCCAGTGCTTGGACCAGAACCGTCCAAGGTGACCGACGGATTCAGTTCAATGCTGAAGCTGATGTCGGCCTTGTTGTCAAGCTTCATGGATGCACCTGCGGTGTAGGACTTGTCATTGATTGCCGGTGTCATGAAGTTCTGCGCTGCGCGCACGCTCTCAATTTGCGCCTGGTTGCTGCTAAGTCCACCTCGCAGCGTCCAGATTGAGTTGACGTCCCATGCCACGCCCAACCTAAAGACCGGTTGATCCTTCCAGCCTGGGCCAGCAGGATCCTGGTTGGCCTTGATGCCAGCGTACTGTATTTGCAAATAGTCGGCGGCTACGGTGATGGTGGGTGTCGCCTTCCATGCCAGGCCAATCCCGTACTCCGACGGGATGTCAATCTTGCCTGCGCTGTAAGCCAGCACATCGTTCGCATAATCACCCAGCTGGCTCATGTTCGTTTTTGTCTTGTACGTGGCACCCAAGGAGATCTCCGGGCTTGCGTTCCAGAGTACGCCGATGCGCGCACCAAACCCAGTAGCGGTTTGCGTGCCGTGCCCTGGCACGGGAACAAACATGCCTGGAACAGGCTGCACCACCACACCTTGCGTACTGACTTGTTGCACCATGAGATTCAAGCCCAAGCCGATCGCCAGGTTGGGTTGAACTTTCCACGTTACGCTGGAAACGATTTCCGCCACTTTCTGTGATGCTTTCACATTTTCGGCTCCTGGTGCGGGAACGGCAGGCTTTCCAAAATCAACCCCGGCACCGGACCCTGATGCAGTCAAGCCTGCGGTCATGGTGGGACTGATCACCCAGTTGAAGCCACCTTCAGGTGCCAACACGTTTGTGTTGTCCTCCAGTGGGTTGCCAAACAGGCTTACCGACGATTGCCCGCGAAATAGCAAGAAGTTTTGCGCGAAGGAATTTGGGACAAATGCCATACCGGCCGGATTGTTCGCGGCTGCCGAAGCATCGAGTGGCAGGGCAATGGAGGCGCCGCCCATCCCGGCATTCTTGATGCCGTATCCGCCCAGTTGGGCGCCGTTCATCGCGTGCGCGTTGCCAGCCATAAGCGCCAGACTGCCAATGACTGCGCCAGCAAGTCTTGCCGGTGTAAAGCTGGTATTTGCTATCGATTCGTTCATGTCTTTGTCTCCGGTTTGGTTTAAAAAAGCAATTTGTACTGGGCACTTATGCGTTGGCGTTGCTGGCCGCCCTCAGGCCCAGGATCGCGCGTGTCTCGTCCGGTGTGGCAACCGTCTTTTCTATTTCAATAACGGTGCGCTTGACGCGTTCGACGAATTCGACATTGGATTTGGCGAGCTGGCCCTTGCGGTAGAAGATGTTGTCTTCCATTCCAACGCGCACGTTGCCGCCCATGGCAAGCGCCGCATAGATGATCGGCAGATGCCCCTTGCCAATGCCCAACGCCGACCAGGTGAAGTTGACGCCCAGGTTATCCTGGCATACATCGAGCAGGAACATCATGTTCTTGACTTCGGCTGTCATGCCGCCCGGAGCGCCCAGCACGAACTGAAAATGCGGGCGACCACTAATCAGCCCCTTCTTCATGTAATGCAGGACGTTGTAGATCATGCCGGCATCGAATATCTCGAATTCGGGCTTCACGCTGCACTCGGCCATGGAAACCGCCAGCTTTTCCAGGAAACGTGGGCTGTTTTCGAAGATGGTGGTATGAGCCCAGTTCATGGTGCCTGCGTCGAATGACGCCATCTCCGGTCTCAGTTCCTGAAACGGCTTCATCCGCACTTCGTCCGAGAGGCCCAGTCCGCCGGAGGTCGTGAGATTCAAAACGATATTGCTGCGCGCCCGTACCAACCGAACGGTTTCAGCAAACTTGTCAAAGTCCATGGATGCCTTGAAGGCGTCGTCGCGAACATGGATGTGCGCAATGGAAGCGCCAGCATCAGCGCAGCGGACGATTTCATCGGCCTCGTCCTGCGGGGTCAACGGTATGTAGGGCGTGTCGGTCTTTTGCGGCCAGGCACCGGTACAGGCCACGGTCAGGATGACTTTATTGCTTGCGTCCATTTTCAGTCCTTCAGCAGCTTTCCGCTGCGTTCATGGCCTTGAGGTGCCGGAGCACTTTGGCCCTTAACTGTGCCTGCTGCTCAGTAGTCCAGGCTCTGAAACCCTGACCACTTTTCATGCCGAGACGCCCGTCGCTGATCAGTTTTTTGAGATAGGGTGACGCGCCCGGCGTGTGGTCAATTGCCGGCAGAACGGTTTCGTGAATTGCCAGTGTCAATTCAGTACCGACCAGGTCCGCGTTTTCCAGCGGGCCGAGGACGGGTAGGCGCCTGCCAAAACTGGCCTTCACCACCGTGTCAACGGTCTCGGCGTCGCAAATGCCGTCGGCCACGATAGCGATCGCCTCGCGCCACAGTGCATGCTGAAGACGGTTGCCAATGAAGCCTGGAACATCCTTCTCCACCATGGCTGGCGTCTTGCCGACCTTGGCCAACAAATCAAACATCTTCTGAGCCAGAACCGGATCAGTGGACGGCGTCTTGATGACTTCTACCAGAGGAACCAGA
>JBAXFI010000218.1:0-4052 GCA_037139995.1 Comamonadaceae bacterium | reverse complement strand
TTTAGTTCGATTCCGACCATTTCTGGTCACCGGAAGGCGTCATATCGGGCATCATATTGTGTGATTCTCTACCCTTGACAGGATCGGAGAAAGCTTGTCTTTGTAAGTCGGTATTCGCCAACGAAGCGCAACGCATCGTCTGGCAAGACAGTCAAGCAAGATAACTTCGAGAATTGAAAGAGACGGTATCACATGAAGCGATGGGATCGATTAGTGGATCAGTACATGGAGGACTACGAAGCGGCAGGGAAGGTCGCAGAGACCGTGAAGGCGACTCGGCGTGAGCTGGAACGGTGGGGTAGTTGGATGAAGAACCTTCGGCCCCGACCAGTACTGGAAGAGGTCAACGCCGATCTGATCATCCGCTATTTGCGGGGTCGAGCGGCCTACCGGGCGAAGGCGACGTTGTCCGGCACCATGAGCAAGCTTCGATGCCTAGGTGAGTTCCTGGTGCGGGAGGGCGTTTGGCTGAGCAATCCATTGCGATGGTTGCGTGGGCCGAAGCTTGACATTCGCTCACGTCTGCCGCGACGGATCAGTCCCGAAGTGATGCGGGGGCTGTGGGAAGCAGCGGCGGCGCATCGCTACAATTATTACCGCTCGGTATGGGTGACTTTGTTGTCCATCTTCTATGGCACCGGGATGCGGCGTGGCGACGTCTGTCGGTTGAATGTTTCAGACTGGTGCCGAGAGGAAGGGCTGCTCTTGGTCCGCAACAGCAAGACGGGTCAAGCGCGGCAGGTATTGGTTCCGGCCGTGACTTGGCAATGCTTGGAAGCATATCTGCCCAAGCGACAGAATCATCTGGAGGCTCTGGGCAGTAACGCCGAATCGGCGTTGTTTGTGAGCCGCAACGGAGGCCGGTTGACAGCAACAGCCATCAGCCGAGGGATTCAGAATCTGGGCAATGTTTGTTCGGAGACGCCGATCACGATGCACCAGTTTCGCCATACATGTGCCTCGGACCTGTTAGAAGCCGGGGTCTGCCTGCCCGACGTACAACAGCTCTTGGGGCACCAGAATATCAGCACGACAATGCGTTACTTACATGTGGCCGACCCGCAGTTGCATCAAGCGGTCAAGGTCCATCCCATCAACGAGATTCTTACAACAGGAGGTGCAGCATGAGCGAACAGAAGCAAAGAAAGCCAGAATTGGATCCATTGATCGAAGGCTATTTGGATTATCTCTTGGACGTGGCACGGAAGGCACCGGGCACGGTCCGCGATGTCCGCTGTACGCTGCGGCGGGTAGGCCAGGTAATGGAGCAACTGGCCCCCGAACGACCGCTGTGGAAGTTGGAACTGCTGGACTATCTGCGGTGGATCGAGGGCGAGCGCCAAACCGGACGTGGCGGCGCAAGTCTCAACAAGAACCTCAGCCATCTACGCGGCTTCCTGGACTATGCCTGGCGTAGCGGCCGCTCGACCCGCAATGTGCTGGATGGATTCCAGATCAAGGATGATGGCAAGCGGAAGGAGCCGGAATCGCTGAGCATCGAAGAAGCAATTCATATGGTAAAGTCCTGCCCGACTTCAACGTCGATCGAACGTCGCGACCGGATGGTGATTTTGCTGCTTTACGGCTGCGGATTACGTACCAAGGAACTCTGTGACCTCAGGTTGCAGGACATCGATACAACGCGCCGCGAAGTGCTGGTGCGGGCTGGCAAGGGAGATCGGCAACGGATGGTGCCTTTGCCGGAGATGGTCTACACAGAGTTGTTGGCCTATCTATTGGAACGCGGCGGGAAGCGAGGCCCGCTGCTGCGAACGGAGAAGTTCGGCAAGTATCTTCGCGCCAAGAATGTTTGTGAGGTGGTTTGCCTCGCGGCCGAACGGGCGGGGATTAAGAGGGATGTCACGCCCAAAGCCTTGCGTCATTCCTATGCGACCCACTTGATGGACCGTAACGTGGACCTGGCCGTGATCTCGCGGCTCATGGGTCATCGGAGCCCGGCGGAGACGGGCGTTTACCTGCACGTTTTGAAGGATCGTCCGCAGCGCGCAGTCAACCGTCTTGATCTTACCGGAGGAGATACACTATGACCTGGGATTATTGGATTTGTCTCTACACGCGAACGCATTGTGCAGCGAGGGGACTGCGAACCAACACGATCGGCGCCTACCAGAAGACCTTGGCGCAGTTTCGAGAATACGTTCGTCTTCGGCAAGGTGATGTCGAGCCGAAGCTGATAACGGCCCGCCATGTCTTGGAGTACATCACTTACCTGCGGCAAGATCGCCACAACGGCGATTCGGCAGTCAACCGTCAGGTGACCATTCTGAAGAACTTCTATCGGGCGATCGTGGCGATGGGCCACCTCGAGCCTGCCGCCAATCCGCTGGCGCATTTTCCGAAGATGAAGGCGAAGCCGCGCAAGATTCCCGTCGTGTTATCGGAGGAGGAAGTCCAGAATCTTCTGGCCAATCCACCGAAGGACATTGTCTTGGGACTGCGCGACCGCGCGATCCTGGCATTATTGTACGGCACGGGGATTCGCGCCTCGGAGTGTGCGACGTTGACTGAGGAAAATGTCGACTTTGTGGCGAACACGGTTCTCGTGTTCGGCAAGGGGGGCCATGAGCGGGTCATTCCGCTGAACCCCATACTCGCCGACTCGTTGAAAGCCTATCGTCAGGCCCGCGGAGAAGTGCCGCTGCGTGAGGCATTCTTTCGCAGCCGCACCGGCAAGGCGATGTCGCGCAACGCGATCTATGAGCGTGTGCGAACACATGCGCGTCGAGCTCGGATAAGCAAACGCGTTTCGCCGCACACGCTACGGCACACGTTCGCAACCCACTTGGTTCGCAAGGGTGAAAGCCTGGTGACGATCCGCGATTTGCTGGGCCATCGGCTGATCACCAGCACCCAGCTCTATCTGCACGTGACGGCTGAAGATCTTCGCTCGGCTATGGCCAACCATCCCATTGCACGGCTGGCGCCGACCGTAGAATTCCTTTTGCCGAATGTCAAGCTTCCTCTCCAGTACGCGCCCCAGCGTCGCGGCAAGGGATAGCCCTCGTCGCGGCGAGCAACTGCCATTCAGAGAAGGACCGATTGCAGCATTCCGCAAGGTGTGTTATAAGTGAGGTGCGCGCCGAGGTCGTACTTTGGTGCCGCAGACCGACTACGAGACGAGTTCCGAGCAAGGGATTCACGCCAAGATGTCCCCGACACTGATGACTTTCGGCCACGCCAAGAGCCTTCGCCTGTGTGAAAAAAGCCATGGCTTTTTTCACACAGGCGAAGGCTCTTGGCGAACACCCGGAGGTTTTTTTCTTCGGCCAAAGAATCGAACTAAATATCAATACGACGCCAACGGCAATCGTCAGGGTACGGACAGTGGTTACACTGTGGCCTCGACCGGCGACAACCAGATGGCGACCGGGGCGGGCTACACGTATCAGTACGACGGAGAAGGCAATCGTGTTGCCCGCTGGGTGAACGTGAATGGTGGGACGGAGACCTCGCCGCAGCCTAATGATGAGCAAATCACGACCTACAAGTGGGACAACCGCAATCGGCTGGTTGAGGTCGACACTTTCGATAATTACACGGACTACAGTGCGGCGACGCCTTCGCCCACACAGGTCGTGAAATACTCTTACGACTACGCCAACCGCTGGCTGGGCGAGACGGTGACGACGATTGGCGAGACAACGACTGTCGTACAGCGACGTTTCGTTTACGACGGCAACCAGATCGTGCTGGAGTTCGAGAAGGACGCCACAGGGGATCTTGTCGGCAGCGACCTGAAGCACCGTGATCTGTGGGGTGCCGCCGTCGATCAGCTCTTGGCCCAGGAAAGTGTGTCCGGCCAAAACAGTTCCGGCAGCGTGTTGTGGGCATTGACCGATAACTTGAACACGGTCCGGGACTTGGCATCGTCCGACGGCACAACGACGACGATTGCCGAGCACCGCATCTACGACGCTTTCGGCGTGCAGACCAGCCCCACCGCCTCCGTGGTCGATTGCATTTTTGGGTACACCGCCCGGCCCACGAGCAAGGCAACTGGCTTGCAGAACAACCTCAACCGCTGGTACGAG
>JBAXFI010000217.1:0-4055 GCA_037139995.1 Comamonadaceae bacterium | reverse complement strand
TCAAGGCCTTGCAGGCGCTGCCCTTCATGCAGGCGCAGGGCCCCAAGCAGTTTGGTTTTTCGCCAGAGCAGATCGCCCTGATGTGCGCCAGTCACAACGGCGAGGAAGCACACATCACCCAGGTGCAGGGCATGCTGGCCCAGGCGGGCCTCACCTACAAGGCGCTGCGCTGCGGCTGCCACGTACCCCGTTTTTACAGCCTGTTCGGGCAAACACCGCCGGCCGACGCGGTGTTTGATGACCGGCATAACAACTGCAGCGGCAAGCACGCCGGTTTTTTGGCCTACTGCGTGCAGCACGGACTGAGCCTGGACGACTACACGGACCCGCAGCACCCGGTGCAGCAGGCCATCCGGCGTGACGTGGCGCGCGCTGTCGGCATGGACGCCAACGACTTCAAGATGGGCATCGACGGTTGCTCGGCACCCAACTACGCCATGCCGCTCTCACGTCTGGCTTACGGTTATGCGCGGCTGGCCAGCGGACCCAGAGACAGCGAATTTGGCGAGAGCTTTGCCGCCCTGAGTGAAGCCATGACGGCGCACCCGGATCTGGTCTCGGGTACTGGCCGCAACGACCTGGCTTTCATGCTTAGCGGGCGCGGTGACTGGGTCAGCAAGGTCGGCGCTGACGGCGTGCAGGTGCTGGGCAGCAAGAGCCGGGGCGAAGCCTTTGCCATCAAGATCATCGATGCCAACAAGGACGCACTGTTCGCCGCCAGCGTCGAAGTGCTGGAGCAGCTGGGCTGGCTCGACGACGCGCAGCGCGAGGAACTCAAGCCCTGGCGGGCGCAGACCATCCTCAATGTGCGCGGCTTGCCGGTCGGGGAACGGCTGCCGGTATTCAAGCTACAAAAGCCCTGACGCACGGTCATCCCGCACCACCGGCTCGTCATCCCGGACTTGCCTTTTGTCATCCCGGACTCGATCCGGGATCCAGTGCTACGCCGTTGCTGGATTGCGGGTCAAGCCCGCAATGACAAACCTGGGGTCCGCAATGACGGAAATATGGGCAATGACAGGCGCAAAGGCCATGACAAAAAGCCTCAGCCTTCGTAGCGACCGAGCTTGTGCGCCAGTTCAACGGCTGAAGTCACTTCCATTTTCTTGAAGATGTTCGCGCGGTGAAACTCTACCGTGCGCTGGGTGATGCCCAGATGCTCGGCAATCGTCTTGTTGTAGTGGCCCTTGATCAATTCATCCAGCACCTCGCGCTCGCGCGGGCTCAGGCTCACCAGTGCCTGGCGCAGCCGCTGCGCCTGGTGCTGCTCGTCGGTCATGGCGCTGGCGGCGGCCAGCGCCTGCTCCACTTTGTCCACCAGCACATTGTTCTGAAAAGGCTTTTCCAGAAAATCCCAGGCGCCGTTCTTCACCGCCGAGACCGCCATGCTGACATCGCCGTGACCGGTCAGGAACAAAATCGGCCAGGGGCAGCCCAGCGCCTTGAGTTCCTCGAACGTGCTGAGACCTGAGAGCGGCTCCATCCGGATGTCCAGCAGCACCACCGCATGACCCCAGTGCGGCAGTCGCGCGCGGACCGCTTGCAGGAAGACATCACCACCGGCCCAGGTTCCGGCCTTGTGTCCGCGTGAGTCGAACAGCCAGGCCAGCCCCTCGCGAAAATCGGCGTCGTCATCAACGATATGAATTTCAGGGCTCATGCACCATTCTCCTGCGCCGCCGTTAAAGCCGCGCCATGGCTTGAGAGCGGCAACCACAGGCTGAACATGGCGCCACCCAGGACCGGATCGCGTGCAACGTCAATACGCCCATGATGCGCCTCCAGCACCGAGCGACAAATCGCCAGCCCCATGCCCATGCCGTCAGCCGAGGCACTGAAAAACGCGCCAAAGATCTGTTCCTTGTGGTCTTCGTCGACGCCCGGTCCGGTGTCACAGACGACCACCGCGGCCTGGGTTTCGTCCTGCTCGATTCGCACTTGGACCCGAGCCGGCCGCTCCGACAAAGGGGCCCATTGCATGGCATTGGCAACCACGTTTTGCACCGCGTGTTCCAGCAGCAAGGCGTCGGCTTCCACCCACACCGGCAATGGACCCAGTGCCAACTCCAGAATGACCTGGCGTTGCGCCTGGTGCTGGACCAGCGTTGTGCGCAGGAAGGCCACCAGATCGAGACGCTGCCGCGACATTTCGCGGCGTCGTGCAAAGGCGTTGACGCGCTGGATGATGCGCCCCGCCTTGTCGGCCAGCCGGTCCATCCGCTCCACCACCGGCGTCACTTCATCCAGAGAAATACGTCCGCTGCGCAGGCGATTGAGCAAGCCGTTGGCAAAGCTGCTGAGTGCGCCCAGTGGCTGATTCAATTCGTGCGCCAGGGTCGACGCTACTTCGCCCACCGCCACTAGGCGCCCCGAGGCTTGCAGCCGTTCCTGTTGACGCGCCGCCATGCGTTCGGAGCGCTTGCGCTCGCTGATGTCAAGCACCGAGCTCATCCAGCCAATCTGCTCGCCGTCAGCGGTATTCAGGGGCGCTTCATGAATCAACACGTCCAGCAAGTGCCCGTCACGGTGCTGGAACTGCACTTCCACGCCGTCCTCGTGCGTTCCCTGCGCGATGATGTCGCGATGCACCAGATGCAATTCATCGGCCTGATCGGGCGGCCAGTAGGGCAGTGGGGTCGACTTGCCGACCAGTTCAATCGCGCTGTAACCCACCAGACTGCAAAACGATTCGTTGACGTACAGAATTTTGCCGCTGCGGTCCCAGGCGCGCAGACCGATGGTCACCGAGTTTTCCATGGCCGTGCGCAAAGCCACCTGGGCCGCAAACAGGGCCTGCACTTGCTGACGCTTGACAAAGTCGCGCCGCAATGCCCACAGGCTGACCAGCATGCCCAACAGGAACAGCAGCGCCACAAAAAAGAAGATGCGCGGCACGGTGGCTGGCTGCACGCCCACCGGTGTCACACCCAGAAACAGGTCGGTACCCGGCAGGTTCAGCGCCGCACGGTAAGCCTTGTTGCCCGCTGGTTCGTCAGGGGATCCCTTCAGCTCATCGGTGGCCAGACGGACCGCATGGTTTTGCGCAAACCAGGTAGGCACCATGGCTGCGGTGGCGCGCTCCAGCGACAAGGCGGCCAGGTAATTGCCAACAAACTGCCCGCGCTCAAAGAACGGCACCGCCAGCCAGACCACGTCGGTCGGCAGGCCATCGGGCCCTTGCATCAAACCGGCGTAGGCAGCGCGCCGCAAACCGCGGGTTGTGTCCTGCATGGTGGCCAGCGCCTGTGCGTTGCTGCTCTGCGCCGACCAGTCGCTGTGCCAGCGCTGCGGCCCGGCGTTCGCGCCGCGCGCCGCATCTGCCGCCAGCCAGCCGTGCGACAGCACGATACCGCTCTCGCGCCAAAGCAATCCGCCTTGCAATTGAGCGCTACCGCTCCTGGTCGCGCCGAGCACACTTTGGCGCGCCAGCAGCAGCAGATCGTCTTCAAGACGGCGGAAGTGAAACTGCACGCTTTGCTCAAGCCACTGTGCGTCGGCTGCGCGCGCGCGCGCCTCCTCATCGGCTTCAAACGTATTGAGATACAGGACCAGCGTTACCACCGAAGCCAGCAACAGCAGCAGCAAACCCAGCAGCCAGAGCAGGGCGCGGCGGTTGCGGCTGGCGTGGCTCGGCATCGTCTGTTGCAGCAGGGCAAAGTCGAGCGATTGATCGGCGACAGCGGGTCGGGTTTTAACCATTGTTTTTCAGGCAGGTCTCCGCATAATAGCCAGCATGTCAAGCCCTGACCCGGTCGTCTCCAGTCATCGCCGAGCGTACCTGCGCCACCTGGGTGCGTCCGCGCTGGCGCCGGTGCTGGCCTCTTCACTGGTGCAGGGTCACGCACTGGCAGCGTCGGACAAGGCCGTCACGTTGCGCTTTTCCCACGTGGTAGCCGAAGAAACGCCCAAAGGTCTTGCCGCCAAACGCTTCAAGCAACTCGCCGAACAACGCTCCGGTGGGCGCATCCGGGTGCTGCTCTATCCTGACGCCCAGCTCTACGGCGACCACGACGAAATGCAGGCGCTGCAACTCGGTGCCGTGGACATGCTGGCGC
>JBAXFI010000216.1:0-4104 GCA_037139995.1 Comamonadaceae bacterium | reverse complement strand
CCGGTGGCGAGGTCCTCGCAACCCAGGAATTTAACTTCAAGCTGGAGTGAGGCGCGTGACCGTCAACCAGAGTTTCCCCAGACTGCTCGGCGACATCGGCGGAACCCATGCCCGCTGGGCCTGGCAGGAGAGCGCCAACTCCGCCCTGCAGGATATTTCAGTGCAAGCCTGCCGCGCCAGCCCGACCCTGCTCGACTCGGCAAGAACGTATCTGACAGCCACCGGACACGCTCAGCCGCACTCCGCTGGCATCGGCATTGCGACGGCAGTGACGGGCGATGTGGTGCACATGACCAACAACCCCTGGACCTTTTCCATCAACGAGCTCAAACAATCGCTCGGTCTAAAGCACTGCCTGCTGCTCAATGACTTTACCGCGCTGGCCCTGAGCTTGCCCGCTCTGGCTGCGTCCGAACTGCGCTCTGTGGGTGGCGGCGTCGCAGTGGCTGGCGCTCCGATCGCGCTGATCGGCCCTGGCACCGGTCTGGGCGTTTCTGGCCTGCTGCGCTCGGCAGGCGGCCAATACTGCCCCCTGAGTGGCGAAGGCGGCCATGCCACGCTGGCAGCCGCTGACGAACGCGAATCAGCGCTGCTGTCTGTGCTGCGTGGGCGCTTTGGCCATGTCAGCGCCGAACGCCTGCTTAGCGGGCCGGGTCTGGTCGAACTGTACCGGGCCTCCTGTGAACTTCACGGTCGCACTGCACGCAACTTGACACCAGCCGAGGTAAGCGCAGCAGCCCTTGACGCCAGCGACCCGGATTGCATTGCCAGCGCACACCACTTCGCCGCCTTTCTTGGCACCACAGCGGGCAATCTGGCGCTGACCCTGGGCGCACTCGGCGGGCTCTATATCGGAGGCGGCGTTGTTCCGCGCCTGGGTGCCGCCTTCAACGCTGCATTGTTTCGCCAGCGCTTCGAAGACAAGGGGCGCTATCAGGACTACCTGCGCGCCATCCCCTGCTGGATCATCACAGCCTCAGCACCCGCCCTGCTAGGCGCCTCCCGGGCGCTCGACCTGCTTGCAACTGACTGAGTTAAGGGAGTGAGGAATTGCCGATGTACCGATTATTAGCATTTGTCATTGCATCCCCGGCTGTCATTGCGTCCCCGGCTGTCATTGCGGACTTGATCCGCAATCCAGTGCTCGCTAACACTGGATGCCGGATCGGGTCCGGCATGACAGAACGGGTGATATCTGGCATCCAAATAGCGGTACTTTTGCAATTTCTCGCTCCCTAAGCTGCCTGACTACTGAGTCACCCATGTCATCCACACTTTTCGAAAACCCGAGGCTGCTGGCCGACGTCGGCGGCACGTACGCGCGGTTCACGCTCGAAACGGGGCCGGGCATTTTTGAGCATGCGGCGTCGCTGCGCTGTGCCGACTATGAGGACTTCCATGCCACGGTGCAGGCCTATCTTTCTGCCTTGCCAGCCAGCGCATCGACGGGTCGCATCAAGAATGCCGCGGTTGCCATCGCCACACCGGTCTCGGGCGACCAGGTTCGCATCACCAATTACCCGTGGCAGTTTTCCATCGAACAGATGCGCCAGCGTCTGCATCTGGACAATCTGCTGATGGTCAACGACTTCACCGCACTGGCCATGGCGCTGCCAAGCTTGCTGCCCAGCCAGCGCCGCCAGGTGGGTGCCGGAGCGGCGCTGCCGCGCAGCGTGATCGGCTTGATCGGTGCCGGTAGCGGCCTGGGCGTATCGGGTTTGATTCCAGCCAACGATGGCTGGGTGGCACTCGGGACCGAAGGCGGGCACACCAGCTTTTCACCGCGCGACGCACGCGAGCTGGCCATCCTTCAATACGCGTGGCGCCACTACAGCCACGTGTCCTTTGAGCGCCTGGTGTCGGGTCCGGGCATCGAACTGATTTACCGCGCACTGTCAGATCGTGACGGCCATCCTGAGCAGATCCTGAGTGCTCCCGACATCACGCAGCGCGCGCTGGACGCCAGTGACCCGCTGTGCCTGGAAGTGATAGAAGTTTTTTGCGGCATGCTGGGCACGGCCGCAGCGAATCTGGCTGTGACCCAAGGCGCGTTTGGCGGCATCTATATCGGTGGTGGCATCGTGCCGAGGTTGGGCAGTCACTTTGACCATTCGATCTTCCGGCAGCGCTTTGAGGACAAAGGGCGTTTCGCGGAGTACTTGAAGGGAATTCCAACCTTCGTCATTACAGCCGACAACGCCACGCTGCTGGGTGTGTCTGCCATTCTGGCGGCCCAGCTACGCAGCCTGGATTCGGCGCAGGGCTCGGCCATTCTGAGCCAGATCGGCCGGGTACGCGTCAATTTGTCGCCAGCCGAGCAGCGCGTTGCGGACCACGTGCTGGCGCACCCCCGCTCCACCGTGAATGATCCGATCGCCCTGATCGCCCGCGCCGCCGAGGTCAGTCAGCCCACCGTCATCCGTTTTTGCCGATCGCTGGGCTGCGAAGGCTTGTCTGACTTCAAATTGCGACTCGCTTCGGGCCTGACCGGCACCATGCCGATCACGCATGCCCAGGTAACCGGCGAAGACAGCATGCTCGAACTCGGCGTCAAGGTGCTGGGCAATACTGCCTCGGCCATCCTGCAGGTGCGCGATCATCTGAATCGCGAATCGATTGACAAGGCGGTTCAATGGATTACCGCCGCGCAACGGGTCGAGTTCTATGCCGTCGGCCACTACAGCGTCGTGGCTGACGATGCGCAGTTCAAGTTCCTGCGCATGGGCGTTTCTTCAGTGGCCTATACCGCCCCGCGCTTGCAGATGATGGCAGCCAATTTGCTGCGAGCCGAAGTGGTGGCCGTGGTCATCAGCAGCAGTGGGCGCGTCAGCGAATTGCTCGACGTCGTTGAAATGGCCCATGAGCGCGGCGCCACCGTGATTGCCATCACCGCCAGCCAGTCACCGCTGGCGCGCAAGGCCGATCTGGCCTTGATCGTTGACCACGTGGAAGACGTGGCCACACAGGTGCCCATGATCAGCCGTATTCTGCATTTGCTGATGATCGACATTCTGGTGGTTGGCGTGAGCCTGCGTCGCGGTGTCAAGAGTCTGCCCGTTCTGGGCACCGAAGCCAGCGCTGCGCTCGACGAGTCCGGCTCCACGCGCCCCACGACCAGCCTGAGCAGCCCAGGCGTCAGTGCCGCCGGAGCGCTGGCTCATCTGACCTCGCACAGCCTGTAGCGGCAGCCCCAATCTTTGGCTCACTGCGAGCGCTTGCTTGTCATTGCGGGCGTGGTATTGCGGGCGCCGGCTGTCATTGCGGGCCTGACCCGCAATCCAGTGGCGGCGTGGCACTGGATCCCGGATCAAGTCCGGGATGACAGCCGCCGGGTCCGGGATGACAACCGCCGGGGTCGAAGTAGTTGTATTGAGTTTGGGAAACATCAATCTTCGATTTCGAGAATCAGGGCCGAGCGGGCTGGTAATGTCAGAGTTTTTGATAAAAAAATCCGCTGACCAGTCAGCACATCCGTGCCTGACGACCCTGGCGTCAACATCTCTTGAAAACGGCCCAGGTCCAGTGTTGTTGGTTGCCGGTTCTTGTTGAAAGCCACCATCACCCGAGCTCTTTTGTCGTATCGGAAATAGACGTAGGTTCCCTGCTCCGGCACGAAATGCATCAGCTTGCCCCGATGGATGACCTGCGCACTTCTTCTCCAGTTCAATAGCCGACGCAGGAATTCCTGTGCCTCTTTTTCTGCCTTGCCGAGTCCCTGACCCGAAAACGCATCGACGGCGTCGCCTGGCCAGCCACCGGGAAAATCGGCGCGCACACGGCCATCGTCGCGCTGCCGCGGACTGGTCATCAATATTTCGGTGCCATAAGTGAATTGCGGAATGCCACGCATCGTTGCCAGGTAGACCATCGCCATCCGATATAGACCCTCATCCTGTGCCAGTTCGGAGAAGATCCGATTGGTGTCGTGATTGCCTTCAAAGATCACCAGGTTTTCCGGCGCCGGATACTGAAAATCGTTGGCGAGAGACTCGTAAAGTACGTTCAACCCGGTTCGATCACCGTCCTCGCCCATCAAGCCTTCCTGCAAGGCGTAATAGAGCGGAAAGTCCATCATGCTGGGTGTGTAGGAAAGGTAGTGATCAG
>JBAXFI010000215.1:0-4159 GCA_037139995.1 Comamonadaceae bacterium | reverse complement strand
TGACGCGGTGATTTTTCCGCAGGGTGATGCGCACCGCATGGCCTCGGCACCCGGCATTCCTGCCGCCACGGGTGCCAAGCTGGACGTTGTGCTGTCACGTAGACCTCGTCAGTTGGCCTATGGCGGCGGCGGCGCGGTGACCCGCCTGGTCTGTGGGTACCTGGCGTGTGATGCCCGACTCGCCCGCATGCTGCTGGCCGGCCTGCCTTCTGTGGTCAAAGTGAATGTGCGCGGCTCCAATGCTGGTGCATGGCTAGAGGCCTCCTTGCGCTACGCGCTCAGCGAAGCCAGATCCCCCCGTCCGGGAGGTATGGGTGTACTGGCCAAGCTGTCTGAAGTCCTTTTCATTGAGGTGCTGCGCATCTACATGAATGAGCAGCCGTCGGGAACCACCGGGTGGCTGGCTGGCGTTGGCGACCGTATTGTGGGCGCCGCCCTGGGCGCGCTGCACAAAGATCCTGCGCGCGCCTGGACACTGGAAGATCTGTCGAAAGAAGCCGGTGCATCACGCTCTGTGCTGGCTGAGAGATTCCAGCAAATCGTCGGCATAGCACCCATGCAGTATTTGACGCAATGGCGCATGCTGCTGGCTGCCAACCTGCTGTCGGGCAGCAATGCACCGTTGATGCAGATCGCGGAAGAAGTGGGTTATCAAACCGACACCGCTTTCAGTCGCGCCTTCAACAGGGAGTATGGCGTACCACCGGCCAAGTGGCGGCGCACGCAAATGAAAAACCTCAACTCGGCAAAGGTGTAGTCAAAGTTGCGGACTCGCAGCGGAGAATTCTTCGCGCTGAACCTCCCACTCACGAGTGACTGCTTTTGGTCACTGGACTTGCCTGCAGCCAGAGGCATGCCAAGGACCGCTCCCCCACATCTAGGAGCCATACAGCGGGCAAAGCAATTCGGGACTTTCCCAAGCTACCATAGGCCCCATGAACCGCTCGGACCTCATCGACGAATTGGCTGCACGTTTTGGCAACCTTAGCAAGAACGACCCAGACCTTGCCGCCAACCTCATTTTTGAAGCACTGAGCACTGCGCTGGTGGCAGGCCGGCGTATGGAAATTCGCGGCTTTGGCAGCTTTTCGATGAAGCAGCGCCAAGCCCGTCTTCGCCGTGATCCACGCAATGGCAACAGTGTTACCGTTCCTGAGAGGCGCGTCGTTCATTTCAAACCAGGCAAAGCACTGCGTGAATCAGTGGATAAGTAGGCCAGTCAGCATGATCGAAGACAGCGCCGCGCCCACCGGGCTATTCACTGATGACAAGCAGGTGACGCGTTGCGTCTGGTGCCGGGCCACCCCTGAATATCAGCATTACCATGACCATGAGTGGGGTTTTCCGGTGCAGGATGACCGGCGTCTTTTCGAGAAAGTCTGTCTGGAAGGATTTCAGGCCGGCTTGAGCTGGCTCACAATTCTCAAAAAACGTGAGGCCTTTCGCCGCGGCTTTGCCGAGTTCGACATGGACCAGGTTGCCGGATTTGGTGAATCCGAGACCAAGCGACTGCTACTCGATGCCGGCATTGTTCGGCACCAGGGCAAGATTGCATCGACCATCAACAACGCGAAACGGGCACAAGAGATCCGCAAAGAGTTTGGCTCACTGGCAGCCTATTTCTGGCGCTTTGAGCCTGCGACGGACACCCGGCCCCAGCAGATCACGCGCCAGACCATGAGCGGTATCACCACCTCTGCGGAATCCATTGCCCTGTCCAAAGACCTCAGAAAGCGTGGCTGGAGCTTTGTAGGGCCAACCACCATGTACGCCTTCATGCAGGCAATGGGGCTGGTCAACGACCACATCCAGGGGTGTGCTGCGCGTAGAAGGGCGTTACAAGCGCGCTCTGAATTCAAGTCTCCAGTGGATGCAACGACTGGGGTTCAGACGCAAGCACAGAACTAAATCAAAAGGCAACCACAGCTTCAGGGGCTGACCCGGTTCGTCATAGATTTCGGGCTGCGTGATGCAATCTCAAAATTTCAACATCATCGCCACGCACGCGGTAAATGGCGATGTAGTTCTTGTGCAGTACAAGCTCACGCGTGCCGGGGACGCGGCCAGCCCGGCCCATGCCAGGTTGGGCCTGAAGTTTGGTCACAGCGGCCTGCAACTCCAGCACAAAGCTGGTGGCGCGGGTCGGGTTGTCTTTGGAGATATGGCCTGCGATTTCATCAACAGACGCGAGCGCCGTCTTGGTCCACTTGATCAACATGGATCAAGCGCCGTATTTGGCAAACACCGCTTTGACCTGCTTGTCCGTTGCGAATTCGCCTGCATCGGCTTCCTTGATGCCTTCGTGAATGTCACGAATCTGCCAGGATTCACTCTGCACATAGTTGGTCAGCGCATCGATGGCCAAAAAGCTCTTGGTCCGTGCGGTCGCCTTGGCCAGCTCTTCGATCTGGTTGTAAAGCGCCTCGGGTAGGCGTACGTTGATGGTTCTGGCGGTCATGGCGTAACACTCCTGTGCATATGTAATACAACGCATTATCCACTTCACAAACCAAAAGCTCAAGGTTGGCGGAGTCTTCCCCGCGTGATGGCCCCTTACGCCCGGGTGATCGAGCCGGAAATACGCAGTTCAGCCGAGCGCCGGATTGCCTGATCCACTGCACCCTGGCTGTTGAATTTCTTCACGTAGGCGGTGAAGGTTGCGGTGTTGGTATTGCAAGCTCTTGACGGCTGGAGGCAACTATATTTGCACGACGGACTTGATAGCTCTGCGGCATTGAAGCAACCATTGCTGACGTTGAAACTACCAAGGAGACCACCTTGAAAGCACGAGCCCTAAAAAGTCCCAGAACCGGATTCTTGCAAAGCCCGATGGCCATCACAGGAGCGATCCTTGCAATGGGCGTAATTCGTTTGCAAGACCAAATGGCCCTCGATAAGTCTGCAATTCAGGCTAGCGATAGAAATATTGACCCCCGGTCAAGAACGAACCTCATCAACAACATCGCCAAGGCGACGGAGCCGGACTGCTCGACACCGGCTATTGGTGACCTGCTCGTTTGCGCACCAACAGCCATGGTGTTGAGGCGCTGACGTTTGAGGTCGCCGTTCTTTTCTGTGGCACGGAACTCGTTTGAATGCCGGAAAACAGGCGCAAGCCGTCGAAAACGGATAAACCATTTCTCCGACAAATGGTAACGTATGTGTTACCATTAGCCATGCCGATCAAAGTCGAGGAATACATCCGCGAAGACGCGTCAAACCCATACAAAAGGTGGTTTGACAGTTTGTCAGCTCAGGCTGCTGCAAAGGTCACGGTTGCCAAACTGCGGATGGAGTTGGGCCACACATCCAGCATCAAGTGGTTCGATGGAATGGGCGAGTACGTTATCGACTGGGGTCCTGGGTATCGGATTTACCTGGCCAGAGACGGTGACACGCTGATCGTGTTGTTTGGCGGTGGAACCAAGCGCGGGCAGCAGCGGGATATCGACCGGGCAAGAGAGTTGTTTGCCGAATACAAATCGCGCAAGAAGGCACAGACCGCCAAGTCAAACGCGAGCAAAAGCAAGAGGTAACCCAATGGCACTGACACGAAGCTTCAAGGAAACAGTTGTTCAACGCGTACAAAGCGATGCAGCCTTTGCACAAGCGCTGCTGGACGAGGCCGCAACATTGTTTTTGAATGGCGAACCCGAAACGGCACGACTGATTCTGCGTGACTTGGTCAACGCAACCATCGGCTTTGAACAACTCGCCACTCTGACAGCCAAGCCCAGCAAGAGCCTGCACCGGATGTTGTCGCCTACGGGCAATCCAAGCATGGACAATCTGGCAGCAATTTTTCGGGTTGTTCGTGATCGGCTTCGGGTCAATTTTGAAGCGCATTCAGTTGCAGCCTGAGTCACTGCGGGGATTCAACATTACAGTTGCGAAGATAGCCCGTTTCCGGTAGTTGTTCGAAGAGGATCAGCGGTATCCGAGGTTTTCGCTTCGCAACATTCGTTGGATTTTTCGCTGAATTTTGGTTGCTCTATACCGGCCAGTCACCGAGGGCTGTGATGTGCCCATTCCCGACGATGATTTTCTCGAAATGCTCGCCCGTTAACCGACATTGGACGTTCCATTCGACGTTTGTGGAGCGTTGCTCATTTAGCCTGTTGGCTCTCCATGAAGCTGCCGCACGGTTGGCGGCAGCCAA
>JBAXFI010000214.1:0-4165 GCA_037139995.1 Comamonadaceae bacterium | reverse complement strand
GCGCTCCTGAATCAGCCGCTTGATGTCGTCGGAGGCGATCAATAACTCGTGCAAGCCGATGCGGCCCTTGTAACCGGTCAGGTTGCACTTGTCGCAACCGACGTGGCGGTAAAACCGGATTTGACCGTCCTGGGCATAGGTTTTTTGCCAGCTTTCGATCAATTTTTTTGTTTCGCCGGCGTAGTCACTGGTCCAGGCGGCTGAATGACTCAGTTCCTCGGCATACTCAGCGGCAAACTGCTGCAATTCCTGTTCGCTGGGAACATAAGATTCCTTGCAATCACAAAGCTTCTTGGCCAGGCGTTGCGCCAGAATACCCAGCAGCGCATCGGCGAAGTTGAAGGGGTCCATGCCCATGTCGAGCAGCCGCGTGATGGATTCCGGCGCCGAATTGGTATGCAGCGTCGAGAACACCAGATGCCCGGTCAGCGAGGCCTCGACACCCATGGCGACGGTTTCCTTGTCGCGCGACTCGCCCACCATGATGATGTCGGGGTCGGCGCGCAGAAAAGCCCGCATCACGAGCGCGAAGTCAATGCCGGCTTTGCGGTTGATCTGAACCTGGCGCAAACCCTTTTGCGTGATTTCCACCGGGTCCTCTGCCGTCCAGATCTTGGTATCGGGCGTGTTCAGGTGCTTCAGGATGGAATGCAATGTCGTGGTCTTGCCGGAGCCGGTCGGGCCGCAGACGTAGAACAGGCCATAAGGCTTTTCAATGGTCCGGATCACCCGCTCCTTGTTGTGCGGGGTCAGGCCCAGTTTGTCCAGTGGGATCGGCTCGCCGGCAGCCAGAATACGCATCACCACATCTTCGACGCCGCCGGCTGAAGGAATGGTAGCGACGCGCAACTCGATATCGAGCGGACCATATTTCTTGAACTTGATCTTGCCGTCCTGCGGTTTGCGACGCTCGGAAATGTCGAGATCGCACATGATCTTCAGACGGGTCACCATGGCCTGGCGGAAATGTGCCGGCACCTCGATATAGGGTTGCAGCGTGCCGTCAATCCGGAAACGAATGCCGGTCTTCGCCTTGCCGGGCATGGGCTCAATATGGATGTCTGACACTTTTTGCTGGTAGGCGTCGATGATGACCTTGTTGACAAACTTGACCAGTTCATTGTCGGCGGCCGCTGATTCCAGTGAATCGTCATTGCTGCCATCATCGAGTGCGCCAACGTCCATGTCGGCCAGCAATTCGTTGATCGTGCCGCCCTCGACACCACCGGTGAATATTTGCCCCAGCGTCTGGGCAAACTCGGTTTGGGTGGTGACCCGGTAGGCAAAGCGGGTCATGCGCGAAAAGACCTGCGGCACCACACGGGAGTTGCGCACGGCCTCAGGGTCGGTGCACATGATGACCAGGCCCTCAGGTGATTCCTCCAGAGGAATCCAGCCCTGCGCCTCAAGAAACTCCCGTTTCAGGGAGCCGTGCAGTGCTTCGGACCGAATCCGCGTGGCGTTCAGTGCCTCGTAGGGGACGCCGAAGAACTTCGCCAGCGAAGGTCCAATTTGTGCTGGTTGAACCTTGTACTGCTCAATCAGCATCTGTTCAACCGGTACGCCTTCGTTGCGCGCGGCCTGCAGGCACTGCGCCAACTCTTCTGCCGTCATGATGCCGTCGGAAACCAGACCATCGAACTTGGTGGCCTTTCGCCGCAAATTTTCGGCGGCCTTCTGAACGCGTTGCCGGATCGCGATCGCAAGTGTCTTGCAAAGTTGCGAGACGCCTTCGACTTCGAGCTCGCTGAAGGCCTGGTTGCTCTTGTTGTTGATGATCTGCAACACACCATGCAGTGTGTCGCCCTCAAGAATTGGGGCTGCCAGCATCTGGCGGGTTCTGTAGCCTGAGCGCTTGTCAACCTCCTTCAGAAAAGTCAGCGCCGGGTGGATCCTCTTGAGTGCCTGATCGTCATAGACATCGGTCAGGTTAATCAGTTGTTTGCTGAAGGCTGCATAACCGGCGATGCTCTGTGGTGTGATCGGAAGCTTGAGCTCGCGGCTGCTTTTCAGACCGGTCTTGACCTTAGAGACAATGGCGCTGCGGTCTTCGTTGACGGCGTACAGGGTGAGTCGATCTGCATTGAACAGCCGGCAGATATCCTGGCTCGCCTCCAGCATGATCTGTTCAAGATTTTCGGTCTCGTGAATGCGTGCTGTCACCTGCTGTAACTGCTTGTAGAAAAGTGCCTCAAACTGGATGCCACTTCGCTCAGGCAGGCTGGCGAGGGTTGCTGGTTGTGTCACTTCATCCATAGGGCGAACTCCTGACGCAAGTGCATTGGGCCAATGTCGTGTGCAAGGTCAGTCAAGTTTCAATAAACTGCATTTGCGTGCCCGCCAATTCAATCAGGTCACCATTCTTCAGTGGGACGGGTTCAGAACCAAACGGCCTGCCATTGAGCGCGGGGTTGCCAGCGCCCTCCACGTGGATCACAAAACCACGCTGTTGACGGGTGATGGCTGCAACGGCAATACCAGGCTTGCCGATTGTGGTGACTGCCTTGGTCAGCGGCACCTGCCGGCCGGCAGCTGCTCCCGAGAGCACCTTGATGGCGGCTTGCGGCACATGGGTCGCATCGTCGGTCAAGCCAGCGGGGGCAGACTTCGGCGAGGGGTCGTCGACAGCATCGCTGATAAATTTGATCTTGTACTTGCCGACCTCTACTGTGTCGCCGTTTCGCAGCAATTGCTTCTTGGCAGCTTTGCCGTTGACATAGGTGCCGTTGGTGCTGTTAAGGTCTTCCAGATAGACCTCGCTGCCGGAGAGTTGCAGCACGGCGTGCTCGCCACTGATGGCGAGATTGTCAATCACGATATCGTTATAAGGCCGCCGACCCAGGGTTGTCCTGTCCTTGGTCAACTGCACTTCCTTGATCACGACGCCGTCGATCGAAACAATCATTTTCGGCATGACTGACTCCTGTTACTGAACCTGACTATAGATGCTCTCATGAATTCAATGTTTCCCCAGCCATCTTGACATCAGGCCGCTCCTTTCGCGCCCACTGACTGCTTGCATCAGCAGTACAGTGATGTTATCGCGTCCGCCATTCTTGTTGGCCAGGGCGACCAATTCATCTGCCATTTGCGTCAAGAGTGAGGCATTTTTCAAGATGCCGGCAATGGCCGCATCGTCGATCATGTCGGACAGGCCATCCGTACACATCAAATAGATATCACCCAACTCGACGTGCAGTTCATTAACCTCCAGCAGCACCTCATCTTCTACCCCCATGGCTCGGGTTACCAGATTTCTCAACGGTGACAGAGCGGCTTGCGCTGGCGTCAGCATGCCCGCATCCATTTGCTCTTGCAGCAGGGAGTGATCTTTGGTGACCTGCAGGAATTGATCGCCACGCAAGCGATAGCATCGGGAATCTCCGACGTGCCCCAAGAGCAGTTTGTCCCCGTGAAAAACACCTGCTACGAGCGTCGTTCCCATGCCGGAATATGCCGGATTTGCACGTGCGGCCTGGTGGATAGATTGATTGGCGTTGTCAACAGAGGTCTCCAGGGCACGCCTGATCTCGCGGCTGCTGGCTTGCTCACCCGCCTTGGACAGCCAATGCGTCAATTCAGTCTTGATCAGCGAGGTCGCCATGCTGCTGGCAACTTCGCCCGCGTTATAGCCCCCCATGCCATCAGCCAGCACGGCAACGCCTGTCGCGTCATCAAAAGTCACCGAATCTTCATTATTGTTGCGGGACCGACCTGGGTGAGTGAGCGAACAGAACATGTAATTCATTGTGTGTCCCACTCTATTCCCATATGTCTCGCAAGGTGTTGACGGTTGTGCGCATCAGTTGCCTGTGCTGGATTCCTTGCCATGGCGCTGCTGGAGCAAGCGCCCCAAGCCCAGCACCAGGCCGGCACCGGCAGCGGCCGCAAGGTAGTGCGCCCAAGGGTAGCCCACCAGAGCGCCCTTCAGGGCGACGTCACTGATGATGGTTTCCCCGCCGACCCAACCAATCAACGCCGCGCCAAGTGTCACGATGATGGGGAAGCGCTCCATCAATTTGATCATCAGCGTACTGCCAAAGATCACCAGCGGAATGCTGATGGCCAGCCCCAACACCAATAGCAACATGCTGCCTTTGGCGGCAGCGGCCACGGCAATCACATTGTCCAGACTCATCACCAGATCGGCAATCAGGATGGTGCG
>JBAXFI010000213.1:0-4183 GCA_037139995.1 Comamonadaceae bacterium | reverse complement strand
TACAGGATGAGTGACGTGCCCATGCTATTGGGCATCGGGCTAGTATTCATCCTGATTGCCTACACAACCAATGCCTTTTTCGATAGCGTGGGGATGCCAGTCCCAGTCGTCCGACCGAGTACAGGATTTGGTTTGGGCATGTTGCTCATTGTCGGTGTAAGGTTTTGGCCTGCCATTCTTGCCGGTGCAGTTCTTGTTCGCCTTCTCTCGGGCTTTTCCCTCTTTTCGGCGACAACTAATGCGGTTGGTGTTTCCATTGGCTGCATAGTTGGCTGCTGGCTATTGAAGCGAGATCGAAAGTTCGATCTTTCCCTGTCCTCCTTGTCTGATTATTTCCGGCTGCTCGTATGGGCCACGCTCATTGGAGCAACCGCCACCGCGATCGGTTCGACTATTGCAATGGTGGGAGGCGAAGTCACCAATGACCAACAGCGCCAAGCGAGTCTGATACTGGAATGGTGGATGGGTGACACCCTGGGAGTCATCCTCATCACACCCCTGCTTCTTGTCTGGAGACACCCGCCCCGCCACTGGCTACAGGCCCCACACACGATCGAGGCAGTGATTTTCTTTTTTCTAACCTTTCTTGTCGGTCAAACCGTATTCCTCAACTGGTTTCACGACTCGCTCGGTTCGATTGCGCGTGGGTACTGGCTCTTCCTGTTCGTTGTATGGGGCGCCGCACGACTCGGACCACAAAGCGTTACCGCCGTTCTAGTAATGACCATGGTTCAGGCTTTGACAGGCGCAGCAAGGGGAGTTGGCTTCTTCGGAACAGACATTGCGCAAACTCAACTGTTGAACTTCTGGTTCTACATGCTCATTCTCTCGCTGGTGGGAATGGGATTGGCCTCGACCGTGGCGGCTTTCATTACGGCGGAGAAGTCTGTTTTGGACTTGGCACAACATGATGCACTCACTGGACTCGCCAACCGGCGCCTACTCTCCGAGCGACTCAATCAGGCGATTGCGCAGGCCAAGCGGCAGGGTAATTGCCTGGCGCTAATTTTTCATGATCTGGATAACTTCAAGCCAGTCAATGATTCCTACGGTCATGGGGCTGGGGATCTGTTGCTTCAGAATGTCGCTAAGCGAGTTCAAGAGTGTGTGCGAGAGTCGGATACTGTGGCCCGGTTTGGCGGTGACGAATTTGTCGTATTGCTGCCTTCGATCGCTGAAAGAAACGATGTACTGATCGTGGCCGAAAAAATTCATGATGCTCTGCTACAGCCCTTCACAGTTGCAGGCAATACCGTAAACATTTCGACCAGCATCGGCATCGCGATCTATCCTGAGCACGGTGACAATGTTGAACCGTTGCTCGCAAATGCTGATAGCGCCATGTATTTTGCCAAGATGAACGGTCGCAATAACATTCAGTTTTTCTCTGCGGAAATGTCGACTGCTCGGCAAGCCGTGGAGGGTCGTCGGTAGACTGACTCGCGATGTGAGGAACGTCCGGTACAGGAAGCTGATGAGGTTCGATCAGGGCGCGGACAGGCAGTCGTTGGTCTGCAAGCGATAGGGCGTGCGTCGAACAGCCAGTGGACGAAACCGCTGCGCGGTAGTTCCCACGCCGGCGCATGCAATTTGCGTTAAGGACCTAGGCGTGCCTATGTTGTGAGTCGAGGCAATTGGCCTCGTTCACCACAGGAGCACCGCCATGGAATCATCGAATCAAACCGTCTCACCACTGCGCCAACGCATGCTCGAGGACATGCGCATGCGCCAACTCGCACCCAAGACCCAATCGGCCTATATCCGTGCGGTCAGCCGATTTGGAGAATTCCTGGGCAAGTCCCCGCACACCGCCAGCATTGAAGACCTACGCCGCTTTCAACTGCATATGGTTGACGCCGGCACCTCGCCCATCACGCTCAACGCAACGATCACCGGGTTGACGTTCCTTTTTGACGTCACGCTTGATCGCAAGGACGCGATGGCCAAGATGCAGTCCGTACGCATTCCCCACAGGCTGCCGGTGGTCTTGAGCAAGGAAGAAGTAGCCAGGTTGATTGCGGCGGTGGGCCACATCAAACACCAGACGGCGCTCTCGCTGGCCTACGGCACGGGGCTGCGTGTCGGTGAAGTGGTTGCGCTCAAGGTCAGCGACATTGACAGCCAACGCATGACGCTGCGCGTGCAGCAGGGCAAAGGCCGCAAAGACCGCTATGCCATGCTCTCTCCGATATTGCTGGAGCGCCTGCGTGTTTGGTGGCGTGTGGCACGTGCCCAAGGCAAGATGCTCGATGGCGGCTGGCTGTTTCCGGGCTTGGACCCTCTTGAAGCACTGAGCACCCGCCAACTCAACCGTGCCGTGCACGATGCCGCCACCGTCGCCAAAATTGATAAGCGAGTCTCCATGCACAGCTTGAGACATGCCTTTGCCACGCATCTGCTCGAACAGAAGGAGGACATCCGCGTGATTCAGGTGCTGCTGGGACACAAGCGCCTAGACACCACGGCACTGTATACCCAGGTGGCCACCGAGATTCTGCGCGAAGTGATCAGTCCATTGGAAACCCTGCGACCGTCGTAGGGATCCCACCATGGGCCACAGCGCCCTGGAAGTTGCGGACATCTTTCGCCTCCATGGGCCGGCCTTTCGCATTGCCCAAGCCTCCCACCTGAGCCTGGGTCAGCTCAAGGTCATGTCAGCCATCGAGCAGTGCCGCACTGCGGCGCTGGGAGGGCACGTGTTTGGCTGTGCAGACTGTGCACAAATTGAAGTGGCCTACAACTCCTGCAGAAACCGCCATTGCCCAAAGTGCCAGTCCAGTGCCGCCAAACACTGGCTCCAGGCTAGACAGGCTGATCTCCTGCCGGTGGACTACTACCATGTAGTCTTCACCTTGCCCGCACCCATCAGCGACATCGCCTATTACAACAAGGCCGTGGTCTACGGTCTGCTGTTTGAGATCGCTGCTGAAGTACTCACAACGATTGCAGCGGACCCCAAGCATCTGGGAGCACAGGTGGGCGTAACGCTGGTGTTGCACACCTGGGGGTCGGCGCTCACGCACCACCCTCATGTGCACGGTATCGTTCCCGGAGGTGGGCTCTCGCCAGACGGCAAGCGTTGGGTTTCCTGCAAGCCGGGGTTCTTCCTGTCAGTGCGGGTGCTCTCGCGCTTGTTTCGACGCCGGTTTTTGGAGGCCTTGGAGGAGGCTCACCGACTGGGCAGGCTGCAGTTCTTTGGTGAGCACGCTGACCTGAGCGACCCCAAGGCCTTTGCCATGTGGCTGGCGCCAATACGTCAATGCGAGTGGGTGGTCTACGCCAAGCGTCCGTTTGCTGGCCCAGAAGCGGTGCTGGCCTATCTGTCGCGCTACACCCACCGCGTGGCCATCGCCAATTCCCGGTTGGTTGCAATGGACGAGCGCGGCGTCACGTTTCACTGGAAGGACTACCGCGACAAGGGCGACCAGGACAGGCCACGCCGCAAGATCATGACTTTGAGCCCTGAAGAGTTCATGCGTCGCTTCTTGCTGCATGTGTTGCCCGGCGGGTTTCACCGCATACGCCACTTTGGGATGCTGGCCAATAACGCTCGCAAAGAGAAGATTGCGCTTGCGCGTGAGCTTCTCAATGTGGTGTTGCCGGTTACGACTACAGCCACAACCACCCAAGCCACTCCTGATGACGTGCTGACTGACTTGGTGCGACCCACTTTCGTTTGCAGGCACTGTGGCGCGCTGATGATTCTCATTGAGACGTTTGCACGTGGACAGTCCATTCGTGCACCACCCATGGTGCGAGGTGCCATATGAAGTCACACAGGCCTTGGGGGAAAAACCCTCAACTGGTCTTGCTTGGACGCGGGCGAGTCGGCACAGGGGTGGCTGCGCTGCGCTTGGAAGGATCCAACACTCTCTGGAATCATCCAAATTACTGGTGTTTGCGCTGGTGCTTTCTGAAGATTGGCACTGCTGAGCTCAACCAATTGCATGACTGGGCCGTTGGAACGCATTCGCGTTCATTCAAATCGCCATAGCAGCTGTATCAAACAGGGGCCTCTGCTGGACCCGCGGTTTCCTCCCTCGAGGCTTGTACGACGCCCACCCTCCAGTCGATTCGTAACGCCATTGGTACGCCAACGCGGGCGGGCATCCTACAACCCTTAACAAAGGACGAAACCGCTGCGCGGTAGTTCCCACGCCGGCGCATGCAATTTGCGTTAAGG
>JBAXFI010000212.1:0-4221 GCA_037139995.1 Comamonadaceae bacterium | reverse complement strand
GGCGCCACCATCAACCGGCTGTGTGGCTCGGGGCTGGACGCGCTGGGTACGGCAGCGCGCGCCATCCGCGCCGGTGAAGCCGGCCTGATGATTGCTGGCGGCGTGGAAAGCATGAGCCGGGCCCCCTTTGTCATGCCCAAGATGGACAGCGCTTTTGGCCGCAACAACGCGGTTTACGACACCACCATCGGCTGGCGCTTTGTCAACAAGCTGATGAAAGAAAAGTACGGTACCGACGCCATGCCGGAGACGGCAGAGAACGTGGCCGTTGAACACAAGATCAGCCGCGAAGCGCAGGACAAAATGGCACTGGCCAGCCAGATGAAAGCCGTGGCAGCGCAAAAGGCCGGGCACCTGGCGCGTGAAATCACGCCGGTCAGTCTGCCGCAGAAAAAGGGTGATCCGATCGTGGTTGACAAGGACGAGCACCCGCGCGAAACCAGTCTGGAGGCGCTGGCCAAACTCAAGCCCATCGTGCGCCCTGAGGGTACGGTGACTGCCGGCAATGCCAGCGGCGTGAACGACGGTGCCTGCGCCTTGCTGCTGGCCGATGAAGCGACGGCGGCGAAGAACGGCTTGACGCCCCGGGCGCGCGTGCTCGGCATGGCCACCGCCGGCGTCGCGCCACGTGTCATGGGCATAGGCCCGGCACCGGCGACGCAAAAAGTATTGGCGCTGACCGGGCTGACGCTGGCGCAACTCGATGTGATTGAACTGAACGAAGCCTTTGCCGCGCAAGGACTGGCCGTGCTACGACTGCTGGGCTTGCAGGACGATGACGAGCGTGTGAACCGCTGGGGCGGTGCGATTGCGCTCGGTCATCCGCTGGGCGCTTCGGGCGCGCGCCTCGCCACGACAGCGGTCAATCAGCTGCATCAGGGCGGCGGTCGCTACGCCCTGTGCACCATGTGCATTGGCGTCGGGCAGGGTATCGCCGTGATTCTGGAACGGGTCTGATTGAGCGGATGACGCGGCGCATGAATCCGCTGCTGTTTTATCGCCTCGTCTATCTGGGCATGTTCGTCACGGCCATCAAGTTGCTGTGGGATGCCTTTGTATAGCGCCTGCTGAAGCTTGCTTTGTCACCGATCTGACAAGGGCATCGGCTCCTCGTTGCTACAGTGGCGTCATGAAAACACTTCAAACCCTTTCCGATCTGGCGGCTCTGGTGGGCCAGGAGGTCGTCGTCAGCGACTGGATCACCATCACGCAGGAGCAGGTCAACCAGTTTGCGCAGGCCACCGGCGACCACCAATGGATTCATGTGGATGTTGAAAAGGCCAAGGCCGGGCCTTTTGGTGGACCGATTGCGCATGGCTATCTGACGCTGTCCCTGCTGCCGCAGTTCTTTATTTCTTCGCTCAAGGTCGAAGAGACCCGCATGGGTGTCAATTACGGCCTGAACAAGGTGCGCTTTCCGGCGCCGGTGCCGGTGGGCAGCCGCTTGCGCGCTCACATGAAGTTGCTCAAGTGCGAGTCGATTGAGAAGGGTGGTTTCCAGATGACCTGGGAAGTCACCGTCGAGCGCGAGGGCGGGTCCAAGCCGGTCTGCGTCGCCGAATCGATGGCGCGTTATTACCCTTAGCCGCAGCGCAGGGCCGCCCCAAGCAAGGCGCGCCCCCTCGGGGGGCAGCGAGCCACGCGAAGCGGGGGAGCGTGGGGGCACTAACTCAGTCGTGCGGCAAAGGCTTCGGGTTTGAAGCCAACGGTGACGCCGCCATCGGCCCATACCACTACCGGGCGCTTGATGATGCTGGCTTGCGTCAGCACCAGCGCCCGCGCGCTGGCGGTGTCCACCACGGCGCCCTGCGCGGCGGCGTCGAGCTTGCGCCACATGGTGCCTTTGCGATTCACCAGCGTTTCCCAGCCAACGGCTCGCAGCCAGGCATCGAGTTGTGCCGGCGGCACGCCCTGTTTCTTGAAATCGTGAAACTGGTAGGGCACGCCGCGCTCGGTGAGCCAGGCGCGGGCCTTTTTGACGGTGTCGCAGTTGGGGATGCCGTAGAGCGTGATCATGAGAAGTCCTTGCTGTGTCTAGTTTTTCGCGCGGGGGCAATTTGCGCCTGGATCGGCCACCGGCAAAAACCGAATGCGCCGACCGGCTATTTCGAGATCTTTGAGGGCAGGTGGCACCAGACTGAACTCGCCCGCCCGGAGCTTGTCGCGAAACACGGCGCACTTGGAAAAATCGTGGGGCAACACGGCAGCCAAACGCCAGCGGGCGTCCGGGCCTTGCGCAAACAGCGCAGCCTGTCCACCGTCGCGGTCTTGCCCCACAACCAGCAAGGAGCTTTTTGGCTCGATATCAGACTCGATGGCGTAAACATCGCAAACCGTAGCCCGGTTCCTGAAACAGTTCGGCAGGCGCCACGGGTTGGCTTCCTTGCGCCAGTCCTGTGTCAGAAAGGAATCGGGGACTTGCTTGTCACTGGGCCAGAATTTCAGATTGGTGCGCAGGTCGGCAAACGTCGGACGCACGTCGGACCGCTCGCGTGGGCTCGTCTTCTCCAGCGACTGTGCGGCCTTGATCTGCAGCAGTGCAGCATCCCGCCCTTGCGTCGTGGTCTTGAGTTGCTCCAGTGCCGCGCTGCCGTAGCGTTTGCCTTCGAATCTGAGGTAGTCAAAGTCAAAGTTGTCAGCCCTTTGCTGGCCATTTTCCAGTCGTGCCATTTGATCGGCGACCGATGTTCTGGCCGGGTCCAGCACGGGTGAGAACAAAGCCAGCAGCACCGCCAGGATGATGAAGGCGGTGGCGATATTGACGCTTGCAATCGGCGCCAGCCAGCCCGAGCGTCGGCTCGCCGCCCAAGCGTACCCGAGTGCGTAGCAGCCTGCCACGGCGAGGCAGCAGGCAGCGATGATGCGGTCGGTGGTCCAGCCGTATTCGCCGACGCGCAAACCGAGTGCGTAAGTGGCGATGGCAACCAGGGGTAATAACAAGCCGCAAGCGAGCCTGGCGCTGACGCGCAACACGCGCGCTACCTGGTCTGCAATCGCGCCGTTCTGAAACGCGGTGTTGATCAGGATAACCAGAACTGCTGCCGCCGACAGGAGGAGTGCGCTTGCGTGGCGAGTTGCCCACAGGTGCTCCATGCCGGTGAAGGGCATGCTGGCCAGGAATGCGCCGATGATGAGCACCGCCAGCGGCAGGATCCATGACAACAGAACCAGCAGCAGGTTGCGAATTCCCTGCACGATGGCGGGCCGTACATCGGTCAGGTGCAGTGCGCAGGCAAACGCAAAAGCCGTGACGGGAATGGCAAACCAGGGTTCCTTCAGCAAGTCCATGAAGAAACTCAATTCAATGAGTTTGAACATGGCGGCGCCCAAGCCCAGGACCGCCCAGAAAGCCCCGACAAACAGGACGGAGAACTGGATCTGAATCAGCAGCTTCCAGGCACTATCGAAGTAGCTGGGATAGCTGGCGATCGTTCGCCGCTCGGTGGCCGATGCAAGCACCAGGCTGTGCGCAATGTAAAACCCGCCCGCGCCAAACAGCCAAAGCAGAGGCGACGGGTACGCCGCCTTGGGCAGGGCGCCGCCATAGTCCGAACTTGCCGGTGCACCGATGTTGCGCCAAACATCATGGAAGGCCAGACCGGCGGCTATCACCGTGGCTAGCAGCATCCATCGCCACAGACTCTTGCCAGGCAGATGACCCAGCGCCGACATCAGCAGCACGGGGACAAAGATGAAGACCAACAGCAAGGGCGCAAACAGCAGCGGATCGGTGCCCGGCCAGGTCAGGTCTTTTGCTGCGCGGTACAAGAAGTACAGCATGCCGCCTTGCAGCAGTCCAATCCCCAACCTGATCCGCGCAATCTGCGAGCCTGCTGGTGACGGGGGAAGCGCATTTTCGGCTTGGAGGGTCGATTCAGGCATGAAATCTCCTCAGTCGGGTTTGAATCCATTTTGCCGCCATGCTTCAAACACCGCAACAGCGACCGCGTTCGAAAGGTTGAGGCTGCGCTGGCCTGAGCGCATCGGCAACTTCAGGCACTGCGAGGTGCTGAAGCATTGGCGTACGGCCTCGCTCAGACCCCGCGTCTCTGCGCCAAAAACCAGCCAGTCACCACCTGTGAACTGCACGTCGTGCACCAGTCGACTGGCGCGGGTGGTCAAGGCGAACATGCGCTCAGGTGACGGATGTTCTGCGTCCAGGAAAGCCTGCCAGCTGGCATGGCGCTTGAGTTCGGCGTACTCGTGGTAGTCCAGGCCAGC
>JBAXFI010000211.1:0-4258 GCA_037139995.1 Comamonadaceae bacterium | reverse complement strand
TTGAAGGCCGCCACATCGTTGTTCTGATTGCCCAGGCTGAACACATCGTTGTGAAAAATCACGTCGCCCGGATAGAGCTCATCGCCGAAGAATTCCTTGATGTACTTGCACACCGGCGCCAGCGAGAACGCAAGAATCGGCAGATTCTCGGTCTGCTCCAGCATATTGCCGTCGACGTCGTACAGGCCGGTGACGTAATCCTTGGCCTCACACAGAATCGGCGAGCGCGTGGTCTGCGCCATGGAAATGCTCATCTCGTCGGTGATCGCCTTGAATGAGCGGGCATAGACCGACAACAAAATGGGATCGATCTTGCTCATACGCCAAGCTCCTCTTTCATGCACGATGCGACCAGATCGTCGCGGCCCTTCTTGTAAAGGGCAAAAGAACCCAGCGCATCAACCACGCAGTCAAATGAAGCGCTGACAAAAATGGCCGTGGTTTCCTGTTCGATCAGCGCCGGCCCTTGCACCCGATTGCCGTAGGCCAGCTGATGGCCATCAAACACCTTGATCCGCGAAAACTCCTTGGTCTCCGGAATGTAGACCGATCTCTGACTCTTGAGTGCATGCTCGCAGCCGGTACCCGCCCAAGCCTGCTTGCGATAGCCTGGCTTGTCGGTCAGGCCCACCGCCTGCACCCGCACATTGATGATTTCGATGGCCGTATTTTCCTGAGCCAGCGAGTAGCCATAAAGGCGGTTGTGCTCGGCATGAAAGGCATCGGCGATGGCCAGTACATTGTGCGTCTGAATCAGTTCCTGCGGCACCAGCACCGAAACTTCGTGGTACTGCTTGAGGTAGCGGCAGTCCAGCCGCACGCTGTGGCTGCGCTGCGCCGGGGCGATCTGTTCGTGCTCGAGTTGGCGCGCGCCATCCTGCAGCATATCGTCGATGATGACAGCAAGGCGGCTCCAGTCGACCGCCTCGAGCCGCGCGACGAAGGTGCGCACAAAGTCGTGTTTGAGTTCGCTCAGCAGCATGCCAAAGGCACACAGCACGGAGGACTCGCGCGGCACGATCTGCAATGGAATTTCGAGCTCGTTGCAGATCAGGCAGGAGTGGATGGGTCCAGCGCCACCCGCCGGGATATAGGGGAATTCACGCGGATCGAAACCGCGCTTGATCGTCACTTCACGCACACCCTGCGCCATGTTGTTACAGGCCACGCGGTACATGCCGGCAGCCGCCTCTTCGATCGACAAACCCATAGGCGTGGCGATATGTTCCTCGATCGCAGCGCGGGCCGCTGCCATGTCGAGCCGCATCTTGCCACCAGCAAAAAAACCGGGGTCAAGGTAGCCCAGCACGACGTTGGCATCGGTGGTGGCGGGCAGCTTGCCACCCTTGCCATAGCAGGCCGGTCCCGGGTCGGCACCGGCACTGTGCGGCCCCATGCGCAACATGCCGCCCTGGTCGAGCCAGCCAATCGAGCCACCGCCGGCGCCTATGGTGTGGATATCGAGCATCGGCAGCGCAATCTTGTGGCGAGCGATCTCACCGTCGTTCTTGACCAGCGGGCTGTCAACCGCCACCGAGGCTTCGAAGCTGGTGCCGCCCATGTCGGTGGTGATGCACTTGTTCTGCCCGTGCACGCGCACATAGAAAAGACCCGCCACCGGGCCACCGGCTGGTCCGGAGAGCAGGGTCAGTGCAGCCTTTTCCCGCGCCAGTTGGGGCGAGATCACGCCGCCATTGGACTGCATGATGAGCAGCAGCTTGGAGAAGCCGATGTCCTTCAGACGGGACACCAGTTGGTCCAGGTAATGGTTGAGCTTGGGGCCGACGTAGGAGTTCAGCGCAGTGGTACTGACGCGCTCATAAAAACGGATCGAAGGTAGCACGTTGCTCGACACCGACAGGTAGGCACCAGGCAATTCGCTGCGTACCAGTTCCGCCGCGGCCAGCTCATGCTGGGTGTTGGCAAACGAGTTCATGAAGCAGATCGAGACCGCCTGGACCCCTTCGCGCTTGAACAGTTCGATGGCCTGACGCACCTCGTCGAGATCGAGCGCCTGTGCCTCCTGGCCGTTGCGGTCAATCCGTCCGGCCACGCCAACGCGCAGGTAACGAGGCACCAGTGGCGCGACGTTGGTATAGCGGTTGTTGTACTGCTCCTCGCGGATGCCACGACGCATTTCCAGAGCGTCGCGCACGCCCTGGGTCGTCAACAGCGCACTCTTGGCGCCGTTGCCGGTCAGAGTGGCGTTGGTGGTAACGGTGGTTCCGTGCACGATCGTGTCGATGCTGCGGGCGAACTGTTCCAGGGAAAGCGCTGGACTCATGCCCGCTGCCATGTCGCGCAGGCCGTTGACCACCGCGATGGACGGGTCGCTCGGGGTCGAAAGCGACTTGAAGATCAGCGGGTCGGCGCCGTCACGCGTGAGAACGAAATCGGTGAAGGTCCCGCCGACATCGATTCCAATTTTGGTGCCGCCACGCCGCGCGCCGGCGGCCGTTGGAACTTCGCTTTGCTCTGTGTTTTGACTCATGGTCCTTCCTTTTTCCGGTCAGTCGGCTTCAACGCCGGGCTTGCGCTGCACTGCGCTTCTGATCTGTTCGCGCATCAGTTTGCCCAGCGCTGTGCGCGGCAGGCGGTGCGTGATGACTACCTCGCGCGGCAACTTGTAGCGCGCCACCCTGCCCTCCAGCAACTCGGCGATGCGCTCTGCGCTGACGTGACGGCCCGGACTTGGCACCACCACGGCCACCACAGACTCGCCCCACAGTTCGTCCGGTCGTCCGACGACCGCCACCTCGGCGATCTCAGGACACTGGCTCAGCACGTTTTCGAGCTCGGCCGGATAAATGTTCTCACCACCCGAAATGATCATGTCGGTGCGGCGGCCATCGACATAGAGATAACCATCCTTGTCCTGATGACCTACATCGCCACTGTGGTACCAGCCGTCAGACAGGGCTGCAGCAGACTCGGCGGGCTTGCCCCAATAGCCCGACATCACGTTGGGCCCGCGAATGCAGATTTCGCCTGTCGTGCCTGGAGCCACGTCGCGCCCCGCATCATCGATCAGGCGCAGTTCGCAATGCAGGGCTGCCTGACCCACCGAACCGGCATGCTGGCTGGCATCGGACGCGCGCTGGTAGGCCGCGATCGGACAGGTCTCGGTGGCACCATACACCTGCAGCAGCGGCACGTTGGGCCGCAGATGGCGCTGATATTCGGCAGCACCAATGATGGTAGAACCCGTGGTGATCGAGCGCAAAGTGGTTGAACGAAACTGGGCCCAGCGCGCGTCGCTCGCCAACAAATCAAGTTGCGCGGGCACCAGCACGGTCAGCGTGACACCTTGGGTTTGCAGCGCATCGATCACGGCGCCGGGCTCAAAGCGCGGTTGCAGGATGACGCTGGCACCGCAGTGCAAGGCAGGCAGGGTCTGGATATTCAGACCGCCGACATGAAACAGCGGCAAACTGGTAAGAATCACATCATCACTGCACATGTCGTGCATGTGAGCACTGTTCACAGCGTTGTAGAAAAGTGCGTTTTGCGTCAGCACCACGCCTTTTGGCTGGCCGGTGGAGCCAGACGTGTAGCACAGCAAAAGCGGGCTGTCCATACTGGCACGGCTGACTTGCGCTGCGCCGGCGGGGACCGCGCTCAGCAGTTCATCAAGCGCTGTCCAGCCAGCACGCGCCGGACCCATACAGACGCAAGCACAGCCACCCAGTGCCTCGCGCAGGGTGGCGCTGGCTTCGACAAAGGGCTGGTCCACCAGCAGCACCTGCGGTTGGCAGTCAGAGAGCATGATGCAGTGCTCAGGCGGCGCCAGACGCCAGGACAGCGGCACAAACAGGGCACCCAGGCGCGCACAGGCAAACAGCAGCGTGACTTGCTCGGCGCTGTTGTAACCCAGATGCGCCACCCGGTCGCCCGGCGTGACGCCCTGCGCAGCCAGCGCAACCGCCATCTGCTCGATGGCACAATGCAGGTCACGATAAGTCCAGGCGCGTTCAGCACAAAGCAGCGCGGTCTTGTTCGGTGCAAACGCGGCGTGTCGTTCAATCCAGTGCGACAGGTCCAAACTCGTCTCCATCAGTGCAGATGTTGGATGGCGCAGCCTACTTGCGGTCAACCACTTCCAGCACCACCGCCATGGCCGAATCGCCCGCCGCACAACCGGTGAACAGACCGCGCCCCCCGCCGCGCAGCGCAAGTTCCTCGATCAACTCGATCACGGAGCGGGTTCCCATCGGCGCCTGGGGATGCCCCCATACCAGCGAGCAGCCGTAGTTGTTCA
>JBAXFI010000210.1:0-4275 GCA_037139995.1 Comamonadaceae bacterium | reverse complement strand
CTACCATGACAAGCATCCAAGACATTCTCAAGACCATGGATTACGGCCCGTCGCCAGAAAGCCAGAAGGAAGCCCTGGCCTGGCTGGCGCAGCATGAACGCCGCTTTGGCCTGTTCATTGACAACGTCTGGAGCGCGCCAGGCAAGACCTTTGCCACGTTCAATCCGGCCGACGGCAAGGAACTCGCGCAGCTGACGCAGGCCACGAGTGCCGATGTGGATCGCGCCGTCGCCGCAGCGCGTGTTGCACTGGCTGGCTGGCAGGCGCTGGGCGGCCATGGGCGCGCCAAGGTGCTGTATGCACTGGCGCGCCAGTTGCAGAAGCATACGCGCCTGTTCGCCGTGCTGGAGACACTGGACAACGGCAAGACGGTGCGTGAATCCCGCGACGTTGATCTGCCGCTGGCAGCGCGCCATTTTTATCACCATGCCGGTTGGGCGCAGCTTCTGAGCGAAGAGTTTGCCGGCTACCGCGCCGTGGGCGTGGTCGGGCAGATCGTGCCCTGGAATTTTCCGCTGCTGATGCTGGCCTGGAAGATCGCGCCGGCACTGGCAGCGGGCAATTGCGTGGTCTTCAAGCCGGCCGAGTTCACCTCACTGACCGCACTGTTGTTTGCCGAAATCTGCCAGCGCGCCGGGGTGCCTGCGGGTGTCGTCAACATCGTGACTGGCGACGGCGAAGTGGGCCAGGCCATCGTGAAGCATCCCGGCATCGACAAGCTGGCCTTCACCGGCTCCACCGAGGTCGGACGCCTGATCCGCAGCGCCAGCGCTGGCAGCGGCAAGAAGCTCTCGCTGGAGCTCGGCGGCAAGTCGCCCTTCATCGTTTTTGAGGATGCTGACCTGGATGCCGCGGTGGAAGGTCTGGTCGATTCGATCTGGTTCAACCAGGGCCAGGTCTGCTGCGCCGGCTCACGCCTCTTGGTGCAGGAATCGGTGCAGGCGCGTTTTCTGGCCAAGGTGAAAGCGCGCATGGACAAGCTGCGGCTGGGCTCTCCGCTGGACAAATCGATGGACATCGGTGCGCTGGTGGACCCGGTGCAACTGCAGCGCATCACGGGTCTGGTTGAGGCCGCGCGCGCCGAGGGTTGCGAAATCTGGCAGTGCGCCTGCGAACTGCCTGTGAGTGGCAGCTGGTACCCGCCGACCCTGATCACCGGGGCTTCGGCCTCTGCTGCGGTGGCTCAGACAGAAATCTTCGGTCCGGTGCTGGTGGCAATTAGCTTTCGCACACCACCGGAGGCAGTGCAACTGGCCAACAACACGGTCTATGGTCTGGCGGCCTGCATCTGGTCGGAGTCGATCAGTCTGGCCCTCGACATGGCACCGCAAATCAAGGCCGGTGTGGTGTGGATCAACACCGCCAATCAGTTCGACGCCGCCTGCGGTTTTGGTGGCTACCGTGAATCGGGTTTCGGTCGCGAAGGGGGCCGTGAGGGCATGCTTGAATACCTCACGCCGCTGGCTGAAGATGCACGCCCTACGGCACCGCCGCGCGTCATCATGCCCGAGGGCGACGGCAAGCTTGCGGCGCCGCAAGCGGGTGGTGGCCCCTTCGACATCGACCGCACAGCCAAGCTGTATATCGGTGGCAAGCAGGCGCGTCCTGATGGCGGCTACAGCCGTGCCATTCACGACGCTGGCGGTGCCTTGTTGGCCGATGTCGGCGAGGGTAACCGCAAGGACATCCGCAACGCCGTCGAAGCGGCGCACAAGGCCTCGGCCTGGTCCCGGGCCACAGCGCACAACCGGGCTCAGGTGCTCTACTACATCGCGGAAAATCTGGCCAGCCGCGCGCTGGAGTTTGCGGTGCGCCTGCGACTGATGACGGGTGCCGCCGACCCTGAGCGGGAAGTTCAGGCCTCGGTGGAGCGCCTGTTCTACTACGCCGCCTGGGCCGACAAGTACGATGGGCTGGCGCACCAGCCGCCGATGCATGGCATCACGGTGGCACTGAATGAGCCGCTGGGCGTGATAGGCATCATCTGCCCGAGCGAGCAGCCGCTGCTGGGCTTTGTCTCGCTGGTCGCGCCTGCGATGGCGCTGGGCAATTGCGTGGTTGCCGTACCTTCCGAAGCGCATCCCCTCTCAGCCACTGACCTGTACCAGGTGCTTGACACCTCCGATCTGCCGGGTGGTGTGCTCAATATCGTCACAGGCAGTGCCAACGAACTGGCGCGCGTGCTTGCCAGTCACAGCGATGTCGATGCCGTTTGGCGGCACGACGGCTCGGCGGCGGGTTGCGCGGAAGTCGAGCGCCTGTCAGCGCAGTCGCTCAAGCGTACCTGGGTCGGTGGCGGCAGAGGGCGTGACTGGTACGACGCGGCGCAGGCCGCTGGCCGGCCAGTGTTGGCGCACGCCAGCCAAGTCAAGAACATCTGGATTCCCTACGGGGTCTGAGACGCGATGTTGCTGCCACAGGAAATCATTCGAAGAAAGCGCGACGGCGCCACCCTGAGCCGCGCCGAGATCGAGTTCTTTGTGCGCGGCATCACCGACGGCAGCGTCAGCGAGGGCCAGGTTGCCGCCTTTGCCATGGCGGTCTATTTCAAGGACATGGTGATGGAGGAACGCGTAGCCCTGACGCTGGCCATGCGCGATTCGGGGCAGGTGCTGGAGTGGCGCTCGCTCGATCTGCCCGGACCAGTCATGGACAAACATTCGACCGGCGGCGTGGGCGATGTGGTCTCGCTGCTGCTGGGACCCATGGTTGCGGCCTGTGGCGGTTTTGTGCCCATGATCTCGGGCCGTGGCCTCGGGCACACCGGCGGCACGCTCGACAAGTTCGATGCCATACCGGGTTATTGCAGCACGCCCGACATCGACACCTTCCGCCAGGTGGTGAAGAACGTCGGTGTCGCCATCATCGGCCAGACGGCGCAGCTGGCACCGGCTGACAAGCGGGTTTATGCGATTCGCGACGTTACCGCCACGGTGGAGTCGGTGGCCATGATCACCAGTTCCATCCTGTCCAAGAAACTCTCGGCGGGGCTGGACTATCTGGTGATGGATGTGAAAGTGGGCTCTGGCGCCTTCATGCCCAGTTACGAGAAGTCGCTGGAGCTGGCGCACAGCATCGTCAGCGTCGGCACCGACGCCGGCCTGCCTACCGCAGCGCTGCTGACCGACATGAACGAATCGCTCGCGCCCAGCGCTGGCAATGCGCTGGAGGTGCGCCTCGCCCTGGACTACCTGTGTGGGCGAGAGCGACCGGCGCGCCTGCATGAGGTGACGATGGCGCTGTGCGCTGAAATGCTGCTGCTCGGTGGTCTTGCCGACAGCCTGGACCGTGCGCGAGCGCGCTTGCAGACAGCGCTGGACAGCGGTGCTGCCGCAGAGCGTTTTGCGCGCATGGTGAGTGCGCTGGGCGGCCCGGCGGACCTGCTGGAATGCCCTGACGCTTGTCTGGAATCAGCCCCTGTGCTGACGACGGCCATAGCGCAGCGCTCAGGCTTTGTGCAGCGCTGTGATTGCCGCAGCCTGGGGCTCACCGTGCTGGGTCTGGGCGGTGGCCGCAGCCGCCCGACAGACAGCATTGATTTTGCGGTCGGGCTGAGCGAACTGGTACAGATTGGCGATCAAGTCGAAGTCGGCCAGCCGCTGGCCATGGTTCATGCACGCACTGCGGCGGCGGCTGAGCAGGCTGCGCGCGAACTGCAGTTCGCCTACCAGATCGGTGACACTTCGCCCGCGCCCGGGACAGCGATCTACACCCGGATTGGCAGCGACAAGAGAAACGGAAATGGCTGATAGGCAGTTGTCACCCCGGACTCGGCAGTTGTCATCCCCGACTCGGCAGTTGTCATCCCGGACCTGATCCGGGATCCAGTGCCACGCCCATACTGGATTGCGGGTCAAGCCCGCAATGACAATGCAGGGTGCAATGACAAGGGCACCCGCAATGACAAGGAGAGCTGCAATGACAAACAGCCGGGCAACAGTTACTTTTGCAATTTCCGACTCACTAAGGCTTGAGTTGGTACAAAGCCGAGCCGTCGCCGTTGTCCTTCAGCCACTGAATGTCGGGGTGTCTGGCCAGGTGCTTCTGCGCTGCGCTGGCTGAAAAAAAGACCATTTTTACTCCCGTCACATTTTGGATGTGCCAGTTCCGGTCGGCGCTGGGATTCACCTGTTTGCCGGGTCCGAGTACGTCCATCATGCGCAGGTACTCGATCAGCACCTGCCGGTTTTCTTCTGGCGCGTCCAGTATCACCTTGGTCGCCGTCAGCCCCGGAAAATTGCCGCCACCGAAGGCGCGGTAGTTGTTGGTCGCGAC
>JBAXFI010000209.1:0-4355 GCA_037139995.1 Comamonadaceae bacterium | reverse complement strand
GCCGGCCCGGGATCGGCGCCAGCGCTTTGCGGCCCCATGTGCAGCAGGCCACCATCGTCGATCCAGGCAATCGAGCCACCGCCGGCACCGATGGTGTTGATCTCCATGCTGGGCAGCGCCATCGCAAAACGGTTCACATGGCCGGACGTGGTAACCGCGGGCTGGCCACCCTGTACCAGGGCGGCGTCGAAGCTGGTGCCCCCCATGTCGACGGTGATAAAGCTCTTCTTGCGTGTGGGCGCCATCCATGCCAAGCCGGCCGCTGGCGCGGCGGCGGGGCCGGACAAGAGCGTTGAAGCGGCCAGCCGGCGCACACTGGCCGGCGCGGCGGTGCCACCGTTGGACTGCATGATGAGCAGCGTACCGCGCCACTGTGCCTCGGCCAGGCGAGCATTCAGTCGGTCCAGGTAATGCGCGAGGATCGGTCCCACGCCAGCATTCAGTACCGTGGTGCTGGTGCGCTCATAAAACCGCACTTGCGGCAGTACGCGCGAGGACACCGACAGGTAGGCCTGCGGCATTCCCTGCTGCACCAGAAGCGCAGCCGCTTCTTCATGGGCGGCGCTGCCATGGGCGTGCATAAAGCAGATCGCCACGGCCTCAACGCCCTGCTCGCGCATCGTCCGGATCGCCACTTCAACATCGGCCGTATCAAGCGCCACCAACTCGCGGCCCGCAGCATCGAGGCGTTCGGTAACCGGCAGGCGCAGCTGGCGTGGCACGATGGGCTCGGGCGCATGCCAACGGTTGTCGTACATCATCTCGCGTACGCCGCGGCGCATCTGCAGCGCATCACGAAAGCCGCGTGTCGTCAGCAAGGCAGTGCGTGCGGTGCCGCCGGTGAGGACGGCGTTGGTTGTCACTGTCGTGCCATGGACGATCAGCGTCACCTGAGCGAGAAAGGCAGCAAAGCTCAGACCCTCAGCCTGTGCCAGCGCTGCAAGCCCGGCCATCACCGCGATCGATGGATCGGCCGGTGTCGACAATTGTTTGTGCACGAGCGCGCGGCCTTTGCCGCCCATGAGCGCAAAGTCGGTGAAGGTTCCGCCGACGTCGATGCCTATCTTGTATCGTTCCTGGATGGACTTGCTCATAATGGTGCGGATGGACCGAAGGTAACAAAGTTTACGTCGATGCCTCAGGGCTGTCAGGCCAGCGCCGCTCTGGGCAGGCTGGGGCGTAGCAACATGCCCGCAAAGCACAGCAGATACAGCACAAAGGCGAGCGACCACAGCAGCGCCGACAGCGCGAGTACGACCGCGCTCAGCTGGTGCACGGTAAAGGCCAGGCGCAGCAGTGTGGCGGCCAGCATCATCACAAACGCAGTCTTCATCCAGGGCGGCGCGCTCAGCGGGCGACCGGTGTGGCGCAGGACCACGCGCGTCATCAGGCCGACCTTGCACATGCCAAGCGAGCCCAGTGTGAACAGATGAATCCAGGCGTCGGGGCGCAGCGTTGGAATCAGGGCGCAGGCAGCGCGCAAGGCAATCGCTGCGATCAAGAAGGCGTAGGCCAGCTGCAGCGTCCACAGCAGCGGCTCGGAGGCGGTGCGCCAGCCGCGCCAGCGGGCAAAACGCCAACTGTGCACGCCAACGGCCAGTGCGCAGGCCGTCACCATCCAGGCCGTGCCAGCCTGCGTCAGGTCGGCCATCGCAAACAGCACCATCGAGAGCGCCGTCGCGTATTCCAGCGGCGCCAGAATGGCATGGCTGTGCTCGCCGCGCGCGCGCAGCCAGCCCCGGGTGAAAGCCGGCGTCAACAAGCCTGCGTAGAGGGAAAACATGAACATGAAGGCGTGCAGTCCCAAAGTGATGCCAAAGCGCGCCTGCTCCACATCACCCTGCAGCAAGGCCAGATGCAGCAGCAGGTTGCCAGCCGTCAATCCCAGCAGCGGGGGCAGTGTCCACAAAATCAGACGCTTGCGTGCGCCCCGGATCGTCGGCAACACCGTCAGCAGCAGGGCGGGAAAGAAGGCGCAGTCGATGGCCAGCAGCCAGCCCTGCGGCAACCACTCGCCAAACCACCAGGCCAGGCGACCGGCCAGCCACAAGGCCACCAGGCCCGCCAGGCGCGCGCCACGCACTTCGGCAGCACCGGTCCAACCCGGCAGCGCGGTCAGCAGCACACCGCAGGCCGTTGCGGTGGCAAAACCGTAGAGCAGTTCATGCGCGTGCCCCAAGGCCAGGACGCCTTCGCCCAGCGGCCATTGACCGGCACGTGCTGCCAGGTTCAGTGCCAGAGCGAGCGGGCCGTAACACGCTCCCAGCAGAAAGAAGGGCCGAAAGCCGCTGGACCACAGCGCTTTCATCCTGCACCGCCGCACGAATCGAGCAGAAAGTCCGTCACCCGTTCGGCAAAGCGCTCGGGCATCTGGTCGGGTAGCGGCACCATGCCACCTTCGATTTCGACGTAACGGCTGCCTGCGATGGAATCGGCGAGTCGCCGCGCACTCGGGTAGGCGTGCGGGTCGGCGGTCGGTGCGATCACCAGCACCGGGCAGCGAATCAGCGGCAGCTGGGTTTCCATGACATAGCGCGCCACCACGGCGTGGCCCTCGACGGCACGCGCGCCGGCCTTGAGCGCATCGACCAGGAAGCGATCAAGCAGATCAATGTCACCCGCCGGATACCAGGGTTGGCGCTGCCGCCAGAGCTCGCTCAAGTGCGAGCCGTCGCTCAGGTGCACAGCGTTGTCGATGCGCACCGGTCCGGCATGGCTGGCGCGAAAATCGGCATCAACCAGGGGTGCAGCCGACAGCACGACAGCATCGATTCGGGCGGGAAAAGCGGCGGCCATCTCGGTGGCAATGGCAGCGCCGGTATGGTGCCCGACCACGGACAGGCGTGCTATGCCAAGGGCATCGGCCAGAGCGATGGCGATTTGTGCCCAGTGCTCGATCGAGTCCTGCCCGAGCGCTGGCTTCGCGGAGTCACCAAAGCCGATCGTGTCCATGGCGATGGCGTGGAAATGCCGACCCAGCAGAGGCAACACATCGCGGTACTCATCCCAGGAACGTGGCGTCTGGTGCAGCAGCAGCACGGCCTTGGCCTGCCGCTCGCCGCACTCGGCGTAGTGGATCTGCCCCACAGAGAGCTCGGCAAAGGCGCGCCGGATCTTCATTCGCGTGTCTCGCTGGCTGGCGCTTGCCAGAGCCCCGCATGCCTGAGCATGCCAAGCGTGCGCGACAGCACATCGCGCCTATAGGCGCCGACGTCGCGACCCTCGTAATCATAAAAACCGCCGCCGCTCTTCAGGCCAAGCCGCCCTTCTTCGACCATGCGGTCCACGATGGCAGGCGCGGTGTAACGCTGCGGACTGATCGACGCCGACATTTCCCGGCTGGCATGGTGCAGGATGTCGCAGCCGCCGAAGTCGATGAATTCGACCACCCCGATGGCCGCAAAGCGCAATCCCATGCCGTAACGCGTGGCCTTGTCGATTTCCTCGGCCGTGGCGGCGCCCTCCTCTATCATGCGGGCCGCTTCGTTCATCACCAGCGCCTGCAGTCGCGGCACGATGTAGCCCGGCGATGCGCCACAGACGACCGGGAGCTTGCCGATCGCCTCCATCAGTGATTTGGTGCGCGCCAGCACCTCGGGGTCGGTAGCGGGATGGCAGCTGAGCTCAACCACCGGGATCACATAGGCCGGATTGAGCCAGTGCATGTTCAGGAAGCGCTCGGGCCGATGCACCAGTGCTGCCAGTTGCGTGACAAGAATGCTGCTGGTGGTCGAGGTCAGGATCGCATCGATGCGGCAGTGGCGGTTGATCTGCTCGAAGGCCTCGCGCTTGGCCGAGAGGGTTTCAGGCACACCTTCGAACACCAGATCCGCCGACTGCAGCGCCGCTGGCGCATCAGCCGCCTTGACGAAGTTGACACGCGCGGCGATGCTCTGGATCTGGGCCACTTCCATCACGCCGAGTTGCGCCAGTCCAGCCAGGCTGGCCTCGATCTCGGCCTGCGCTTCAGCGCGCAGCTTGTCCCAGGCCTGGGCGCTGCGCTCTCGCAGGTCGATCAGCGAGACGCGGTGCCCCGCGTAGGCAAACGCGATCGCGATGCCGCGCCCCATGCGCCCCGCGCCAACTGCTGCAAAGCGCGGCAGTGCACTAGTTTCCATCGTACAAGCGTTGCTGTAGCTGTGCCGGTGTCAGACCCGACAGACCGAGGGCTTCGAGCGTGCGCGGCCCGCCGCGCAGATCGCGGCCCAGAAAGCCAGCAACGACGGCCAGCAGGCCATGCGCGATCGGCGCATCGACGCCAGCGAAACGTGCCACCGAGGCGAGTAGAGCCAACCCCAACTCGGTGTCTTCGGTGATGTAGCGGTGGCTGTAAAGATCGATCTGCTCGCGCCAGT
>JBAXFI010000208.1:0-4377 GCA_037139995.1 Comamonadaceae bacterium | reverse complement strand
GCCTTGTCGCGGAACAGGAAGGGGATGTCAAGAATCTTGGCGTCGGGCACAAAATTGGGCACGGGTCCGGTTGAGGAAAAGGTCAACTCCTGTGTGCCGAGTTGAACCGACTCGATGGACTCGCGCTCGCTACCGAGTGAAGCGTTGTAAAAGGTCTCGATCTTGTAGCGTCCGGCCGTGCGTTTCTCGATTTCCTTGGCGAAGACGTCAATCGCCACGCCCTGATGTGAATTCTGAGCGGTCGAGATGCTGATTTTCATCTTGGTCTGTGCCGATGCGGACGCGACCAGACCGGCGGCCAGCGCCAGGCTCAAAAACAACTTGGAAAGCTTCATGGGAATCCTTAAATTAATCAACCCTGCATTATGCAGAGACAGGGAGCTTGACAGCATTGGGGTTTTCGCGCACATAGTCGCGAATGATGGCCTCGAAATCGGTGTCGGCCAGCAAACCAAGTTGCGCAGCGCGTGTCGCGCGAATCTGCGCCGGCCAGTTGGTAACAATGCGGGCGATCGCCGGATCAGGTGTCCAGTCAATCAGGTCGGTCGCGGCTTGGCCGGCGACCCGGCCCAGTGCCTCGGCCATGGCCCCGGCCGTGGTCTGGATGGAGGGCAAATTGACGGCGCTGCGTGCTCCCCAATCGGCATCTGAAGTTTGCGCCGCACAAAGCAGGCCTTCGATGGTGCGTGCCGGTGACGACAAGGCGACGGCTGTCTCCGCTGGCACCGGACAGCTAGCGCGCAGGCCGGACAGCGGTTCGCGGATCATGCCACTCAAAAAGCTGGATGCCGCGCCATTGGGTTTGCCCGGGCGCACGCTGACCGTCATGAGCCGCAAATTGCGGCCCTGGATGAAGCCCTTGCGGGCGCAGTCGGCCACCAGTTGCTCCGCCATGAACTTTTGACAACCATAGCTGTTCTGCGGTGTTGGCAGGGTGTTGTCCTCGATCGTTGCGGGCAGCGGTTGCTCAGGTGAGTTGCCGAAGACGGCGAGCGAACTGGCAAACACCAGCATGGGTCGGCTGTTCAGAGCACGGCACGCATCAAGCAGAGCGCGCGTGGCGTCAAGGTTGCTGCGCATGCCAAGATCAAAATCGGCTTCGCATTCGCCACTGACCGCCGCTGCCAGATGAAAAATGATGGCGGTTTGCGGCTTGAGCATCGCCGATCTGCCAGCCTCGTCCTGCAGCAGCGCATTGAGATCACCGGTTAGCGCCGTGACGCGCGGGTCGCTCAGGAGTTCTTGCGGCGGAGCCGCGCGGTCTACCAGCGTCAGCCGGGTCAGGGGGGAGGGCGCTGCGCCGGCCCGGGCCAGTTGGCCGAGGCCAAGCAGGGTGCGCGCCAGGCGAACGCCGAGGAAACCGGCGCCACCGGTGATGACGATCTCCATCATCTACATGCCGGCGTAATTGGGACCACCACCGCCCTCGGGCGTGACCCAGACGATGTTTTGCGTCGGATCCTTGATGTCACAGGTCTTGCAGTGCACGCAGTTGGCGGCATTGATCTGCAGGCGGTCTGTGCCGTCATCGTTCTTCATGAACTCATAAACGCCAGCCGGGCAGTAGCGCTGCTCGGGGCCGGCAAACTTGGCCAGGTTGACCGCCACCGGTACCGCGTCGTCCTTCAGCGTCAGGTGCGCTGGCTGGTTCTCTTCGTGATTGACATTGCTGATATAGACGCTGGAGAGGCGGTCAAAGGTCAGTTTGCCATCCGGCTTGGGATAGTTGATCGGCGTGCACTCTGCTGCCGGTTTGAGATAGGCATGGTCGGGCTTGTCGCGATGGATGGTCCAGGGCATATGGCCCTTCAGACCGAACTGCTCGAAACCATTCATCAGGGAGCCCACGGTCAGGCCATACTTGAACCAGGCCTTGAAGTTGCGGGATTTGTTCAACTCCGTGTAGAGCCAACTGTCTCGGAAGGCTTGCGGATAGGCGCTCAATTCATCGTGCTGGCGCCCGCCGGTGACGGCTGCATAGGCAGCTTCAGCGGCCAGCATGCCGGACTTCATGGCGGTGTGGCTGCCCTTGATGCGGCTGACGTTCAGGAAGCCCGCGTCACAGCCTATCAGGGCGCCACCGGCAAACACGGTCTTGGGCAACGACATGATGCCGCCAGCGGTGATGGCACGTGCGCCGTAGGCGAGACGCTTGGCGGGTTTGAGACCCTTGTCTTCGCCTTCCAGGTAGTAGCGGATATTGGGGTGGGTCTTCCAACGCTGGAATTCCTCAAACGGGCTCAGGTAGGGGTTGGCGTAGTTCAGGCCGGTAATGAAACCCATGGCGATCTTGTTGTCTTCCATGTGGTACAGGAAGGAGCCGCCATAAGTGCTGTCGTTCATCGGCCAGCCAGCGGTGTGCACCACCAGGCCCGGCTCATGACGCGTCGGGTCGATTTCCCACAACTCCTTGATGCCCAGCCCGTAGGACTGCGGGTCACAGCCTTCATCAAGTTTGAATTTGGCAATCAGTTGACGACCGAGGTGGCCGCGCGAACCTTCGGCAAAGATCGTGTACTTGGCCAGCAACTCCATGCCGATCTGGAAGTTCTCACCGGGCTCGCCGCTTTTCTCCACGCCCAGATTGCCGGTGGCAACGCCCTTGACGGCGCCCGCTTCGTTGTAGAGGATTTCCGCAGCGGCGAAGCCCGGAAAAATTTCTACCCCCAGCGCCTCGGCTTGGGTCGCCAGCCAGCGCGTCAAGGCACCCAGACTGATGATGTAATTGCCATGGTTCTGGCTGCATTGGGGCAGCAGGAAGTTCGGTGTGCGGTAGCCCGTTGTTTCACTCAGAAACATCATGGCCTCGTCGGTCACTGGCTGATTCAGCGGCGCGCCAAGCGCTTTCCAGTCAGGAAACAGTTCGTTGAGGGCGATCGGATCGAGTACCGCGCCGGACAGAATGTGGGCCCCCGGTTCCGCGCCTTTTTCCAGCACGACCACCGAGATGTCCTGCCCCTTTTCAGCGGCCAGTTGCTTCAGACGAATGGCAGTGGAGAGTCCACCGGGGCCGCCGCCGACGACGACGACGTCATACTCCATCGCTTCACGTGGGCCGAACTGATTCAGAATTTCCTGATTGGTCATGGTTTAACTCATCTGATAATGGCAGCATGGTCCTGGCAACAGGTCCACGGCCGTTGATTGTCGAACGCGAGACTGATTTTATGCGTTCAATCGACATAATCGAACGATCGTTTCTTCTACTCTTGGAGGCTTTTCAAATGGCTTACAGCATGGATCTCTCGGGCCGGGTGGCCTTTATTACCGGGGCTTCCAGTGGATTGGGTGCCCAGTTCGCCCGTACGCTGTCGAGTGCCGGCGCGGCTGTTGTGCTGGCGAGTCGGCGCGTGGACAAACTCAAGGACCTGCGCGCCCAGATAGAGGCCGAGGGTGGTGACGCCCATGTGACAGAGCTCGATGTGACCAGCCTGGACTCCATCAAGTCGGCAGTGGCCCATGCCGAAACCGAAGTCGGCTCGATTGACATCCTGATCAACAACTCGGGGGTCAGCACAACGCAGCGAATCCAGGATGTGGCCGAAGAGGATTTTGACTTTATGTTCAACACCAACGTCAAGGGGGCGTTCTTTGTTGCGCAGGAAGTCGGCAAGCGCATGCTGGCGCGTGCCAAAGGGGCGGCGCCCGGCACCTACACCGGGGGGCGCATTGTCAATATCGCATCGATGGCGGGTTTGCGGGTGCTGCCGCAAATTGGCGTCTATTGCATGAGCAAGGCGGCAGTCATACAGATGACGAAGGCGATGGCGCTGGAGTGGGGCAAGTTTGGCATCAACGTCAACGCGATTTGCCCTGGTTACATCGATACGGAAATCAATCACCGGCATTGGCAGACAGAGCAAGGCAAGAAATTGATGCAGATGCTGCCACGCAAGCGCGTTGGCCAGGTCAAGGATCTGGACGCGCTTCTGGTCATGCTGTGTTCCAACGAAAGCCACTTTATCAACGGTGCCGTGATAGCAGCCGACGATGGCTTTGCCGCCTGAAGTGGAGCAGAACGTCTGGCCAAGGGCTTACACAGATGAAGATTGAAATTCCCGAGCGCAAGAAGCTGGTGTTCGAGATGCATATTCCTATTCGCTGGGGCGATATGGATGCCATGAATCATGTCAATAACACGACCTATTTTCGTTATCTGGAGACCTGTCGCATCGACTGGATGCAGTCTATCGGTTGCAAGCCCGACGCTCAGGGTGAGGGCCCTGTCATCGTCAACGCTTTTTGCAACTTCTACAAACAGCTGGAGTACCCGGGCCAGGTGCTGATGAAGATGTATGTGAGTGACCCGGAGCGCACCACCTTCGAGACCTGGGGCACGATGGAAAGGTCGGATCAACCCGGCGTGATTTATGCCGC
>JBAXFI010000207.1:0-4401 GCA_037139995.1 Comamonadaceae bacterium | reverse complement strand
GCCAGACGCCGGCGCTGCACCGAGCAGTGGCTGCGCGAGCCGCCTGCGCTGCGGCCTGGCGCCAGCGCGTCGACCAGCGCCTCCATCTCGTCGCCGTCCAGGCCATGCCCCTGGCCCAGGGTCAGCATCTGCCGCGCCAGCGCGGTATGGCCGAGCTGGGTCAGCGCATGGATATAACTCAGCCAGTAACGTTGCGACTCGGGCTTTTGCGTCAGCGCTGCTTCCAGGTGCGCCAGCGCCGCCTCGGGCACGCCGAGCTGCAGCATCAAGAGCCCCAGGTTGTGGCTGGCTGCTGCGTGGGCCGGTTGGCTGTGCAGCACCTCGCAGTAAAGCCGGGCGGCCTCCTGCAACTGGCCAAAGTTGTGGTGATGCACCGCCAATTGCAGCGTCACCTGCAGCGCGGGCAAACCCCCCGCGGGCCTGCACACGGCAGACTCGGACGGTGAACTAATCTGGTGGTTCATGGGGGCTCCAGCAACTCGACTGCTGGCAGGATAACCGGGCCGCGATGGCGCTAAAGCCCAAACAAGCCCCCCATTTGGCCTCTATTCGGCCTTATCATTAATTGGGGTCAGACCCCGATTGAGTCTTGGCTGTCATTGCCACCCTTGGCTGTCATTGCCGCCCTTGGCTGTCATTGCGGGCTCGACCCGCAATCCAGTGGTGGCGCGGCAATGGATCCCGGATCGAGTCCGGGATGACAACTAGTAAGTCCGGGATGACAGTCGTGGAGGTCGGTAGGACAGCTACTGATGCCGGGATGACAACTGCTGCGTCCGGGATGACAGCTGTCATTGGGCGCACCAGCTGGCATTGCCACCCTTGGCTGTCATTGCGGGCTTGACCCGCAATCCAGTGTGCGCGTGGCACTGGATCCCGGATCGGGTCCGGGATGACAGCTGCTGAGGCCGGGATGACGGCTACTCAGGCCGGGATGGCAGCTGGCGAGTCCGGGATTCGTGAATGAAAACCTCAATCAGCCAGCCTGGAGCAGTGTCTTGTACACGCCACAGCCCACATAGAGATCATCTACAGCCAGCACGTAGGACATCTTGGCGCCGCGTATTCTTTGCGACATCCAGCAAATTCGGAAAGAAGCGGGCAGGCATCAGAGAGGTCATGGTCTGTCCGCTAAATGTTCGCTATTGTGGACAAAAAGGCATGTTTATGTCCATAATAGCGAAATGCCACGCAAACCACCCATCATCTTTCCTCAAGAGCAAAGGCTGCTCTCTGAGTTCGCAGAGCGCTTGAAGCTCGCGCGCAAGCGCCGCAAGCTCAGTAGTGCGGTGGTGGCCCAGCGCGCCGGCATCTCCCGCACATCGCTGCACAAGGTGGAGACGGGGGACCCCGGCGCAACCTTGGGCACCTACCTTCGCGTGCTGGCCGTTCTAGGCCTGGAGGGCGACATCAACGCACTGGCCGCCGACGACAAAGTTGGGCGCAGGCTGCAGGACCTGGCATTGGAGCCGTCATGAGGAGCAACCAAGACAAGGCCCTGGAGGTGTGGCTCGACTCTGACCTCGCCCCCGCCTGCCTGGTGGGCACACTCGCGCACGACCGCGGGCAGGTTCGCTTCCGCTACGACCGCAACTGGCTCGGGCAAGCACGTGCATTCGCACTCGATCCCGACCTGTCACTGGACGATCAGCCGTTTTTCCCGAAACCAGAACTGGGCAACTTCGGCGTGTTCCTGGATTCCTCACCAGACCGGTGGGGTCAAACGCTGATGAAACGCCGCGAAGCGCTGCAAGCCAAAGACGAGAAACGGACCCCGCACACGCTGTACGCCTGGGACTTCCTGATTGGAGTGCAGGACTTCACGCGCCAGGGTGCACTGCGTTTTCGCCTTGCCGGCACTGACGTGTTCCTGGGCAACGAGAAGATGGCGGCGCCCCCTGTCACGACGCTGCGGGAGCTTGAGGCGGTTGCCTTTCAACTAAGTAGTCGGCGAATCGACGACCTCGATGCGCTGCGCAAGTGGCTGACTGTTCTGGTTGCGCCAGGTGCATCGCTTGGAGGAGCCCGGCCGAAGGCGAACTTCACCGAGGCCGACGGCACGCTTTGGATTGGCAAGTTCCCGGCGCGTGACGATGACCGGGATGTGGGAGCGTGGGAATACGTGGTGCACGGCCTGGCAACAAAGGCAGGCATCGACGTTCCACCTGCCAGGCTGGTCCGGTTGAACAACGATTTCCACACCTTCTGTATTCAGCGCTTTGACCGTGTCAAGGGTGCGCGACGGTTCTACGCCTCTGCCATGACCCTGCTGCGCAAGGAGCACAGCGAGGGCACCAGTTATCTCGAGCTGGCACAGTTCCTGCGCTCCAACGGAGACGGCGCCCGTGCGGGAGCGGACCTGGAGCAATTGTTCCGCAGGGTTGCCTTCAACGTGGCCGTCGGAAACAGGGACGACCACCTGCGCAATCACGGATTCGTGCTCGGTGCGAACGGCTGGCAGCTTGCACCAGCGTTCGACGTCAATCCGAATATCGACAAGGCCGAACATGTGCTCAACATTGACGATGCAGACAATCGCCCCAGCCTGCAGACGGTTCTGAGCACCGCCCCGTTTTATGGGCTCACTGCGGAGCGAGCCACGCAGGTCGTCGAAGAAGTCGTATCTGCTGTCGACAGCTGGCGCGATGCCGCGCGCAAGGCTGGAATAGCCGCAGCAGACGTTGAATTGACCGCTGGTGCGTTCTCAGCACATTCCGAATATCGCGCTTAGTCGCATTGATTTGACGCAGGGTCAGTCGCGGCGCTGATCTCGCAGAAACGGCCTGTCGATCTGGCCTGAGAGCGACTCAATGTCGTTCGCCAACACCCCTGCTCTGGCGAAGTGCTCCTTCCAGCCGGCCACCACTGCACAAACCTTCTTCACCTGATCGGTGGCCTCGGCTTTCTTCATACCGAACTGCGCACACTCGGACAGCGCATTCTCCAGCGTTGAGTCGGCGCCGCTCGAGCCAACGCGCATCTGCTGGTAGCCCAGCGCCTGTGCAGAGGGAATAACGTCAAAGGCCGGCGAGAGCTCATACTCGCCACTGTCGGCCATCAGCAGCACATGATTCTTCTCGTGGTCATCGGTGTTGTCGATCAGAATGTTGAACACCATGCGCCGGAACAGCTCCTTCATCTGCTCCCGCTGCAGACCAGCAGCCGCAACACCGCGTCGGCGCAGCCACTGCGCCAGTTCGGGGTAAGCCAGGGCCTGCCCTGCAGCCTTGAGCGCCACATTGGCCGACACTGCATGCCGGCGCAAACCTTCGCCACGATCAAAACGCTTGATCGCCAGCGCATGACCCTGGCTTATCTTCACCGGCATCGTGCGGGCAACCCGGATGCCTGCCTGCTCGGCCAGCGTCATGGTGGCATGCTCTACCAGGGGCGTGTCGATGAGCTCATGGGGTTCATTGAACTTCAGCAAGCACGCTTGGCCGTCCACGTTCAGCAGTGCCTTGGGCCGTGCGCCACCCAGCGTGGCACCGGGGGCGATCAAGCGACGCTTGTGCTCATCGATGGGTTCGCCGGCAAGGATCTGATGCACGAGCCGCTCAATCTCCAGCGCGTCGGCAAGCAAGGGCAGCGGCCCCATGCCGCGCGCCAGGTACTGCTCGGGCGACACAGACACGCCCAGGGCGCCGAAACGCTCGTCCCCGGCGTAGTAGAGAAAGTCCAGAACAGACAGGCGCGCCGGCTTGTCAAGCAAGCGGATCACACGCTCACCCCAGCGGTCGGGCCGTGCATCATCCACCGCGCCGGCGGCTGTCTCTTTTTCAACGGGGAAGAACTCACGCTTGATCAGGGGCAGGTCTTCGCTGAGCGCAAAGCCGGACCGCAGCCACGCATCCCCATATTCGAGAGATACGCCCTTGGTTTGGCGTGCCATTCGAAGCTCCCCGACAAAACGAGGATCTTCAGGACAGCCGAGCCACCAGAGATAAAGTGAGTCGTTCATTTTGGGTTCCCGGTTTGCGCTACGCCGTACAGGGATGCAGGCTTGCGCACGGCGCGTGCCTTGGCCACACGCACGGCTTCCTCCAGGGCGCCCTGGTCATGCTCCGGGGCTGCCAAGTCTGCAATGACCTGGCTGCGGCCCATCAGCCACAGGGCTGTGGCATAGACAGCCATCGAGACGCTTGGATCGCCCTTTTCCATGCGCATCAGGGTGGGTTCAGACACGCCGATGCGCTGCGCCCAGGCCTTCAGCGGCTCACGGCGGCGCTTGCGGGCAACGGCCAGGTTCTCGCCGAGCTCGCGCAACTGCACCAACACCGCTGAAGGCATCGATTCAATAGCGCCGGATCTTTTTGACATAACATATATATTATCATTAATTTTATTTATATGACTTTTATATTCTTTTGAAAGCAATAAAACCAATCCTCCTTGCCAAAA
>JBAXFI010000206.1:0-4405 GCA_037139995.1 Comamonadaceae bacterium | reverse complement strand
GCTGCACGGCAAAAGGCGTGTTGTGATAGACGCCGTCCTCGGCAAAGAGCGCACAGAACGCATCGGCATCCTTGCCCTCCCAAGCGTTCTTGTAACCCTGCATGAACTGTTCGATGTCCACTTTAGCCTCCGTTATGTTGACGCTGATCCTACTATGGTCGCATCCTAGTGAGTGTTCCGAAATTCGCAAGTCCGAGTGTCAGGCTTGTGTGGGCGGAGAGCGAAGCAATGGGTGGCTTCGCGAATGTCCCCCGGCCTGCGGCCTCCTCCTTGATTTCGCTGCGCCACCCACCGCATCGCCCTCCGCAACAAGCGTCTGTGGTTTGTGCTGCTCGGACGCCAACCGGGTTTGAGAGATCTGGTTGCTGGGGTACTCAGCGCAGCGGCATAAAGGCGGAGGCCGAAGGCCGGGGGACAGCCGCGGAGCTGAGTGCCCCGGCGGCCAGATCCACCCGACATGCCACGCGAAGGCTGGCTTATCGTCATTTGGGGAACTCTCAAGAAGTACCGGGTTGATGGAGCTTGACCGGAATTCGCTGGCGCCCGAAGTTGCCGCACTGCGCATCAAATCGGCCGGCCAACGCCGTGCCGCAGTTGCTGCAACACGCGTCGGCATTGAGCCGGTACTGGTTGATCTGGTACCAGTCGCGCACGATCAACGGCGAGTGGCAATTCGCGCAAAAGGTGGTGTCTCCCGCCTCATGGCGCACATTGCCGGTGTAAACAAAGTGCAGTCCTGCCTGCAGCGCGATGTTGCGCGCCCTGACCAGGGTTGCCAGTGGTGTCGCGCTTACATCCGGCATCTTGTAGTCCGGATGAAAGGCCGAGAAGTGCAGCGGCACATCGCTACCCAAATGCTGCACGATCCAGCGACACATGGCGGCAATCTCGGGGTCGGAGTCGTTGTGTCCCGGAATCAGCAAGGTCGTGATTTCAAACCAGACGCTTGTCTCGTGGCGCAGGTAAACCAGGGTGTCGAGCACGGGCTGCAGATGCGCACCGGTGAGCTTGACGTAGAAGTCGTCGGTGAAGGCTTTCAGATCGACATTGGCAGCGTCCATCTTGCTGAAGAAGTCGCGCCGCGCCTGTTCGTGCAGATAGCCCGCGGTCACTGCCACCGTCTGCACGCCTTGCGCGTGGCAGGCATCGGCCACATCCATCGCGTACTCGGCAAAAATCACCGGGTCGTTGTAGGTGAAGGCAACACTCTTGCAGCCGTGCACCCTGGCGGCTGCGGCAATCGTAGCGGGTGAAGCCTGATCCATCAGTCGGTCCATGTCGCGCGACTTGCTGATGTCCCAGTTCTGGCAAAACTTGCAGGCCAGGTTGCAGCCCGCTGTACCGAAGGACAGGACGCTGCTGCCCGGGTAGAACTGGTTCAGTGGTTTCTTCTCGATCGGATCAATGCAAAAACCCGAAGAGCGTCCGTAGGTGGTCAGGATCATCTGCTCGCCCTGACGCGCGCGCACAAAGCAGGCGCCGCGCTGGCCCTCGTGCAGCTTGCAGTCGCGCGGGCACAGGTCGCACTGGATGCGCCCATCCTCATGCCTGTGCCAGTAGCGCGCCGGGTAAACGGGTGGCTGCGTCATGCGGGCAAGGCCTCGTGCCACTTGGCCACACTGTAGCGTTGCAGTCGGATGGCTGGGTCCCAGAAATCGGCTGCCAGTCCGGCCTTGCGTTTGAGTTGCGCCATGAACTCGGCTGCGCCTGGCATCTGCTCCCAGACCTGCGGCAAAAAGGTGCTGCGATGCCGCCCGAACGAAAACACCAGGCCATCGATGCCAGGGCGCAGCTGCGCCAAGGCGTCAGCTTCGCTGGCAAAGTGCATTTCCTGCAGCGGCGAGAGCACAGACACCTCGACGCGGGTCATGGCAAGCTCGGCCGCTGTCAGCGGCTTGAAGCGCGGATCCTGCAGCGCCGCAGCAACGGCGTTGCCCTTGACATCGGCCAACAGCGAGCGCCGCGCTTCCAGCGAGCCAATGCAGCCGCGCAGTTGCCCGCGCTGTGTCAGCGTGACAAAGCAGGCACCAGGCTCCTGCAAGCACGACGCATTTTCAGCCGCTTGAGCGCTCAAGCCCAGCGCACTGGCAATGGCGGCACGTGCAATCGGCAGCAGGAGTTCGCCGACCGACGGTTCAGCAAAGGCGAAGGACGCATAACCAACAACCCGCGCCTTGTCACCCGCGCTGTCGCCGGAGTTGCACAGACCCAGCAGTTCCGGCCGCAATCCATGCTGACGCGCCGCCAACAGCAATCCGTTCACGGGCGTCGCGCCACAGGCCTGCTGATGCGTCAGAACGCCCTGAAAATTCATGATCTGCTGCGCCGTCTGGCGGTCTGTCGCCTGCGCCTGCGCGTAGTGCAGGAAGTGCGAGAGGTCGGAGCTGATCACGATCAGGGTCTCCTCGCCGCCCCAGAGCGCCTCCAGCACCTGTGCCACTTCGGCCGCGCTGGCATCACCCACCGCCAGGGGCAGCAACTTGAAGTCTTTCAGTACCGATTGCAGAAAGGGTAAATGCACTTCCAGCGAATGCTCCTGCGCATGCGCTGCCGCGCTGACCACGACTTGAGGCAGCGCGGCAATGGCAGCGCGCGCCTGCTGGTCGATTTCAATTTGTCCGAGCGCGGTGGCAAAGAAGTCCGCATCGGGCAAGGCCAGCCCCCTAACCGGCACCCGGTGCACGGGCCCCAACAGGACCACACGCCGGACGCTGTCACGAAGCTTGAAGAGCCGCCCGTAAGCCCGTGCGGCCGTAGCACCGCTGTAGATGTAGCCGGCGTGCGGCACGATGATGGCCTTGGGGCTGGGTGCATCCGTCGGTGGCTTGCTGGCGGCCAGCAGCGCCAGCACATCCTGCGTCAGGGTCTGTTGCTCTGCCGGATAGAAGGCGCCGGCAACAGCGGGTAAGCGAACCTTGTGCATGGAAACCTCCAGGGCTTTGAATCTTTGCTACAGTGCAACGGGTGATTTGCGATTTGAACACTTTACCTTGACTGCGCCCCGCAAGACCGCCGACGGCCTGGACCTGCGCGCCTTGATCGCAATTCTGCTCGGCGTGGCGCTGGCGTCGCTCGACACCGCCATTGCCAATACCGCCCTGCCCGCGATTGCTGCCGATCTGCAGGCCTCACCGGCCGCCTCGATCTGGGTCATCAACGCCTACCAACTCGCCATCGTCGCCACCCTGTTGCCGTTTGCCGCGCTCGGTGATCTGCTCGGGCCGCGGCGCGTCTTTCTGGCCGGTCTGGCCTTCTTTACCGTCGCCTCACTGGGCTGCGCTTTTGCCAGCGCGCTGCCTGCACTGGCCGTCGCGCGCGCCTTGCAAGGCATTGGCGCCAGCGGCGTCATGAGTGTCAACATCGCTCTGATCCGGCTCATCTTTCCAACGGCGCGGCTGGGGCGCGGGGTTGGTCTGAATGCCCTGGTGGTGGGCGTCTCGTTTGCTCTCGGTCCGACCATCGCCTCGCTGATCCTGTCAGTGGCCAACTGGCCCTGGTTGTTTGCCATCAACGTGCCGCTGGGCATGTTGGCGCTGACCTTTGCGCTGCCTGCCTTGCCGCGCGCGGCCGCTCGCGGTCACGGCTTTGACTGGCTCACCGCCGTGCTGACGGCACTCAGCTTTGCCGCTCTGGTGCTGGCGCTGGGCGCGGCCGCGCAGGGGGAGCCGCCTTCCATGGCGCTGACGGCGCTCAGTGTGGCGGTGCTGGCAGCCGGCCTGCTGCTCTGGCGTCAAGCCGGCCACCCGGCGCCCATGCTGCCGGTGGATCTGCTGCGCCGCCCGCTGTTTGCGCTCTCGGCCATCACTTCCATGGCCTCTTTCACGACGCAGGGCCTGGCTTTCGTCGCTCTGCCTTTCTATTTCGAAGAGGTACTGCAGCGCAACCCGATCGAAACCGGTTTTCTGATGACGCCCTGGCCCATCGTGGTGGCACTGGCAGCACCGATTGCCGGGCGCCTTTCAGACCGCTACCCGCCGGGCTTGCTGGGCGGCTTCGGGCTGATGCTGCTGAGCTCGGGTCTGGCCTCTTTTGCCCTGTTGACCAGCCATCCGTCGACCACCGTCATCGTGCTTTGCATGGCGCTGTGCGGTGTCGGTTTTGGTCTGTTCCAGGCGCCCAATATGAAAGCCTTGATGTCGAGCGCGCCACCCGAGCGCAGCGGAGGCGCCAGTGGCGTCATCGCGATGGCCAGACTGCTCGGTCAAACCACCGGTGCAGCCCTGGTGGCACTTTGCTTTGGTCTGGCTGGCGCGCGCGGTCCGGTGCTGGCCTTGGCATTAGCGGCCGGCTTTGCTGGGTTGGCGTCGGTCACAAGTTTTGCACGGCTCTGGGCCAGGTAATCCAGCGCGCCGGGGCAAACCGGCTAACATGCGGCAGCCCCAAGCCGCGCCCCAACCCAAAAAGC
>JBAXFI010000205.1:0-4437 GCA_037139995.1 Comamonadaceae bacterium | reverse complement strand
CATCCGAGGAGCGTTGCAGTTCACATTTGTTGAACGAGGCTCGGACTTATCAACCGCGCTCACCCACTGTTCTGTGAGGTGAGTCCCTCCCCTCGATTTGCGTGCAGGCAGTGGTCTTTCAAATTTAACTTTGGAGTAAACCATGAGCGCCGCATCGAAAACTGTCAAGAACCAAGATCACGTGATTGCCGACCTGGGCCTGGCCGCCTGGGGCCGCAAGGAACTCAATATTGCGCAAACCGAAATGCCCGGTCTGATGGCGATCCGCGAAGAATTCGCCAAGTCGCAGCCGCTCAAGGGCGCGCGCATCACCGGTTCCTTGCACATGACGATTCAGACCGGCGTGCTGGTCGAGACCCTGCAGGCGCTGGGAGCGCAGGTGCGCTGGGCTTCGTGCAACATCTTCTCGACGCAGGACCACGCCGCTGCCGCGCTGGTCGAAGCCGGCACGCCGGTGTTTGCCTACAAGGGCGAGACCCTGGTCGACTACTGGGACTACACGCACCGTATTTTTGAATTCGGCCCCAAGGGTTCCAAGACCGAAGGCCCGAACATGATTCTGGACGACGGCGGTGATGCAACCTTGCTGATGCACCTCGGTGCCCGCGCCGAGACCGACATCAAGTTGTTGTCCAAGCCCGGCAGCGAAGAAGAGATCTGCCTCTTCAACGCCATCAAGGCCAAGCTCAAGCTGGACCCGACCTGGTACAGCCGGCGCCTGAAGCACATCATCGGCGTGACGGAAGAAACCACGACCGGCGTGCACCGCCTGAACGAGATGTCGGCCAAGGGCAGCCTGAAGCTGCGCGCCATCAACGTCAACGATTCGGTGACCAAGAGCAAGTTTGACAACCTGTACGGCTGCCGTGAATCGCTGGTGGACGCCATCAAGCGCGCCACTGACGTGATGATCGCTGGCAAGGTGGCTTGCGTTGCCGGTTATGGTGATGTCGGCAAGGGCTCGGCCCAGGCCCTGCGTGCGCTGTCGGCCCAGGTCTGGGTGACCGAGATCGATCCGATCAACGCCTTGCAAGCGGCGATGGAAGGCTACAAGGTCGTGACCATGGAATATGCCGCCGACAAGTGCGACATCTTCGTGACCTGCACCGGCAACAAGAACGTCATCACCTACAAGCACATGGCGGCCATGAAGGACCAGGCCATCGTCTGCAACATCGGCCACTTTGACAACGAGATTGATGTCGCCTCGCTAGACAAATGCAAGTGGGAAGAGATCAAGCCGCAGGTCGATCACGTGATCTTCCCGGGCAAGGGCAAGACGCCGTCCAAGCGCATCATCCTGCTGGCCAAGGGCCGTCTGGTGAACCTGGGTTGCGGCACCGGCCACCCCAGCTTCGTGATGTCTTCCAGCTTTGCCAACCAGACCATTGCGCAGATCGAACTCTTCACCAAGCCCAAGGAATACAAGGTCGGCAAGGTCTATGTGCTGCCCAAGCACCTCGACGAGAAGGTGGCGCGCCTGCACCTGAAGAAGGTCGGCGCCATGCTGAGCGAACTGACCGACGAGCAGGCCGCCTACATTGGCGTGAGCAAGGCCGGCCCGTACAAAGCCGACACGTATCGCTATTGATGAAAGGAATTTTGTCATTGCGGGCCTGACCCGCAATCCATGGATGCCGGATCGTGTCCGGCATGACAAATACAAATAATGCGTGCAGATCAACTTCTCGTAACGCGTCATCTCGCTGCCAGCCGGTCTCAGGCGCAGCGCCTGATTGGCGGCGGTTTGCAGTGGCTGCAGGGAGAGCAGTGGAAGACGGTTGGCAAGAACGGTGACGAGATTCCAGCAGACGCCGAGTTGCGGCTGCTGGACGACTCGGAGGCACGCTATGTCTCGCGCGGCGGCCTCAAACTGGAAGCAGCGCTTAAGCACTTGACCTTGTCGGTCAAGGGATTGGCCTGTCTGGACGTAGGCCAGTCCACCGGTGGCTTCACCGACTGCCTGCTGCAGAACGGCGCAGCGTCGGTGGTGGGGGTCGATGTCGGCAGCGCCCAGTTGCATCCACGTTTGCGGGAGGATCCACGCGTGCTGTGCATTGAAAATGTCAATGCACGTTCACTGATGGCGGCGGACCTGGTTGAGGCTTACGAGCGCAGTACCGGGCTGGCGGGCCAGTTTGCTGTGGAAGAGGGGAAAGCCTCCGAGTTCGTGCCGGAGTTTGACCTGATCGTTGCGGACCTGTCCTTCATTTCGCAAACGCTGGTGCTGCCAGCGATTGTTCCTTTGCTCAAACCTGACGGCACCTTGCTGACCCTGGTCAAACCCCAGTTCGAATTGCAGCCGGGGCAGGTCGGCAAAGGCGGGGTCGTGAAGGATCCCGCCTTCTATCCCTTGATTGAAAAACGCTTGCGCGATGCCTGCGCTGCGCTGGGTCTGACGGTGACGGCGTGGTTCGACTCCCCCATTGAAGGGGGCGACGGCAACCGCGAATTCTTTATTGCTGCTCGAAAGCAGGAGCCATCATGAGTGACAAAGCAGCCAGGCACTTGAGTATTGAGTTCTTTCCGCCAAAAACCCCGGAGGGTGTGGAAAAGCTGCGTCTGGCGCGCCAGCAGCTGTACGCCCTCAAGCCTGAATTCTGTTCGGTGACTTTTGGCGCAGGCGGCTCGACGCAGGATGGCACCTTCAACACCGTGCGCGACATTCTTGCCGAAGGTCAGAGTGCGGCATCGCATCTGTCCTGCATTGGCGCCACCCGGGCCACCGTGGCGGCGCAACTGTTGACGCTCAAGAAGATGGGTGTCAAGCGCCTGGTTGCGCTGCGCGGTGACCTGCCCAGTGGCTACGGAACCGGCGGCGAGTTCCACTACGCCAGTGATCTCGTGAGCTTCATCCGGGACCAGTCAGGCGACGATTTCCACATCGAGGTGGCTGCCTACCCGGAAGTGCATCCTCAGGCCAAATCGCCGGCGAGCGACCTGCAGGCTTTCGCGACCAAGGTCAAGGCCGGCGCCAATTCCGCCATCACGCAGTACTTCTACAACGCCGACGCCTACTTTCACTTCGTCGAAGAGGTGGATGCGCTGGGTTTGAATGTTCCCGTGGTGCCGGGCATCATGCCGATCACCAGTTCAACCCAGTTGATGCGGTTTTCAGACGCCTGCGGCGCCGAGATTCCGCGCTGGATTCGCCTGCGTCTGCAGAGTTTTGGTGACGACAGCGCATCCATCCAGTCCTTCGGTCTGGATGTGGTGACGGACCTGTGTCAGCAACTGCTGGCCGGTGGTGCGCCAGGACTGCACTTTTACACCATGAACCACAGCAACGCGGTGCTGCAAATCTGTAGCAAACTGGGATAAGAAAGGCCGCTAAGTGTAGGGTCTTAGCGGGTTTTGTCAGACCTAAGGGAATGAGGGGATTCCGGCCGTCCGCGAGGATGTCGTGGACGCGGGACCGCTCTTGTATTTGCTGATTTTCCACCGACTATGGACAAAATTGCTTGTAGTCGGTGGAATGTTCCTATAATCAATATCGTATGGCATACCTCAAGTCTGATTTCATCCCTTTTCGGTCCGATTCGGGCCAAATCATTGCCAACCTCGAAGCGGCTTACGACCAATGGCATGAGGCACGACGGACCTTGGCGTCTCTGCCCACCTCGATGTTCTGGCAGCCCAAAGGCGATGTTGAGTATCTCGCAGTAAAGAAAGGCGGCTACGACAGCGCTACCACCAAGGGCGTGCGCTCGCCAGAGACCGAGGCCATTTACGACTCGTTCGTCGCTGAAAAGGAGCTGGCCAAAAAACGGGCTGCCGAGGCCGACGCCCTCATAGAGCAGCGGGCACTTCAGTATCGAGCGCTTCGATTGCCGGTGATGCAGGACAAGCAGGGCGAACTGCTGCGCGCGTTGGATGTTGCGGGGCTGCTTCGATACGACCTTCTTGTTGTTGGAACCAATGCCTTTGCAGCCTATGAGACTCTGTGTGGCGTGAAGTTTCCAGCGGGCAATGAGCCGACCCAAGATTTTGACTTGGCCTGGTGCCGAGGCTCGTCCGTATCCCTTGCAATGCTGGTCCCGGACTCAGATGCAAAAGGTCGCAAGTCTCTGATGGCGGTGCTGCAGTCCATTGACTCCAGTTACCGTTTGAACCCCAAGAAGCCTTATCAAGCAGTTAACAGTGCAGGCTACGAGGTAGAGTTGTTGGCGGCGCCAAGTCGAGCGCCCCTGCCCAAAGAGGAGGCCTTCGAGCCGATGGTCTCGTTGGTGGAGCAAGAATGGCTGTTGCGCGGAAAAGCGGCATTTGTGGTGGTTGCAACCCAACGGCATAGAGCCTGCCCGCTCTATGTTCCGGACCCCCGGTGGATGGCCGTTCATAAGTTGTGGTTGGCCAAGAAGCCTGAACGAAATGCTCAAAAGAAGCCGAAAGACGCCAGGCAGGGCCAAGTGCTGCTCGATGCCTGCCGCTACTTCCTGA
>JBAXFI010000204.1:0-4536 GCA_037139995.1 Comamonadaceae bacterium | reverse complement strand
CTGCCGTACCCAGCGCGTCCAGCCCCGAGCCACACAGCCGGTTGATGGTGGCGCCAGGCACGTCCAGCGGCAAGCCCGCCAGCAGGGAAGCCATGTGGGCCACGTTGCGGTTGTCTTCACCCGCCTGATTGGCGCAGCCAAAAAGCACGTCGGTCACGGCTTGCCAATCTACATTCGGGTTGCGTGCCATCAGGGCTTTGAGCGGGAGTGCGGCCAGATCGTCGGTGCGCACGCTAGCCAGCGCGCCGCCGTAGCGGCCAAAAGGGGTACGGATAGCGTCGCAGATGAAGGCTTGAGGCATGGCGTTCGTCCTGAATGAAAAACCCCATTTTCGCCGCAAGCAGGTCGGCCAGGCTGATAAGTCCGCGACAGCGCGCGACAATACGCCCACTATGTTTTCACCCTCCCAAGCCGACGTCCGCCGCTACTTCTGCGAGGTCTATGCCAAATCGCAGGCTGGCCAGCCTCTCGAAGCGCTGGAAACCATCGCCAGCCTGTGGATTGCCGAGCACCCTGAATATCATGGCGATCTGGCCGATCTTGACGCCGCACTGGCTTCCATGCTGCAAGCCGAGGAAGGCAAGACCAATCCGTTTCTGCACCTGTCCATGCACCTGTCGATCAGCGAGCAGTGCAGCATCGACCAGCCAAGAGGTATCCGTCAAGCGGTGGAGTTACTGACGCATCGCCGCAACTCGCTGCATCTGGCGCACCATGAGGCCATGGAATGTTTGGGAAAAATGTTGTGGGAGAGCCAGCGCGCGGGCCGGCCGCCCGATGGCGATGCGTACATCGCCTGCGTGCAGCGGCACGCTACACGCGACTGAGCTCAGATGACCTGATCAGCGAAAACGGCTGGGTTGAACCGTCTGCAATTCGCCCGGCAAACTGCCAATGTAGTTGGCCAGTTCCTTCATTTCGGCATTGGAAAACTGTTTGGCCACACCGCCCATGACCGGATGGTTGCGACCCCAGGTCGAATTGCCTTGTGACTTATAGGACTTAAGCGCTACAAAAAGATAGTCGGGGTGCTGACCTGCAATCTTGGGAAAGCTGGGATCAATCGGCTTGCTGAAGTTTTCACCATGACAGGACACGCAAGCGCCCTTTTTGACCAACTCAGCGGCAATGGCATTGCCGGCGGCGGCCTTACCCGGTAGCGGCACACTGCCAGCATTGCCCAGCACTTCGTAATACGTTGCCAGATCGGCGATGTCCTGGTCGCTCAGACCAAGGGCAATGCCACCCATGGTGGGATGTTTTCTATCCCCCTTCTTGTACGCCGTGAGGGCAGACACAATGTACTTGGCACCCTGCCCTGAAATCTTGGGTACCTTGTAGATCTCCGGAAAACTGGCCTGATAGCCATTGATGCCGTGACAGCCAAGGCACAGCGCGATCTTTTTCTCACCCGCTTTGGCATCACCCTTTACGTCCTGGGCATTCGCTGACAAAACCGTTGTACAGATGAGGACAAAAATCGAAATCGAGAGTCGTATTTTGTTCATTGAGGAAGGCAACCGGAAGCGTTGGGGGTTGATTGGGATGGCGGATTATATAGATCACCGTGCTACCCAACGGAGGGCAGTTACCCGTAGCAAAAGCAAGGGCTTTTCCGGCTCAGGCTCGTGCCGAGCGCAACTTCATCGAGAACTCCTGCAAGGCCGCAATGCCGCTGGCCTCGGCACGATGACACCAGGCTTGCAGTTCGGCCGCCAGTTGCTCGCGACTTTGCAAGCGGTTGAGCCAGAGTTGCCGCAGTTCTTCGCGCATCAGCACCATCTTGTCCAGCACGGGTGAGGCCGCGCGGGCCAGTGCCAACTGCGCCAAGGCTGCAGCCGGCACTTTCTCGGCGTCACGGTGCAACCAGCGCCTGGCCGCGCCGATCACGCTGGCGTCGGCGCTGCGCGCCTGCAGGGCAACAAGCTCGCCCCGCAAGGCGCGCCGCATGTCCTTGGCGTAGGCCGCCATGATCTCGTAGCGGTTGGAAATAAGCGCTTCGAGTGTTTTCTCGTCAGCCACCGGTCGCACATGGCCAAAAGCCAGTCTGGGTGGCGTCTTCTTGACGCTGGCAAGACCGAGCCTTTGCAGCACGCTGATGTAGAACCAGCCGATGTCAAACTCATAGGTCTTGACTGACAGCTTGGCCGAGGTCGGATAGGTGTGGTGGTTGTTATGCAGTTCCTCGCCGGCGATGAGAATGCCCCAGGGCGAAATATTGGTACTGGCGTCGGGTGTCTCGAAGTTGCGATAACCCCAGTAATGCGCCGCGCCGTTGATGATGCCTGCTGCCATGATGGGGGTCCAAGCCATCTGCAATGCCCACACCGACAAACCGGCAACGCCGAACAGCGCCAGATCAATGGCCAGCATCAACACCACACCGTGCCACGAGAACCGCGTGTACAGATGGCGCTCGATCCAATCGTCCGGCGTGCCATGACCGAAGCGCTCCAGCGTTTCTTTCTTCACCGCCTCGGCCCGGTACAACTCGTAGCCCTGCAGCAGCACCGTCTTGATGCCATAAATATGCGGGCTGTGCGGGTCCTGTGGCTGCTCGCATTTCGCGTGGTGCTTGCGGTGAATCGCGGTCCACTCTTTGGTCACCTGGCCGGTGGTCAGCCAGAGCCAGAAGCGGAAGAAATGCGAGGCAATCGGATGCAGATCCAGCGCGCGATGCGCCTGATGCCGGTGCAGGAACACCGTCACGCTGATCATGCTGAGGTGCGTCATGGCCAGGGCAAACAAGACGATTTGCCACAAGGAAAAATCCAGAATTCCGTGCACCAGCCAGTCGATCACCGCACCAGCGACAGGTCCATCAAGTAACAGCATAGGTTCGAACGCCCTCAAAAGCAGAATTTACACGCGCTGCCAGACGGCAGCAAAAAAACCATCGGTTTGATGGCGATGCGGCCACAGGCGCAGATAACGCTGGCCGTTCTCACCGCCGCTGCACAGCGCGGCAGCGGCTTCTACCTTCAGACCGGTCAGGACCTCGGCTGCGTCCAGTGGCGTGAAGTCCTTGTTGGCCTCGGTAAAGGCTTGCGCCACGGCTTCGTTTTCCTGCACCAGCAGGCTGCAGGTGGCGTACACCAGACGGCCACCGGGCTTGAGCAGGCGCGCTGCGCTTTGCAAAATGGCGGCTTGTGTCACGGCCATCTGCTCCACCTGTGCCAGCGTTTGCCGCCACTTCAGATCCGGGTTGCGCCGCAGCGTGCCCAGCCCGGAGCAGGGTGCATCGACCAGCACCCGGTCAATCTTGCCCGCCAGGCGCTTGATGCGCTCGTCGCGCTCATGCGCAATCGCCGCCGGATGCACATTAGACAGGCCACTGCGTGCCAGGCGTGGCTTCAATGCGACGAGCCGGTGCGCCGAGGTATCAAAAGCGTAAAGGCGTCCGGTGTTGCGCATGGCAGCGCCGATGGCCAGCGTCTTGCCGCCAGCCCCAGCGCAGAAATCCACGACCATCTCGCCACGCTTGGCGTCGAGCAGCATGGCCAGCAGTTGCGAGCCTTCATCCTGCACTTCAAATGCACCGCGCACAAAGGCGTCCATCTTATTCAGGGTCGGCTTGCCAGCGATGCGCAGCCCCATCGGTGAATAAAGTGTCGGTACCGCCTTGATGCCGGCTTGAGCTAATTCCTTTTGCACTTCGGCGCGCTTGGCGTTCAGGGCGTTGACCCGCAAGCCAAGGCCAGCACTCTGGTTCAGGCTCTCTGCCAGTGGCCAGAAATCCGCGCCCAACTGGTCTTTGAGCGGCTGCACCAGCCACTCGGGCAGGTTGTGGCGATGGCGCTCCATCAGGTCTGCCACATTGATCTTCTCGCACTGATCCAGCCAGTTCTTTTCCTGATCGGTCAAGGCGCTGCGCAGGAAGTCGCCCGGGCCGTAAAAACCAAGAATCGCGAGCCGCCTCTCCTTGGGTCCGCTACCCGACGGCGCGCAATGATCGAACAGCAATTTTTTGCGCAGCACGTTGTACACCGTGCCGGACAGCGTGGCGCGCTCGCGCGGACCCAGACCCCGGTTGTCACGGAAAAAGCGTGACACGATGGCGTCGGTCGGGTGGTCAAATTTGAGTGTCAGCCGCACCAGTTCAGAACAGGCGTCAAGCAGGGCTTTGGGATGCATAGGCGAGGATTGTCCCACGACGGGCAACACGCCGCAGGCTGGTGAGGCACTCAGCTCCGCGGCTGTCCCCCGCCCTTTGGGCTCCTCCTTGATGCCGCTGCGCTGAGCGCCTCACCAGCGCTGAGTAGCCCACTGCCGCGCCATCGGCCCGCAGCAGTCCTCAAGAATGCCGCAACAAGTCTGCAATGGCCTGCGGGTAGATGAGGTGTTCCTGGGTCAGCACCCGCGCCGCTAGCGTATCGGCTGTGTCGTCCTGCAACACTGGCACGACCGCTTGCGCCAGAATCGCACCGTGATCGAGTTCGGCCGTCACCTGGTGCACCGTCGCACCGGCCACCTTGCAGCCAGCATCGAGCGCGCGCTGGTGGGTGTGCAGGCCTGGAAAAGCCGGCAGCAGCGAGG
>JBAXFI010000203.1:0-4537 GCA_037139995.1 Comamonadaceae bacterium | reverse complement strand
AATGCATACAGGGGTGAGGTTCCGATGTCGCCAAAAACAACGCCAATGGCGCCCAGCATGAGCGCGCTCAATTTGGCCGGTGAATGGCTATGGTGATTTGGAGAGGACATGGGGTTAAGAAGAACTGCTCACACTTGCGAATCGGCAGATGTCTGTGATTCTGAAGTCCGCGACGTGAGATCTTTATTCGGCAACGGGATTCAAGTTTTTCGCTTGAAAGTCGATTCCAGCCGGGTAGCACACAGCCACCATGACCAGCAATAACATTCACGCGACGAGCGCAGCGCAGCGAGCAGACCCGGCGCGGGAACTGGCGCGAGTGGCAGCCATGTCGCACAGAAGTCTGGGCGATTCGCCTTTGCAGCGGATTGCATCCACGCTAGGCGAGCTTCGGCTGACGCATCATCCTGTGGCCAAACTCATGTTCTTTTTGCTTGTCTTTGTGCTGGCCACTCTGTTTTTTAGGGCCGTGCTGCATCAAATGGCCGACCGTATTCTGGAGCAACCCAAGCAAGCCGAGTTGGTGTATGTGCCACCGGTGACGGCACCTCTGTTGCCAAAAGAGATTGCTCCAGTTCTTGCCCGGAAAGGAGGGGTTCAGGAGGCACCAGCCGTCCTTGCACCGGCTGTTCATGTACCGACTGGCGACTGCGCCTGGCAGGAGCAAGAAATTGTGATCAAAGCGCCTGCTTCAGGCAAAGCCAGCGATTACGTCCATTTTGTTGCAATGGTTGATTCGAGCGTGTGCGTCATGAGCGGTCGCAATCAAGCGACGTCTCTGACCTTGGGCGCTGGCGAAGCCAGGAGCGTTAGAGACGGCACTGCGCCCTGGCGTGTACGAAGCTCCAACTGGTCTGGCGTCAAGATCTTCTTCCAGGGCAGCAGGCTTGCCGTGCCTGTGGCCGGAGCGGCTCAAATCAGGATCGAATTGTCTTCAGCAACCTGTGCGACTTCGCCTGCCAACTGCTGAAACATCGCCTTATGGAATTGGAAATCATTACGAAAGTTCCTCGGCGGGCGCGCACTGGCCCGCCGCTGCTGTTTGTGCACGGTGCCTGGCACGGCGCGTGGTGTTGGGATGTCCATTTTCTGGACTATTTCGTGCAGCAAGGTTTCCATGTGCACGCCCTTAGTTTGCGTGGTCATGGGAACAGCGAAGGACGCGAAAAGTTACGATGGACGCGCATTGCAGATTACGTTGACGACTTGGTAACGGTGGCCGAAAGAATGGATAGCCCGCCGGTCGTTATAGGTCACTCCATGGGAGGCCATGTGGTGCAGAAATATCTGGAGCGTCGGGTTGCTCCTGCGGCTGTTTTGCTCGCGTCTTTGCCGCCCGCCGGGGCCATGTCCACAACCTTGCGAATTGCCCGGAACCACCCCTTTCTCTTCGGGAAGATGAATCTGACCTTGAGCTTGTATCCCCTTTTAGGCTCTGCTGCTCTCGCACGGGAGTATTTGTTTTCCGACGCGCTGTCAGATGACGTAGTGGATGCTTATTGGAAGCAGTTGCAGGATGAGTCGTTTCGCAGCTTTCTGGACATGTTGGCAATCAACTTGCCCCGGCCCCATATGGTCAGGACCAATATGCTTGTCCTGGGTGCTGAAAAGGATGCGATGTTCAGTGTTGAGGAGGTCGAGGCTACGGCCCGTGCTTACAACACGAAAGCCGAGATTTTCAAGGGAATGGGCCACGACATGATGCTCGAGCCCCGGTGGCATTTGGTGGCGGATCGAATGGTCGGCTGGCTTGAACAGATGGGTTTAGCGAAGGAGGCAACCATATGATGAATCTCAGGTCACGGCTTTGCACCAATTTGCAAAGCATCGTGTGCGGCTTGATCGCCAGTTGGCTGCTCATGACTGGCGAATTGTGCTGGGCCGCAGCCGGCACGATTCAGATGGTGATTGGAAGTGCCCGCATTTCACAGCACACGGGTCAGGAGCGCTCGGCTGCGCGTGGCGACAATCTTTACGAGGGTGACACTGTTGCAACTGACAGCAACTCCAATGTTCAGATTCGAATGATTGATGAAGCCATTATCTGGCTGCGCCCTGATTCACAGTTCAAGATCGACAAATACCGGTCAAACCAGCATGGCGCTGTCACGAACGAAGCCTCGCTTCGTCTGTTGGGCGGCACGCTGCGCCAACTTACCGGCATGATTGGCAAGTCTGCTCCGTCAGACTACAAGCTCAAGACGCCCAATGCGGTTATCGGAATCCGTGGCACTGAATTTGACGCGATGTACGCGACACCCCAAATTGCTGCGCAGCTCAACACGCCCGCAGGAACCTACAACCGTGTTTATGAAGGCTCGACTGTTCTGGAGGGTGCCACTGGAGGATCGATTACTTTGAAAAAGGATCAGGCCGGTTTTATGGGGCTCGATAACGCTGACAAGCCCAAAGTTCTGCCTGGCATTCCGGCCTTTCTGAACAGCAACCCCAGCGCGGCACCCGAGCGAGCCGAGGTCAGTGTTGCAAAAATTCGGTCGGTCCAGGTTTCCGTCCGCTATGGCGAGGCAGGCTCCGATACCGTGAGCAGCGTCAGCAGTCGGGACAATGACAGCGAACAGAGTTTGCAAGTCATGGAAGGCGAGCGAGCATCGTTGAGCCTGATCCAGGGCACCCCCGCACGCAAGCCGGGGCTGACCGGAGGGCGACCCGCCACGCGGACGATGCTGGAGCTGATGGTGAAACTCAGCGGCAACGGTGCCATGGTGCAGTTCTTCTCTGAGAATCAAAGCAGTAGTGCGGCAGGGAGTCAGACCAGCCGTGTTGCCACCAGCCTGAGCGTGCCCCTGGGAGTCTGGGTTGAAGTCAGTGGTCGCGGCCCCTGGAGCGGCTCGAGCAGTAGCACGATTTCATCTGGCGACGCGCGGGCCAACTCCAGCAAGGTCTATTTGAAGGTCGTCGAGATCGAACGCTAGGGCAAACAATATGCGCAAGAACGGGTGGCGGATTTCTGCTGGTTTTTTGCTGGTGGCCTTGTTTGCCTGTCACGCTGCTGAGTGGTTCACGCTGCCCCTGCTGCCTGGACTCGAATCGATTCTGTACGACATGCGGGTTCGGGCTCTGCCGCCTGGCACGCCAGACAAGCGGATCGTGGTGGTTGATATTGACGACAAGAGCCTGCGCGAGAAAGAGCAGGGAGGTGAGGGGCACTGGCCCTGGCGGCGTGATCGGATGGCGCTGCTGGTGACAAATTTATTTCAGAAGTACGGCGTGTCTTTGGTGGCGATGGACATCCTCCTTTCTGAAAAAAGTGCATCCTCCGAACTCGATACGCTGGAGTATTTGAAGGAACACGATCTAAAGGCGGTTCCCGAGTTTGCCGCAGCCATGGAACAGTTGCGTCCGAAGTTGTTGTTTGATCAATTGCTGGGGCAGGCCATGCAGGGCGGTCCGGTGGTGCTGGGTTATGCCTTTCACAACGACGCGCCTGCGAGCGGCACCCGCCTGCCCGAGGGCTTGGACCTGAGCGCGTGGGGGTTGACACGTCAGCCGGCCCATTCTTACCCTGCGCACACCGGGCTATTGCCGGAACTGCAGGCAAAGGCCGCCGGGGCAGGGCACTTGAACCACTTGCCAGACCACGATGGTGTCACGCGACGGGTGCCCCTGTTGATTGAACACGACGGGCGCTATTACCCTTCTTTGGCGCTGACGGTAGTGCAAGCGCTGACCAAGTCACCACGTCTGGAGGTGCACAAGTCGGCCTATGGTGACGGTGCGCTGCGGGTGGCAAAAGTAGTGGTTGGACCGATCGACGTGCCGGTCGATCGAGAGCTCGCAGCATGGGTGCCCTTCAGGGGAAAGGCGAAAAGTTTTACCTATGTTTCTGCCGTCGATGTACTGAACGGCCAGGTTCCCGTCGAGCAATTGAAAGATCGCATCGTCCTGATTGGCACCTCGGCGGCTGGCTTGGGAGATGTGGTTACGACCCCGATGGACGTCAGCGTTCCGGGTGTGGAGGTTCACGCCAGTCTGATTACCTGCATGCTTGACGGCTGCATTGTTCAGCCGCCAGACTATGTGGAAATGGTGAGCGTCATCGTGCTCGGCTTGTTGATGGTCGTTGGCGGAGTCTGGCTCAAACCGGCTTACACCGTGGTCGCCTGGCTGCTGTTATTGGCGGCATTGTTTGGGCTTAACAGGTTCATGCTGCAAACCGAGCAATTGATGCTGCCGGTGGCTACTTTGATCGCATGCCTGACCAGCATTTTCACTTACCAGATGAGCTATGCATTCTTCATCGAGGCGCGTGGCAAGCGGCAAATATCAAAGCTGTTTGCCAACTATGTGCCGCCTGAACTGGTCGAGAAAATGGCAGAGAATCCGGGTGCCTTCAACATGGCGCCGGTTGAACGTGATTTGACGGTGTTGTTTGCTGATGTTCGGGATTTCACATCAATTTCTGAACGACTCAGCCCCCCCGTTCTGGCGGAACTGATCAATGCCTATTTGACGGCCATGAGTGAAGTCATTCGCGACTGCCACCATGGCACGCTGGATAAATACATAGGGGATGCCG
>JBAXFI010000202.1:0-4550 GCA_037139995.1 Comamonadaceae bacterium | reverse complement strand
TCCGTTCGTCTCTCGAGGTGGCCATCTTGACTCTCCTTTGGTGGATACAAGGCCAGGACATGGTACCCGAGCTATCGGCGGGAGTCTTGATGAAAGTCACCAGTCTCGGCTTCGATCACAAGCTTTGAGCGACTCTGGAGTCCCATGGTGACTGGCTCCAAAAGACGGCGGATCCAACCGCTCAAATTCCAAGCGGCAGAGCGTCCTGTGGCACTATGCTCGGGGCATCGCAGAGAAAGACTCGCGCAGCGTAGGCATCGAGCAGCAACGCCGAGCCATCGTCGAAGGCGGAAGCAGACGAAGGTGGCGGACCAGGCGGCGTGCTGTCAAATGGTTCAAGATGTTCGGCACTCATTTGGTAGGTGATGCAGACCAAACGACAGTGTGTGACGGAAACCTTCGCTTCTCACGCGTCGGGCTTGACCGAAAAGAAATACGAGAGGCGCTGGCGCGGGTTGAGCCAATGCAGGACGTCCTTGGGCAACGAAGCCGGGCGTACTGTTTCCTCGATCTTGAGGTCGGGATATTGGCAGAGGTCGATCAGCGCCGCGTCATCCTTGTCGAGGTCTGGATCATAGATCAGGACTTCCGGCCGCAGTGTGTCGCTGCCCGGCGAAACCACCAGTGCAAGCGAGCCGTCATTGAGTTGGACGATGGTTCCCGGCGGGTAAACGCCGAGAATTCTTATCAATAGGGCGATCAGCTTCTGGTCAAACTTCTTGCTTGCCTTGGCGTAGAGCATGGAGAGAGCCTCCGCAGGCATCAGGGCTGACGTTTCCGGAGATTCCGGGCCGCACAGGCGGTCGTACCTGTTGACCAGGGCGACGATGCGGGCCATTGTGCTGGGATCCGATTTTCCGGCAGGAAAGCCGGAGCCGTCGAGGTACTCGTGATGGTCCTGTATCACGGCCAGCGCGGCAGGCGAAAACACTCCGGTTTCCAATGCCATCTCGACGCCGTAGTGGGTGTGGGCGCGGTAAAAATCCTCTTCGTGTTTCGCCCGGACAGTTGCCTTCAGGATGTGCGCCGGGATGCGTGCTTTGCCAGCATCGTGGACAAGTGAGCCGAGCGCCAGATCCTCCAGTTCAGAGGCAGAAAGCTTTAGCGCCTTCCCCAGAATCATTGACAGCGTCATCACGTTCAGCGCATGGAACTGGGGGCCTTCACCGTTCTTGTCGCCCAGCAGGTGCAACAGGACCTCGTCGCCCGCCGCGATCTTGACGGCTGTCTCCCTGGACAGCAGAGCCAGTTTCAGGCCCGCCTGCTTCGGACTTCGATGCAGGCCGATCAGCGCCTCCCGCGTCTGCTTTGCCGCGCGTTCCCAGTCGCGCTCGGCGCGGGAAGCAGCCGCTTTCTGCTCGCTTAACTTGTCTTTCTTGGCCTGCTGCGCTTCCGACTCGGTGTGGACTGGCACCGGGCGCGCCACTTCGCCTGTCGGCTTTAAGACCAGCAGCGACGGACTGGCCGTGCTCTTGTTGGGAAAGTAGGCGATCTCGTTGAGGTCCAGAGAGCGTATTTCCGCCAGTTGGGCCGCTGTCGAGATGCGGAACTTGTTGTACAAGAACGGGTGGTCCGACCAAGGCAGGTCAATCCACACGTACAGCCCGATGACGAGCTGTGAAGCATGAATTGGAACTGACTTTTCCGGGCGGGCCCACACGTTTGAGATGAACTTTCTAGAGGATGGAAGGAGACGGCACGTGCACGGAAGTGCATGCAGACCAACCAGGACTTCCTGTTGTATGCACCTGTCACTCTTTGATCTTCCCGAACTGAGGCGCCGTCTTATTCAATGGACTGTTGGTTCAATTCTAGACTTGTTAGCAGAAGTTCGTCCTATGTGGGTTGCTGTTGCCCTGCGCCTCCAACTGACGCTACATCTTCACCTTTCGACCACAATCGCCCTGAGTGATATCCGCGGCACACCCACCGGTATATGCCTCCAAATACCCAGAGGCAGAACTTGAAGGTTTGAATTGTGGTGATTGCGAAAGACCGGTATTTAGCCAACTGTCAATCACTCCAACAAGAGAACCGAATTTGTCGAACTTGATAGTTGCCCAGTCAGTTCCGTAGGCTCCGGATGCGGTCGTCTTCATGTAAATACCCATCGCTTTGGAATCGTAGACGATGTCAAGTGGAAACTGATACTGGGTATTTGAGACCGTATCTACAGGCATCTGCATGATCCTTGCCGTTGCCGAGCTAAATCCGCCAGTTCGGCCATTCATCCAAAGCACACCCCAAGATCCCTGGTTCTCTCCGGCCCTTGTCATACCACCGATCATGAGGTCATAGCGCCCGTCAATCGGGATGATGTCAACATCAAAAAAGCCGCACATCGGCATTTGACTTCTGACGAAATTTGCATCAATGAACGTGTAATCCCGTCTAAATGACCCATCGCCGTGCCCCAGCAGTACGTAAGGTGCGCCACACCCATTGGGCTGACTGGCATCGATAAAGTCTGTTGTCACGATATCCATGTTGCCATCCCCATTGATGTCCATCGCGATCGCTTTGTGCCCGTACAACGGGTTTGCTTCCTCAACCTTCCTGCTCATGTAAGAGCCATCAGGCTGGCTCAAGTACAACACTTGGTAACTGCGACCTGCAGCCTGATTCTGCTCTGGGGTAGCACCTGGAATTGCAAAATCCGTACCCGTACAGGCAATATAGACGTCCGGTTTGCTATCGTTGTTGAAGTCAGCCACAGCGGTAAACGAAGGGGAAATGCATCCCATCCGGTCAGCGGTGGTCTTGAACAACTCGGTCGAACGATCAACCCATTTCCCGGCGGCATCCTGACCCAGGAAGTAGCCAATACCAGGAACATCGGACCACCCCGTGCCGTAGATGTTGTCGAAGCGACCGACCATCACAAACGCCGAATACTTCCCTTCTTGGAAAAAGTCTCCAAAGGCGATTGAACGATCAACAGAGTCCTGTTCGTCGGATAAGGTCTTCGGAATCCCAAGGGCGCGAATGGTTGGAACACCAGTAGCGTCGAAAGGGATGTCGTTCTTGTTTCCATACGATGTGCCGAACACCTTCATTGGAACAATCAAAGTTGTGCTCTGCGTAACTGTGCCGCCACCACCCGTACACACCAAGGTGTACTTGTACTGCCCACCCAAAGTGTGGGAAATAGAGGTGCTGCCGCTCTTCGGTTGGGTGCCAGACCAGGAGTCGGCTCCGGTGCAATTATTTGCACCTGAACTGGACCAACTCAGCGTAGTAGATGAGCCAACATGCACTCTTGCCTGCGACAAAGCGATGCTGGCAGTCGGCGGAGGTGGAAGCGTCACAATAATCGAAACTTCACTCGCAGGAGTGGAACTGTATGAGAAGTTTGCTGATGCCTGGACGTTATAGGTCGCGGCAGCGAAGCCATAGGTCGCATCGCTTTCCAACCCGGTCAACAGGTTCATCATGTTCAATATGACTTGACCTCGCATCGTTGGATATGCCGCGAAGATCTGCTGAACTGCCGCGAGCAAGATCGCATATTCACTTTCGCCCTTGGCATTGGTGGCAGGCACGGTTGCGGCAGTGACTCCCAGGTTGTCAAGCACTAGTTTGGCAAGGACCGGATGACTGGCGTCGTCAAAGTTGCTTGCCAGCCTTTGAGCGAAAGCTGAAGCGTCAGCGGTGGCTTGTCCGGCGTAGTCCAGCAGCATGGCGTTGCTCGGGGCCATACCGTAAAGTGCCTGGTACATGTGAATGGCGATGCCGCTTGCGCCCGTGACTGTAATTGCTTGTCGGGCAGGCGCTGGAACACTGGCTTTGATGAATGAGATGGGTGCCAATGAGACTGGCTCAGTGCCACCACCGCAGGCAAGCAGCAGCAGAGAACTCAGCAACAGTGAAAGCAGCCTCATATCCGTTTAGACCGAGTACGCCAGTCCAGTGGCCGCCAACCCGACCAGCCCGACGTGGGTCTGATTGGCGCTTGACTCTGCCAGGTGCCATAAGAAAGAGCCTTGTGTGGCAAAGTCAGTCTCGGCGTTGAGTGAAGTCACAGCATTTGCCAGTGTCAATTCGGCTGGCGCCATGCCATTGACGTTGGCCAACAGATAACTGGCTATGTCAGCGCTGGTAGGAGCCGCCTTACCGGTGAGTAGGTCCCAGATTGGTAGTCGCATGATGGCGCCGGCGAGAGTTTGCAAGCTATAGCCTTGATCAAACAAGCCAATCACTGCGCCTAATAGAGCCTGCTTGGAGGGGTCGAGGTAAAGTTTTCCCGGCAAGGCAGCGCCTACAAGTAATGCCGTTTCACCTGCCGACTCGTTCAGCCCGACGTCAAGGGCGATTGCTTTGTCTGTGAATTTGAGTCTTTCAATGTTGGCTAGCTTTTCGACACTGGCATTTGGGTTCAAGTTGGTAACAACATACCCCGTCACTGATTGCGTGATGCGGCAATTCGCACTGGCAACCCCGAAAACCACAGTATCAGTCCCTGTGCTTCCATCAAAAACGTCCACCCCGTCCCTTGTTAGAAAGGTGTCATCTCCCACAGAACCAAATAGTTGGTCGCCGCCGAAGTTGGC
>JBAXFI010000201.1:0-4559 GCA_037139995.1 Comamonadaceae bacterium | reverse complement strand
CTCAAAAGTAAGTGTTTAAGTTAGCGCTTATGGGATCAAGTCCGGGATGACAAATGGCTCGCCCGGGATGACAAACGACTGACCCGCAATGACCGAAGGCTAGCCGCGAAAGCGCTTGCGCGTGAGGGCCAGCGCGATCCAGAACCCTGCTACCGCATAGACCAGCAGCACCAGCAGGTGCCTTGCGGGGTTTTGCGGCCACTGGTCCATGAACAGGGGGCGCACCAGATCAATCGCATTGGTCAGCGGCAGCCACTGTGAAATCGTGCGCACTAGCTCCGGCAGTTGCTCGAGCGGAAAGAAAATGCCGCTGACAAACATGGTGGGCGTCAGAAACAACGTGAAGTAGTAGGTAAAGAAGTCGTAGCCTTTGGCCAGCGCATTGAAGATCAGCGCCAGGCTGCTGAAGGCAATGCCTACGCCGAGCAGGATGGGCCAGGCCACCAGCAATTTGGGCGAGTAGCTGATGCCCAGCGCCAGCATCACCACCAGAATCGCGGTGACGGTGAAAAGCGCCTTGAACGCCGCCCAGAGCATTTCGGCCAGCACCACATCGTCCAGATTGACCGGCGCGTTCATGATGCCGTCCCAGGTTTTTTGCACATGCATGCGCGAAAACGCGGAATACAGCGCCTCGAAACTCGCAGCATTCATGGCGCTCATGCAGATCGAGCCGCTGGCAAGAAAAAGAATGTAGGGGACCTTGACCGCGCCATCCACACCGGGCAGCGTCACCTCGCCCACCAACGCACCCATGCCGTAGCCAAAAGCCACCAGCCACATCAGGGGTTCAGCGATGTTGCCGACCAGGCTGGGGATGGCCAGCTTGCGCCAGACCAGCAGATTGCGCAGGAAAACCGGCCACCAGCGCCAGGAAAGTTCGGGTGCGCGCCAGACGCTGATCTCGTTTGCATTACTCATCTGAGCGCTCCGATGAACACCTTCAGAGATGGATTGATGGAGGTGTTCATGCGTCCTCCCTGATCTGACGGCCTGTCAGCTTGAGAAAAAGGTCTTCCAGATTGGCGGGTCGGTGCAAGGTACGCAACTGCGGTTGCGTGGCCAAGGCCTGCAGCAGCGGCTTGGCGTCCTGCGTGTAAAAGAAGACGGTCTCGCCACTGACCTCGACGCGCGCCGCCAGTGCCTGCAGCGGCCCGTCCACCAGTTCCAGCGCACCTGTGCCATAGACCTCGACCACATCGGGCTCCAGGTGCTGGCTGATCAGTTCGCGCGGCGAGCCCTCGGCGATCTTCTTGCCGTGGTCCAGTACCAAGAGGCGTGTGCACAGTCGCTCCGCCTCGTCCATGAAGTGCGTCGTCAGCAGAATCGACTTACCCTCCTGCAGCAACAGCTGCAGCCGTTCCCACATCAGATGGCGCGCCTGCGGATCCAGGCCGGTGGTGGGTTCGTCGAGCAGCAGCAGGCGCGGGTTGTTCACCAGCGCACGCGCCAGACTCAGGCGCCGCTTCATGCCGCCCGAGAGTTCTCCCGGTTTGGCGGTGGCCTTGCTGGTCAGCGAAGCAAACGCCAGCAGCGCCGGAATGCGCTCGCGAATCTGACTCGACTTCATGCCGAAGTAACGGCCATAGACCAGCAGGTTCTCGGCACAGGTGAAATCGGGGTCCAGCGTGTCGAGTTGGCTGACCACGCCAAGCTGCGCCTTGATGGCCAGTGAATCCCGCGGCATAGCCAGGCCAAATGCCGTGATGCTGCCCCCATCAGGCACGCTCTGCCCCAGGCACATGCGAATCGTGGTGGTCTTGCCCGCGCCGTTGGGGCCAATAACCCCCAGGCATTCGCCGGCGGCGATCTGGAACGACAGGTCATCGACGACCGTGTTGTCGCTGTAGCGTTTGCTGAGATGGCTGGCAGAAAAAAGTGGCTCGGGTGTAGCTGGACTCGAAGGCATGGGATAGATTGTGCCGCAGGCCGGGAGCTACTGCTCAAGCGCAAAGAACCGAATTGCGTTGCGGCCGGCCTGTTTCGCGTTGTACATGGCGAGGTCAGCTCGCTTGAGTACATCTTCCTCGCTCCCCTCATGATTGAAGAACAGTGCGATCCCAATGCTGACGGTGCAATAGTGTTCAATGGTCGCTACGCCTCCCCCATCCTGAGGCACGGCAAGCACATAGCTTCTTGCCAGACTGGCACGAATCTTTTCCGCGACCTGACCCGCCTGGATTTCCGACAGCTTCTGCTCCATGTCCAGATGCCCCAGGACCACCACAAATTCATCTCCGCCATAGCGAGCCACCGTGTCCATTTCCCGAACACAGAGTTTGAGTCTGTCGGCGACCTGAACAAGAAGCAGGTCGCCGATCTCATGCCCGTGCTGGTCGTTCAGTGGCTTGAAATTGTCAAGGTCGAGGAACAGAATCGCGCCGTAGCGCTGATCGCGCTTGCTGGCCGCAAAGGCAACGATGAGCCGGTCACTGAGGAAGCGTCGATTTGGCAGCTGGGTCAAGCTGTCGTAGAAGGCGAAACGCTTGATGTGTTCGTCCGACAACTTCCTCTCGGTAACGTCGCGCGCAACACCGCGATAGCCCCTGAAGTTGCCCGAGTTGTCGAAAATGGGCATCCCGCTCACAGAAGTCCAGTGGATCTTCCCATCCTCGCCACGTCGCATCATTTCGAAATCGTGGAATTCCTCATGCGACTTAAGCACTCCTCGATGTTTCTGCCAATCCGCTTCCGTCAGGTTCAGGGCGCCCATTTCCCATCGCGTCTTGCCGATGTGCGCATCGTTGGCCACACGGGTTTTCAGATCCAGATGACCAGGCAGGCGAACGAATCGGAACTGTTCATCCTGTTCCCAATACCAATCAGACGACAGCTGGGTCAGGTTGCGGAAACGCTCTACGCTCTGACGCAGCGCCTCGACCCCTTGCAAGCGCTCGGCCTCGTGATCCGCCTTGAAACGCCCCATCAGTTGCCGGCGCCGCTGGTGCAGCAGCAAACCGGTGACCAGGAGCATTGTCAGCACAGCGAACGAAACGCAGTACTGGATGATTTCCCTGTGCCAGATTGCGTGGATTGCGCTCAGGGGTCGATCGACCGCAACCACCATGGGTTTGTCCATGGACATGGCCGGGTCCTGGATGGTCTGCAATGCAACCATACGCTCATCACCCACAAAATTGAGGGATCCGGTAAATACATTGGCACCGCGACCACTGCTCATGTGCTGGGCAAAGAACGACCCGGGTCTGGCCAATTCGACGCCTTCGACATCTTTGCTGTTGGGCGCCATCAGAAAGGGAACACCGTCGCCATGGATCAGGGCAGCTCTGATACCAGGTCGGTAGATCACGGAATTGAGCAGGACCTTGAACTCCTCGGCGTCCAAGCCGGCAACGACCAGTCCATCGAACTCGCCCTTGGGACCCGGGATCATGCGGCCCAAGCTCATGGTGAGATAGCCAAGACTGGTGATGAAAGGGGGTCTGACGTAGAGCGTCGCTGCGTTGGGATGATCTCTGACAGCCTGAAAGTAATCCCGGTGTGCAAAGTTTTTCCCGACGAGTTCCGGCGTGTCGGATGCCTCGACGGTGCCCTTGGCATCGATGACCAGGAAGTTGCGCACGCCCTGCATGGCATTGTTGAGCGTCCTCAAATGCTGGACGGACAAAGACTGACCTTCCCTTTGCCTTCGCCAATTTGGCACTTCCGCCAGAATTCCCGTCAAAGCAGTGTTGATGGTGCTGAACTGACGGCTCAGGTTCATGCTGACCACGACGCACTGGTGGCTCAGCCGCTCTTTCTCCCTGGCATCAACGCGGTCATGGTCCTGGTTCAGCACGTAGGCCAAGCAGGCCCCGATGATCAACAAGACCAGGTCGAGAGCCAGCCACTCTTTGAAAGTCTGCCGGGTAAACCATCGATTCGCAAGAACAGGCACGCGGTCTCCTCCGCTTGTCCACAGTTTTATAAACAATGTTTGTGGACAGTTTCATTGTATTAATTCGTGCCCGAGTGCATTGGGCTTTCGTGGATCGGTTTGACGCAGCACAAACAAAGTCGAGCCAGTCTGACCCAAACGGCACATACCCGGGCGTCGGCTTGCGGCCTTACCCTGCGGCGCTCAAGAGTGGAGTCTGATCGGTGGCAACAATCAGCCGCGCGTGCGCGAAGGCACTGGTAGCAGCATGATTCCAGCCCTTGCGATCGAACACGGTTGTCAAGGGATCTATGTTCGCCTGGTCGCGCAAATCGCGTGCGGCTTACTGAAACGCCACCTCGGCAAAGCTGCGCAGCTTGCGGCTGTGCAACTGGTCGATGCCTTCGGCGCGCAGCAGTTCAATGGCACGCATGCCGATGCGCAGGTGCTGGTCCACCCGTTCGCGGTAAAAATGGTTCGCCATGCCCGGCAGCTTGATCTCGCCGTGCAGCGGTTTGTCGCTGACGCACAGCAGGGTGCCGTAGGGCACCCGAAAGCGAAAGCCGTTGGCAGCGATGGTGGCGCTTTCCATGTCCAGCGCCACCGCGCGACTCTGGCTGAAACGCCGCTGCGGGCCGTTGTCGGGCAGCAGTTCCCAGTTGCGGTTGTCGGTAGAGGCCAC
>JBAXFI010000200.1:0-4612 GCA_037139995.1 Comamonadaceae bacterium | reverse complement strand
CTGCTCCTTACACGGATATATTCGCTATAGACATGCGGACCGCTTTCTGGCAACCTCGACGCATGAACAAACCACTTCTCGTATGCGGACGGGTATTCACGCCAGAGTTCATCGAGCAGCTCAACCTCCTTCAGCAGCAAGACCCTCCCCTGAGTAAAAACGAGTTAGCTCGCGTGGTCTGCCAGCGCCTGGCCTGGTTCTCGCCTGATGGGCGGCCCGCCATATCCAGCGCTAGTGTTGCCTTGCGTAAACTTCGGCACCGCAGCTTGATTCACGGACTGGACAGCCAGCCCAAGCGCCCGCGTACGCATCGGCTCCAACCCTCGACTCAGCCCTTACCCGCCGTCTGTGAGGTCCCCGCGCGAGTGGATCAAGTCCGAGGCTTGCACCTTTATCTGCTCAGCGGCTACGAAGATCCGCTTCATAGCCTCTGGAACGACCTGATGATCAAGCAACATCCGTGCGCCGATGCACCCCTGGTCGGCTCGCAGTTACGTTATCTTATCGGCAGCGAACACGGCTGGCTGGGTGCGATGGGGTTTGCATCGGCGGCCTTCGTGCTGAGCGCACGCGACGTCTGGATCGGTTGGTCGTCCGCCGCTCGCCTTCACCACCTGCATCAAGTCGTGGGCTTGGCCCGGTTTCTGATTCGAAAGGAAGTGCGCTGCACCCATCTTGCCTCCAAAGCCCTGAGTCTGGTCCTGAATCGCCTGTCTCAGGATTGGCAAAACCGTTACAGCGTCGAACCGGTATTGGTTGAGACATTCGTGGATCGTAGCTGTTTTACGGGCCGTTGTTTCGCGGCCGCCAACTGGCTGCGCATTGGCAGCAGCACGGGGCGGGGACGGTTGGGAGCATCCACGGCAAGCCTTTCGCTCAAGGATATCTGGTTGTATCCACTACAGCCCAAGGCTCGGCAGATACTACAAGAGGAAGCACCACCAGTGTTGACGCCCATTCCGTTGGTGGAGAGTTTCGCGAAGGAGTCATGGTGCACGAGCGAACTGGCCACACTGGAACTGGGCGACCAGCGTCGGCAGCGCCGGGCGGAAGCCATTCTGCAGGCACGCTGGGCGCAACCCCAGGCCAGTTTCTATGGCAGTTTCGATTCGTGGGCCGCCGCCAAAGGTGCGTATGGACTCATTGAACATTCCTCCGCGCCGCTGAGCCTGGAAAGTCTTTTGGCTCCCCACTCCGAAGCGACGCAGGCACGCATGGCTGCCGAACCGGTGGTGCTGATGCCGCAAGACACCACCACGCTCAACTACACCGGTCTGTGTCAGACTACCGGCTTGGGGCCGCTAGGTGAAGCCAGCGGGCGGGGCTTGTGGCTGCACTCTTTGTTGGCCTATCGACCCGATGGCGTGGCATTGGGTGTATTGCACGCCAGATCGTGGGCCAGAGAGCAACCTGACCCGGCCGACAAGCGCGGGCGCAACGCCAAATCCATTGACGAAAAGGAAAGCGGACGATGGATCAATGCTCTGCGTGTGGGTGCCTCGGCCGGCCGCCGAATGCCTCAGACTCAACTGGTCGTCATCACTGATCGGGAGGGCGATCTTTACGAACTGCACGACGCGGTACAAACCGGTCCGGACAACCTGCACACGCTCATCCGTGCCCAGCATGACCGCTATCTGGAGGGCCACCAGAAACTCTGGTCGTCGATGGCTCAGCTACCGCCAGGCGATACGTGCCGTATAGAACTCCCGCGGCGAAAAGGGCAAAGCGCTCGCACCGCCACCTTGGAAATACGCTGGAGTGCGATCAGCATTGAATCGCCAAAGACGGGGGCTAAGAAGGGCTGGCCTCAGCTCAATCTGTGGGCGGTGTGGGCTCACGAACCCAACCCACCCCATGGGATCGATCCCATTGATTGGATGCTGTTGACCGATCTGCCAGTGCGCACGGCGACCGAGGCGTGGGAAAAAGTGCAGTGGTATCGTGTGCGCTGGGGTATTGAAGAATGGCACCGCGTGCTCAAGAGTGGCTGCAACGTCGAGGGGCGTGAATTCAAGACAGCGGAACATCTACAGCGGGTGCTGGCCTTTGACCTGATCGTGGCTTGGCGGGTGTTGGCGAGTCTGAAGCTGGGGCGGATCATGCCGCAACTGCCGGCTAGCGTCATTTATACGGAGGAGGAACTCGCCGTGCTATCGGCAGCCCTAAAAAAAAAGGCCTGGCCCGCCGAGACCTTTGACGCTGGGCGAAGCCAACCGACTGGTGGCACGGTTAGGCGGTTATGCGGGGCGGCGTCATGATGGCGAACCAGGAGCCGAGAGTGTAGGAATTGGAATGCGGCGACTGATGGACATGGCACGAGGCTGGACCTTGCGGAGAGATGCCCATGAATCCTGACCAAAATGCGTATAAGGAGCAGGTGCCACCCGCGCCGGTGATAATGTCACAGCTTCTGTTGCATTCTTCCTCTCTTCTCTTCTCCATCCTCCTTTGCTACCTTCGCTACCTTCTGTTCAAATTCCGAAGAGATTGAACACCAAGGCAGCGAAGGTAGCAAAGGGGAGGAAATCGGAACAATCAGGACCGCGCTTCGCGGACCTTCGCTACCTTCTGTTCAAATCTCTTCTCCGACAGCCCCTCGGCCTGATCCGTGACATCCACGAGCTTACGCTCGCGGCTACGAAGAAACCGAACAGTCCACAATCTTCTCTTCTCCATCCTCCTTTGCTACCTTGGCTACCTTCTGTTCAAATTCCGAAGAGATTGAACACCAAGGCAGCGAAGGTAGCAAAGGGGAGGAAATCGGAACAGTCAAGACCGCGCTTCGCGGACCTTCGCTACTTTCTGTTCAAATCTCTTCTCCGACAACAACCCCGCGGCCCGCCCCGTGACATCCACGAGCTTACGCTCGCGGCTACGAAGAAATCGTTCGATGTTCTTATCGGCCTCAGTTGCCGGCGACCATGCCGCGCAACTGAGGCCTTTTTTTCTTCGTGACTACATGTCGTGCGAGGGTTATTGTCCACAGATGTCTCGTCGTAGCAACAATTGGCGTTCCTGCTTTGGCCGGCAGCTGTGCATGGCAGGTGAATCACTTATAGTATTCCATGAACTATTATGAAGTATTCGGGCTGAGCAAAGAGCCATTTTCGACCAGTCCTGATCCGGCGTTCCTGTATCTTTCCGGTGAGCACAGGGCGGCTCTTTGCAGGTTGCAGATAAACATCAGCCTCAGGCGCGGGTTGAGCGTGATCATGGGTGATGTCGGTACAGGGAAGACCACGCTGAGTAGAAAACTCGCCCAAACCCTGCATGATGATGAGAATATATTGTTCCATATGCTGCTGAATCCGTACTTCCGTACGCAAAAACAGTTCCTGTACCAGCTGGCGAAGATATTTCACCTCCCGATAGTCTCGAACGATAAGGCTACCGGCATTGACCTGATAGAGGCGGTCGAAAGGTACCTGTTCCGGAAGGGAGTAACAGAGAACAAGACGATCGTTCTTCTCATTGATGAGGCCCAGATTGTACCGGACCACGTGTTCGAGGTGCTTCGCATTCTGTTGAATTACGAGACGAACGAGTTTAAGATTCTGCAACTCGTTCTGGTTGGCCAACTTGAGCTATTGGCTCGCCTGCGCCAGAAAAAGAATTTCTGGGACAGGATAGCGCTCAAGTATGTTCTCAATCCGTTGGGCAAAGATGATCTGGTCAAGGCCATTGAATTTCGATTGACACAGGCGGGTTGTAATGACATTAATAAACTTTTCACGGCTGAAGCCATGGAGATGATTTTCAGCTATACTCAGGGTTATCCGCGAAGGTTCACTTTGATATGTCATAATGCGCTTGCCGGTCTTGTCATGTACGAAAAGCAGACTGTGGATGCTGAAATAATACGGCACGTAATCGATCAGGACATGAAAGCCTCGTCCGCAGGAGTGTAAGAATGCCTTCCGAAGAAGATTTTTCGCCCGAGGAAAAGCTGCTGAAAGTGATCCAGCAGGGGAAGCCCGGAATTGCGCCTTCGCCTCCCCGGCGGGGACCCGCCCCTGCGATCTCTCCAACAGAGCATACTGTTGCGACTGCAGGCACTGTTGCGCCGAAAACTGAATCCATCTCCAGGCCGGTGGCGCCGGCAGCAGGGCGAGTGGTTACAGCGACTGCAGGCCCGGCAGTAGTGAAGAGTGTTGCGGGCGCAGAGCGTGCCGGCGTGGCAGTCTCCGCGGGTGAGGCCAGGATTGCTGCCCCGGCGGCAGGCAGGAGGGCTGGTGACCAGAGACCGGCGATTAACCCGGCACCTGCGGAAGCTGGCGAGAAGAAACTGACACTGCAGGCAAAAGGTACAGAAGCCAGGCCTGTACCCAAGTCGCTCGGAACGGTAACGGCGACAGTGCATCCGGAGGCCTTGCAGTCCGGCATAAGAGTCAGATCGAGAGCGACTGCAGGTGCGTCATTGAGGATTGTGAACAGGGGGCTGGGAATTGCTGCGGTCCTGCTGTTTGTTGTTGTTGTGCTTGAACTGTTTGCGGCCAAGCCGGTTTTGCCAAAACCTCCGGAGAATGCCGGTTCGCCATTCAAGGTCATGGGATCAATTGTGCTGCCTCAGCCGGAGACGAACTACCTCAACCTGCGCACTCTTATCGGC
>JBAXFI010000199.1:0-4615 GCA_037139995.1 Comamonadaceae bacterium | reverse complement strand
GATCGGTAAGACGACGCCCTGCGGTTTGCATGCCACGCAATGTCAGCACAAAGGTAGTGCCCTTACCGATTTCGCTCTCCACGCGCACAGCGCCGCCGTGCATTACCGCGATGCTTTCGACCAGGTAAAGCCCCAGGCCGGCCCCCGGCTGCCCTTGGGAGCTCCGGCCTCGAAAATATTTTTGAAACAGCCTGGGCATTTCATCTTCGGGGATGCCCACCCCCTGGTCGACTACGCTGATCGCAAGGCCGCCGTCCGGCGTGCCATGCACCGTCATCCGAACCGGCGCATTGGCGGGTGAATGTTGAAGTGCGTTGGCAATCAGATTGCGCAAGGCCACGCGCAGCAATGCCGTATCGGCCGTAAAACTGGCAGGCAGATGATCGCATTGCAACTCCAGGCGTTCGCCCTCCCACTCGGCGACCAGTGCGTTCATGAACTGCCCGGGTTCAAACAGCCTCAGGTTCACTTGCAAGGCGGCACCCACACGGTCAGCCGACAAAAACTCATCCATCATGTCAGTCATGCGCTGCGTGGCCGCACGAATATTGGTACAGCGCTGCAAGCTCTTTTCGCTTGGCCCATCAAGCTGGCGTGCCAGTTGTTGCGTCACTGTGTTGATGATGGCCAGAGGCGTGCGGAACTCGTGTGACACCATAGCGACAAAATTGTGCTGCTCCAGTCTTGCCTGTAACTCCACATCCAGTGCGCGGCGGGTTTCGATCTCTTGCTGTTCACGCCTTGCAATCTCCGCTACCAGTTTGGCGGTGCGTTCGGACACCTGCATCTCCAGAGACTCATTCAATGCCGCTTGCGATGCCAGCATGTCGCGCTTGATCTGGTTGTAGCGCCCGGTAATGGCCAAGCTCATCACCACCATATGCATCAGTGAACCCACCTGGATGCCGTACTCGGTCCATGCATTGGCCGGAAGATAGCCCAGATTGCGCGAAAAGCGCAGAACCACCGCCGCATAGAAAAGCCCGAAGGCAAAAAGAAAGAAGCGCGCTGGTCGGTGGCCGCGCCACGCCAACCAGATGCCGATCGGTATCAGTATGGCGATGCACACCAAGGTTGCCATCTGGGCCGGTCCCACACCAGCACCATAGTTGACGCTTGATGCCAACAAAATAGTGGCAATGCAAATTCCCCAGGTCACCCGCTGGTAGATGCGGCTAAAGCGGGGCATCACGGTAGACAACTCAAGTTGTATGAGCGTAAAAGTATTGCTGATACCCAGCGGCAAGCACAGCATGACGGCCAGCAAAGCATCGGAAACGTTGCCTGGCAACCCTGTTTGCCGTTGCAGATAGCCCGCTGAAATTGCTGCCCCCAGGCAATTGATGACCACGTAAGCCACGTACCAGCCGCTTAGACTCTCCTTGGTCCAATACCAAAAGAACAGGTGAAAGACAAGGATCAGCCCATACACGCCGTAAAAAATGCCGTAGTTAAAGGCCTCGTCACGAGTGGCCGCCGCAAACGCTTGCGGATGCCACAACTCAATCGGTGCAGAAATTGCGTTGCGTGACCAAATCCGCAGGTAGTAGCGCTGCACCTGTGGTACATCAATCCGGATATGAAAAGACGGATTGCGGTAATCAATTTCCCATTGCCCACGCGCCAAATCCTCGCCGCTGCGGTGTTCCGTGTAAGCACCATCGGCGCTCGGTGCATACAGACGAACATCGTCAAACAGGGCGTTGGCTACTTCCAAAATCCATTGGGTAGGTGCCTGCGGCCCTGCCTGAACGTCAAAGCGCAACCAAACCACAGCTTTGGTAAACCCCAGGCTCAGGTTGTCCTGCAATGGCACAAAGTCACTTCGGGCGGCTACCTGTTCGCGGCTTAGCGAGCCGCTTTCATCTTTAAGCCAAGCCAGATGCCGAACCAGATTCAAGCGCGGCTGGTTCGCCTGCAACAGCGCCGGCGGCGCTATTGGCTCCGCCATCAGTGGCAGAGGAGTCGCCAGTGACCCAGCCCAAGCGCAAACGACCAAGAGTCGCAGTGCAAAAATGCCAAACAATCGAAGCATGGCGCCACGATAGCACGCTCAATCCGGTCCACTGCAAGCGTAGCGCTCAGGTTTGCTCAGGCAGTTGCATCTAACAATGCCTACACTGTCATCCGTCATGGCGCACATCATCCTGGTTGAAGACGAACAAATCCTGCGCGAGGAGTTGGTTGAGTTTTTGACAGGATATGGTCATGCAGTGCAGGCCACGGACAGTCTGGCCGGGTTCGCGCAGTGTTTCCGCCCCGAACAACATGGCATTGCCATCATCGACATTGGCCTGCCAGACGGCTCCGGACTTGATCTGGTGCAGCAACTGCGTGAGCAAAAGTTGAGCCTCGGCATCATTGTGCTGACTGCACGTGCCGGTGTGCCCGACAGACTTGCGGGGCTGGCGAGAGGGGCGGATCACTACCTGCCCAAGAGCACCGACCTTGACGAACTTGCCGGCATTGTTGCGGCATTGCAGCGGCGACTTGACGTTGGGGGCCTCAGCCTGCGATGGCTGTTGCAAACGGCCGGGCGCACACTGGTGCCCCCAGGTATGCCACCCATTGATCTGAGTCCGCATGACTTTGCGGTGCTCAGAGTCATCATCGAAGGCAATGGGCAGCCGGTGAGCCGCCGCGCCATCGTCGATGCCCTGGGCGACGACTACATCACATCCGACCCGGCACGCGTGGACAGCCAGTTGCACCGACTGCGGCGCAAGGTGATGGATGCCGCCGGTAAAGACCTGCCCATCAAAACGCTGCGCAACCAGGGCTACCAGTTCTACGAATTCGTTGAGATTTTGTAGCGTTTCGCTGTAGGAAGAGGCGGGTCCGCAAGGGACTTTGCTCAGGTTTGCTCAGCCACGGCAAGGGTGTTCTTGCCTACGATGGCGTTGCCATGACACACGCGCAAACATCTGCTAAGTTTTTGAGTGCCCTCGCCCTCATGGGCATCAACGCCATAGCACAGGCCCAAACCATCCCTGACGCCGGCTCGCTGCTGCAGCAGATCGAGCGCGACCGCCAGAGCGCGCCCAAGCGCCTGATCCGCCCCGACGCGCCGGTGGCGCCCGAGATGAAGGCGCAACCCGGTTTGGCCGTGACTGTCACCCAGTTCAAGCTACTCGGCAACACCCTGCTGGGCGAAGAGCCGCTGCAGGCCGCGCTGGCCACATTTCTGAATCGCCCACTCGGTTTTGCCGATCTGCAACTCGCCGCCGCTGCCGTGGCCGAGCGCTACCGTCAGGCCGGCTGGGTGGTGCGTGCCTACCTGCCCAAGCAGGAGATCGAAGGCAGCAGCGTCATCATCCAGATCATCGAAGGCCGCTTTGGCGCCGCGCTGATCGACGGCGAGGCGCCCAGCCACCTGCCTGTTGCGCGGGTGCTACGCTACATCCAGGCGATCCAGCAGCCCGGCGAGGCTATCAACGCCGACGCCATCGAGCGCGCCGTCATGCTGCTCGATGATCTGCCGGGCATCTCTGCTGCCTCCACTTTTCGTGAAGGCAAAGAGCAAGGCGAAACCGACCTCGTTCTGAAACTGGTCGATACCCCCGCCTTTGTTGGCAACGTCGAGTCCGACAACAGCGGTTCGCGCAGCACCGGTGCCGAGCGCGCCTCGGGCAACTTCTACCTGGAGAGCCTGGCAAGCTGGGGCGAGCAAATCAGCCTGAACCTGACCAAGACCCAAGGCAGTCAGTACAGCCGGCTTGCCCTCACAGCACCCATGGGCTACAACGGTCTGCGCTTTGGCATCAACACCTCGCACCTGGCCTACAACGTCGTCACGCCCGAAAGCGCGGCCCTGGACATCCGTGGCACGGCCCAGACCACCGGGCTGGAGGCCAGCTACCCGGTACTGCGCGCGCGCAGCGCCAACCTCAACCTGCTGGCCAACCTCGACCACAAGGCCTTTGACAACTGGACAAATACCGGCTCCACCAACAGCTACACCATCAATGTGGCCATGCTCAGCCTGAACGCCAACGCCTTTGACGGCCTGTGGGGGGGCGGCGCCAACAGTGCCAGCCTCGCGCTGCTGGCGGGCAGTGTCGATTTGACTGACTCGGCCAATCAGGCCGCCGACGCCGCCAGCACACAAACCGAAGGGCGCTACCACAAGTGGAAGCTCAGTCTGAGCCGTAACCAGAGCATCAGTGATGCGCTTTCTCTGTACACGCAGTATTCGATGCAGGGTGCTGACCGCAACCTGGACTCCTCCGAAAAGCTCACGCTGGGTGGGCCGTCCGGTGTACGCGCCTACCCCGGCGGCGAGGGCAGCGGTGCCGAGGGCAAGACCTTCAGCCTGGAGGCCCGGCTGCGCTTGCCTGAGGGCCTGAACCTGAGTGCTTTCTACGACTGGGCGCAGATCACGGCCGTCAACCGCATCAACACATCCCCCAGCGGCAACACCTTGAGTGAACTCAACGCAATGAGCCTGCGCGGCTACGGCCTGAGCCTGTCCTGGGTCAGCTCCTTTGGCGGCCAGTTCAAGGCCACCTGGGCGCGGCGCCAATCCGACAACCCCAACCCCACCACCAGCGGCAACGACCAGGACGGCAGCCTGCGCGAGAACCGCTTCTGGCTCAGCGCCAGCCTGCCGTTCTGA
>JBAXFI010000198.1:0-4641 GCA_037139995.1 Comamonadaceae bacterium | reverse complement strand
TGTTGCGGCGGAATATTGATGCCAGCGATACGTGCCATTTTCGTCCTCTAAAACTTTTGCTAGTCAACCCTGGCGCTGCTTGTGACGCGGATCCGAACAGATCACACGCACCACGCCCTTGCGCCGAATTACCTTGCAGTTACGGCAAATTTTCTTGACCGAAGCCGAAACTTTCATTTCATTCTCCTAAAACCTTGTTTACTTAGCTCTGAATACAATGCGCGCCCGACTCAAATCGTAGGGCGTCAATTCAACCGTGACTTTGTCACCTGGAAGAATGCGGATGTAGTGCATGCGCATTTTTCCGGAAATATGCCCCAAAACGATGTGTCCATTTTCCAGTTTCACACGAAACGTGGCATTGGGCAGGTTCTCAACCACCTCGCCCTGCATCTGAATGACATCGTCTTTTGACATAGTTTGCTTGCCTTACGAAGACTTGAAATTGGCCTTCTTCAACAAGGACTCATACTGCTGCGACATCAGATAATTCTGAACCTGGGCCATGAAATCCATGGTCACCACCACGATAATCAGGAGCGAGGTGCCGCCAAAGTAAAACGGCACGTTGTATTTAAGGATCAGGAATTCGGGCAGCAAGCAGACCAGGGTGATGTAAATCGCACCAGCAAAGGTCAAGCGAAGCAAAATCTTGTCGATGTAGCGTGCGGTCTGGTCGCCGGGACGGATGCCGGGGATGAAGGCACCGCTCTTTTTCAGGTTATCCGCCGTTTCGCGGCTATTAAAGACCAGCGCGGTGTAAAAGAAGCAGAAGAACACAATCGCGCTGGCATACAGCATGACGTAAATGGGCTGCCCCGGCGTCAGGGATCCCGCAATGTCTTTCAACCAGCGCATCGATTCACCGGTGCTGAACCAGCCGACCACGGTGGCTGGCAACAGGATAATGCTGGAGGCGAAAATCGGTGGGATGACGCCGGCCATGTTGAGTTTCAGAGGCAAATGCGAGGACTGTCCGCCGTACACCTTGTTGCCAACCTGACGCCGCGCGTAGTTGACCAGGATCTTGCGCTGACCACGCTCAACAAACACCACGAAGTAAGTGACCAGGGCCACCAGAACCACAATAAACAGTGCGACGATGATGCTCATGGCACCGGTACGCACCAGTTCGAGCAAACCACCAATGGCATTGGGCAAACCGGCCGCAATACCGCCAAAAATCAGGATCGAGATGCCGTTACCCAGGCCGCGCTCGGTGATCTGCTCACCCAGCCACATCAGGAACAGAGTACCGGATGTCAGTGTGACGATAGCCGTCATGCGAAAACCAAAACCAGGCACCATCACCAGACCCGGCGAGCTTTCCAGCGCCAAGGCAATCCCCATGGACTGGAACAGAGCCAGACCGAGCGTGCCGTAGCGGGTGTACTGGGTGATCTTGCGCCGACCGGCTTCGCCCTCTTTCTTCAGTTGTTCGAACGTGGGCAACACGTAGGTGAGCAACTGCATGATGATCGATGCCGATATATAGGGCATGATGCCCAGCGCGAAAACGGTGAAGCGCGATAGCGCGCCGCCCGAAAACATGTTGAACATGCCCAGGATACCGCCCTGCTGGCCCTTGAAAAATTGCGCCAGTTGTGCCGGATCGATGCCGGGCACCGGAATGTGGGCGCCAACGCGGTACACCACGAGGGCAAGCAGCAAAAAGACGAGGCGGCGACGCAGGTCGCCGAACTTGCCGGTTTTTGCCAATTGTGCTGCGTTGGTTACCACGTGCTCAGTCTTTCTGTAGCTGCGGTTTAAGCGAAACTGCCACCAGCGGCTTCAATGGCTGCTTTGGCAGCGGCGGTGGCGCCGATGCCGGTGCACTTGACCGCTTTGGTGATTTCGCCGGTCTTGATGACCTTGACGACCCTGGCGAGTTCACCGACCAGACCGGCCTGCTTGAGTGTGACCAGATCGATTTCGGCGGCACCGAGCAGTTCCAGCGAAGCCAGGGTGACTTCAGCGCTGAACTTGAGCAGATGGGATTTGAAACCGCGCTTGGGCAAGCGCCGTTGCATAGGCATTTGACCGCCTTCAAAACCGACTTTATGGTAGCCGCCAGCACGTGACTTCTGGCCCTTGTGACCGCGACCCGCGGTCTTGCCGATGCCAGAGCCGATACCACGACCGACGCGACGCTTGTAGTGCTTCGCACCGTCAGCGGGCTTGATGCCATTGAGTTCCATCATCAACCTCTTAGAGCACTTTGACCAGATAACTGATCTTGTTAATCATGCCGCGGACCTCGGGCGTATCCGCCAACTCGCGCACGCTGCGAATTTTGCGAAGACCAAGACCACGAACGGTGGCGCGGTGCGATTCCTGGCAACCGATAGGGCTGCGAACCAACTGCACTTTGACTGTTTGTTTTGTCGTCATTTCTGGACTCCCGGTCAGACGAAGAGTTCTTCAACCGTCTTGCCGCGCTTGGCAGCGACATGCGACGGCGTCGTGGCATGCGACAGGGCGTCGAGCGTGGCACGAACCATGTTGTAAGGATTGGTCGAGCCATGGCTCTTGGCCACGATGTCGGTAATCCCGACGACCTCGAAGACCGCGCGCATCGGGCCGCCGGCGATGATGCCGGTTCCCTTGGGAGCGGGCGCCATCATGACAGCCGCCGCACCATGCTGACCCATCACTTTGTGGTGGATCGAGCCATTCTTGAGCGAAACCTTGGTCAGGTTGCGGCGCGCTTCTTCCATCGCCTTTTGCACGGCTGCAGGCACTTCTTTTGACTTGCCCTTGCCCATGCCAACCCGGCCATCGCCGTCACCGACCACGGTCAGCGCCGCGAAACCAAGAATACGGCCGCCTTTGACCACCTTGGTAACGCGATTGATCGCGATCATCTTCTCACGCAGACCGTCTTCAGGCCCTTCAGCCTTGCCCTGCATTTTCGCTTGAACTTTAGCCATTCTTTTTTCCGATCTGCTTAGAACTGCAAGCCTGCTTCACGTGCCGCATCTGCCAAAGCCTTGACGCGGCCGTGGTATGCAAACCCGGCACGATCAAAGGCAACTTTTTCAACACCGGCAGCCTTGGCCTTTTCAGCCACGCGCTTGCCAACCACCTGGGCTGCGGCAACATTGCCGCCCTTGCCAGAGGCACCCAGGGCGGTACGAACTTCGGCTTCTGCGGTCGATGCACTTGCCAAAATCTTGTCGCCATCGCCAGAAATGACGCTGGCATAAATATGCAGATTGGTACGTGTTACCGTCAAACGGGCGACACGCTGGGTGGCGATCCGGATACGGGTTTGACGGGCTCTGCGCAGACGCTGTTCTTTTTTGCTCAACATGGTGCTGCCCCTTACTTCTTCTTGGTTTCTTTGATCGTGATCTTTTCATCCGAATAACGGATGCCCTTGCCCTTGTAAGGCTCGGGTGGACGGATCGCACGAATCTCTGCGGCCACCTGACCAACGCGCTGACGATCCGCGCCCTTGATCACGATTTCAGTCGGTGTTGGCGTTGCGACGCTGATACCGGCTGGCATGTCCTTGTTGACCGGATGCGAATAGCCGACCGTCAGATTCAGCTTGGTGCCTTGCGCCTGGGCTTTGTAGCCCACGCCGACCAGGCTGAGCTTCTTCTCGAAGCCCTTGGTTACGCCTTGCACCATGTTGTTGACCAACTGGCGCATGGTGCCGCTCATGGCATCGGCTTCACGCGAGTCGTTGGCAGGAGCAAAGCTCAGCTTGCCGGCATCGAGTGTGACCTTGACCAGAACGTGCTGGGCGAACGACAGGACACCGCCAGCGCCTTTGACGCTGATCTGGTCTTCTTTGAGTGATACATCCACGCCAGCCGGAACGGCGACGGGCATTTTTCCTATACGGGACATTTTCTGGTACTCCTGAATGTCACGCTTTAAGCGACGTAACAGAGCACTTCGCCACCGACACCGGTAGCGCGCGCTTTGCGATCAGTCATGACGCCCTTGGGGGTGGTGACGATCGCCACACCCAGGCCATTCTGGACTTGAGGAATGGCATCACTGCCACGGTAAACACGCAAACCAGGGCGACTGACACGCTCGATGCGCTCGATCACTGGCCGGCCAGCGTAGTATTTCAGGGCGATTTCAAGCTCTGCCTTGCCGTCTTCATTGTTGATCTTGAAGCCGTCAATATAGCCTTCGTCTTTCAACACCTGGGCAATGGCCACCTTCACTTTGGAAGAAGGTACGCAAACTGTCGTCTTGGCCACCATCTGCGCATTGCGAATGCGTGTCAACAGGTCGGCGATGGGATCACTCATGCTCATGTCTATGTCTCCTACCGCTTACCAACTGGCCTTGACTATGCCGGGGATTTCCCCAGCAAAAGCCATTTCACGAATTTTTGCACGCGCCAGACCGAAATACTGGAAGGTGCCGCGAGGACGACCCGTGATCGCGCAGCGGTTGCGCTGGCGTGTCGGGTTGGCATTGCGCGGAAGTTTTTGCAAGCCCAGACGGGCTGCTGCGCGCTCTTCGTCGCTGCGCTTGAGGTCAGCAGAAATTGCCTTGAGTTCCGCGTGTTTTTTCGCGTACTTGGCAACCAGTTTGTCGCGCTTGAGTTCGCGCTCGATTAAAGCCATTTTAGCCACAGGTCACCTCAGTTCTTGAAGGGGAAACGGAAGCCTG
>JBAXFI010000197.1:0-4653 GCA_037139995.1 Comamonadaceae bacterium | reverse complement strand
TGCTCTGATCGAAGCCAAAATCAACCCGTTGCCATTCAAGGAGTACTTTATGGACGCATCCGTCAAAACCCCAAGCCCCGCCAACAGCGAAAGAGCCAAAGCCCTGCAGGTGGCACTGGCCCAAATTGAAAAACAGTTTGGCAAGGGCACCATCATGCGCCTGGGTGAGGGTGAAGTGATTGAGGACATCCAGGTGGTTTCGACCGGCTCACTCGGCCTGGACATCGCTTTGGGGGTCGGTGGCCTGCCACGCGGTCGGGTGGTCGAAATCTACGGCCCGGAATCGTCCGGCAAGACAACGCTGACGCTGCAAGTCATTGCGGAGATGCAAAAAGTCGGTGGTCAATGCGCCTTCATTGACGCCGAACACGCGCTGGACATCCAGTATGCGCAAAACCTTGGCGTCAATCTGCAAGACCTGCTGATCAGCCAGCCCGATACCGGCGAGCAGGCGCTGGAAATCGTGGATAGCCTGGTGCGCTCCGGGGCCGTCGACCTGATTGTGGTCGACTCGGTCGCAGCGCTGACCCCGAAGGCAGAGCTTGAAGGGGAGATGGGTGACTCTTTGCCGGGATTGCAGGCCAGGTTGATGAGCCAAGCCTTGCGCAAGCTCACAGCGCACATCAAGAAGACCAACTGCATGGTGATCTTCATCAATCAGATCCGCATGAAAATCGGCGTCATGTTTGGCTCTCCGGAAACCACCACCGGCGGCAATGCGCTCAAGTTCTATGCCTCAGTGCGTCTGGACATCCGACGCACCGGGACCATCAAAAAGGGTGACGATGCGATCGGCAATGAGACCAAGGTCAAGGTCGTCAAGAACAAGGTGGCGCCACCGTTCAAAACGGCCGAATTCGACATCTTGTTTGGCGAAGGCATCAGCCGCCACGGCGAAATCATCGACATGGGTGTGAACGCCAACATCCTGGACAAGTCCGGCGCCTGGTACGCCTACAACGGTGAAAAGATCGGGCAGGGGCGCGACAACGCCAGAGAGTTTTTGCGCGAAAACCCGGAGTTGTCACACGAAATTGAAAACAAGGTGCGCCTGTCGCTCGGCATCCCCTTGTTACCCTCGTTGACCGAGCCGGATGCAAAAGTCAAAGCGCCAGGCAAGAAGGCCGAGGCAATCAGCAAGGCATAAGGCCTATGTCGCCGGTCCAGCTCTCACTGAAAGGCCGCGCCCTGCGACTGCTCAGCGGCCGCGAACACTCCCGCACGGAACTTGAACGCAAGCTTGCAAGATTCGAGGAAGAACCCGGCGCGCTAAAGCGCTCGCTGGACGAACTGCAGGCCAAGGGCTTCATCAGCGAGCAGCGGGTGATCGAGTCCGTACTGCATCGGCGCGCCGCCAAACTCGGCACGGCACGCCTCAAGCACGAGTTGCAAGGCAAAGGCCTGGACCCGCAAGCCGTGGCGCGGGCGACGGCGCAACTCAAACTCAGTGAGCACGAACGGGCACTAGCCGTTTGGCAAAAGAAGTTTAGCGCGCCGCCAGCCACCCCTGTGGAAGCAGCGCGGCAAATGCGCTTTTTGGCAGCGCGCGGTTTTGCTGCGGAGGCGATCCGCAGAATCGTCAAAGGCCCAGCATCAGCTTGAGATTTTGCACAGCGGCACCGCTGGCTCCCTTACCCAGATTGTCGAGGCGGGCAACCAGCACCGCGTGGCTGAACCCATCACGCGCGCCTTCATTGGCAAAAACCCGCAGTTCCATTTTGTTGCCGCCTACCAAGGCCAGTGCGTCAAGTCGGCCATCGGGCGTCGCTGGTTCGACGCTCACCCATTCACTGCCGCTGTAGTGCCGGCTCAGCGCTTCACGCAGATCCTGTGCACTGGGGTGGCCCGGCAGCAGGTCCAGATGCAGTGGCACTTGCACCAGCATGCCCTGTCTGAAATTGCCGATGCTCGGCACAAAGACGGGTCGCCGCGCCAAGCCGCTGTACTTCATGATTTCCGGCAGGTGCTTGTGTTTCAGGCCCAGTGCGTACAGTTCGAAAGCCGGTGCCTCGTTCCTTTCGTAGGCTTCGATCATGCTGCGTCCACCACCCGAATAGCCGCTCACGGCAGGCAGGATCAGGGGGAAGTCCTTGGGAATCAGACCCACATCAAGCAGAGGACGAAGCAAAGCGATGGTGCCGGTTGCGTAACAGCCGGGATTGGAAACGCGGCGCGCCTGCGCTACCACCTGCTGGTGTCCGGGAGTGAGTTCGGAAAAACCGTACACCCAGCCAGCAGCCGTGCGGTGCGCCGTCGACGCATCAATGATTTTCGGACCCGGCTGGCCGCTGGCGAGAGCCATTTCATCGATCATCGCGACCGACTCCAGCGCAGCCTCGTCGTGCAGACACAGTATCACCAGATCCATCTGAGCCATCAAGTCTCGCTTGGCGACAGGATCCTTGCGTAAAGCCTGAGCGATGCTGACCAGTTCGATACCCGCCATGTCCTGCAGACGTTCCCGGATCTGCAAGCCGGTGGTGCCGGCTTCGCCATCAATGAATATCTTTTGCATTGACTTGCTCCTGATCAATAGGTCTGGCCATGCGGCGTAAGAATGACTAAAGTTTGGTGCATTGCAGCATGATACAGTCTGGGACTGCGTTGTCCAGCGCCCGCTGCAGAGCATCCAAGTTTTGTCGTGGGGAAGACCTTTGGTTCTCTCCCCAACTGATTAGGAAATTTTATGAAAATTCACGAATACCAAGGCAAGGAAATCTTGCGCCAATTTGGTGTGCCGGTGCCGCGTGGCATTGCCGCATTCACGGTCCAGGAAGCGGTAGAGGCCGCGCAGAAGCTGGGCGGCCCGGTGTGGGTCGTCAAGGCGCAGATTCACGCCGGAGGCCGCGGCAAGGGCGGCGGCGTCAAGCTGGCGCGATCCATCGACGAGGTCAAGAAACTTGCCGGTGAAATTCTGGGCATGCAACTGGTGACGCACCAGACCGGAGCGCAGGGTCAGAAAGTGCGCCGCCTCCTGATTGAAGACGGCGCTGATATCAAGAAGGAATATTACGTTTCGGCCGTCACCGACCGCGCCAGCCAGCGTGTTGCCTTGATGGCATCGTCCGAAGGCGGCATGAACATCGAGGAAGTAGCGCACGCCACGCCAGAGAAGATCATCAAGGCCTTCGTCGATCCGGCCACCGGTCTGACCACCGCCCAGGCCACCGAATTGGCCAACGGCATCGGTGTTCCGGCGGCTTCCACCGCACAGTGTGTCGACGTACTGCAAAAGCTCTACAAGGTGTACATGGACACCGACGCTTCTCTGGTTGAAATCAACCCCCTGATTCTCGAAGGCAACGGCCACATCAAGGCGTTGGACGCCAAGTTCAACTTTGATTCGAACGCGCTGTACCGGCATCCTGAAATCGTCGCCTACCGGGACCTCGACGAAGAGGATCCAGCCGAAGTCGAAGCCAGCAAGTTTGATCTGGCCTACATCAGTCTGGACGGCAACATCGGCTGCCTGGTCAACGGCGCAGGCCTGGCGATGGCGGCCATGGACACCATCAAGTTGTTTGGCGGGGAGCCAGCCAACTTCCTTGATGTCGGTGGCGGCGCTACACCCGAGAAAGTCACCGAAGCTTTCAAAATCATGCTCAAGAACGACAAGGTCAAGGCGATTCTGGTCAACATTTTCGGCGGCATCATGAAATGCGACACCATCGCCACCGGCGTGGTTGCCGCATGCAAGGCAACCAATCTGAATGTGCCCCTGGTGGTGCGCATGAAGGGGACCAACGAGGAACTGGGCAAGAAAATCCTGGCCGATTCCGGTCTGCCCATCATCAGCGCCGACACCATGGCCGATGCGGCGCAAAAAGTGATTGCCGCTCTTCAGTCATAACCTTGGAAGTCAATCATGTCCATCCTCATCAATAAAGACACTAAAGTCATCACCCAGGGTATCACTGGAAAGACTGGCCAATTCCACACCGAGAAGTGCCAGGAATACGCCAACGGGAAGAACTGTTTTGTTGCCGGCGTCAACCCGAAAAAGGCCGGCGAATCGATTTTCAACATACCGATTTACGCATCGGTCAGGGAAGCAGCGCAAGTAACTGGCGCCACCGTATCGGTGATCTATGTGCCACCCGCTGGCGCCGCGGCAGCGATCTGGGAAGCGGTCGAAGCCAATCTCGATCTGGCGATCTGCATCACCGAAGGCATTCCGGTGCGTGACATGCTTGAAGTCTGCAACAAGATGCGGGCCAGAGAAGCCGCTGGTGGCAAAAAGACACTACTGCTGGGACCCAACTGCCCGGGAATCATCACACCCGATGAAATCAAAATCGGCATCATGCCGGGTCATATTCACCGCAAAGGCCGGATCGGCGTGGTCAGCCGTTCAGGCACTTTGACCTATGAAGCCGTAGCGCAATTGACCGAAATTGGTCTGGGTCAGTCCACTGCAGTCGGCATTGGCGGCGACCCCATCAATGGCCTCAAACACATTGACATCATGCGGGCCTTCAATGACGATCCTGATACCGATGCCGTCATCATGATTGGCGAAATCGGTGGTCCGGACGAAGCCGACGCAGCCCGCTGGTGCAAAGCGAACATGAAGAAACCCATCGTCGGCTTTATCGCTGGCGTCACGGCACCTGCAGGCAAACGCATGGGACACGCCGGCGCCCTGATTTCCGG
>JBAXFI010000196.1:0-4677 GCA_037139995.1 Comamonadaceae bacterium | reverse complement strand
GGGGCGAAATCCGGCCCGGTCATACAGGCAGCGCGAAATGGCATTCGCCGTGGCAAAACCGATCACACTGCCCGGCCCTTCGTCGTTGACGAAGCGCCTGGCCACTTCAAGCGCGTCGGCGCCTGCAAGCGCGAAGCCAGCAGAGCCCTGACGCAACTGCGCCAGTGTGTCACCGAGACGAACGTAGGACAGGCCGAGCGAGCCATCCGTCAGTTCCACCGCACAGAACTCGCCCGCGTGACCCTGCACTGGCTGAACCGGCGGCAAATGCAAGGCGCGAACGCGCGGCAAGGGACACTGCTCAGAAAAAGCTGCCAGTTGGGCGAGGTATTCGCTAGCGAAACTTGGGGCGGCTTGCATCGTGACCTTCGCGCATTCAGCGCTTGAGCAGTTCGCCGAACGCGACGTTGAGCTTGGCTTCGGCGGTGGCCAGATGCTGACGTCGCTCGCCCAGCCATTGCCGGTCTGCCAGCAGGGCTTTCTGTGCCTCACCCAGCATGCGTCGCACCTCAGCTGGCTGAGGCCCGCCAATGCCGACCCGCGTGCGCACCATCGCCTCCGGAGACAGCGTACGCCTGAATGTCGCTTCGTCCAGGGGCAACCGGGAATCGGTCAGTTTGTACATCTTCCCGGCCTCGGCGTAGATGCGCACGGCCTCGCTGTAGGGAAATTCCTTCGGCTGCAATCCGTGCGCGCGAGCGTACAGCACCACCTCCGATGCAAAGTGATGACCGACGCGGAACGGGATCCGGTTCTCACGCTGCAGTGTCTCGGCCAGTTCCATCGAGGTTGTCCATTCGGACTCGAGCTCTTCAAGCGAACGCCTGGCGTCAACGCGCAACGAAGCCATCACGTCGCTTGCATCACGCAGCATCTGTGAACCCAGCACGAAGGTGCGCGCACGGGCATCGGTCCAGCTGTATTTGTAGTCGATCATGCCCGGCGTCACGTTGTGGGCCCGAAGAACCACGTTCTGCGCCGAGGCGACGACATCGCTGGCCAAAGCACGCGTGTCCTGGATCACGCCGGGGTTCGCCTTTTGCGGCATGGCGCTGCTGGTGTAGGTTTTGCCGGGCACCAGCAGCAGCCATGGGCGGGTCTGGTGGTACTGCACGTGGATGTCCTGCATCAGCGCACCAACGCGCAGCGCGGTCGATCCGGCTATCTGCGCCACCTCTACGCCCACGTCGTTGGGGCTGATCTGGGTTCCGTCGTAGCCGTTAACGGCCAGGGCCTGGAAGCCAAGCAGGTCAGCCAGGCGGTTGCGGTCCAGCGACCAGCTCGAATTGGCAAGTACCGCGCTGCCGAGTGCACTGCGGTCCGCGCGCACCCAAGCCTGCCGGATACGCTCGCCGTCGCGCGTGAAAGAATCGGCGAACGCGAGCAGGTACTGTCCGTAACTGGTGGGCATCGCCTGCACGCCATTGGTGTAGGCCGGCACGAAAGTCTCGACATTCTGGCCAGCGAGCTCCAGCAATTGCGCACGCAGTTCGGTCAGCCGGTCGGTAAAGTCGAGCAGTTCAACCCGCAACTGCCCCATCGTCAGCGTGGGGTGCATATCCTGCCGACTGCGCCCGGTGTGGATCAGCGTCGCGTCCGGCCCGGCAAAGTCGGTAATGATCTTCTCGGTCTGCAATACGTCGCCCGGTCGCTTGCCACCGGGCACTGCGCCCTGGCTGATCGAATGGGCGACGCCCCGAGCAATCGGACCGGCGAGTTCGGCGGGAATGATGCCTCGCTCGACGTTCGCCACGGTCGATGCCATGTTGATGCGCCCGAACCAATAGAACAGGTCCTGCGTGCGCGCCAACTCGCTGGTGCCAGCCCCCGCCGGGCGCACCAGCAGTTTGGTACTCTCGGCCAGACAGGCCTGCGGGCTGCGGCAGAGGGTCTCAACCGGCTCGCGTGTCTGGGCATCGACGGGCAAGCACAGCGCAAGCAAGCTTGCAGCGACCAGTCGGGACCAAGTCGGTATCATCAAAACAGTTCCTTCAAAGTCTCACTAAGAGCTTGATGCTACCAGCGACGCCAATGCTCACACACCAGCAGGGGACTTCATTGCAAATACACGTCAGGCGGTGGACTGCCAACAAGGCAATCTACACTCGACAAATATCCACTGCCATTCACAGGAGGCGCTGATTTGCCACTGCCAACACCTGAACCCCGAACCCATGCGCATACGCGAGACGTCGTTTACCGCGGTTTTCAGAGAGAAGACCGGTGGTGGGACATTGAGGCCGAGATGTGCGACACCAAGACACATGCGATGGACATCCCTGGCGAAGGGACCTGGCTGCCCGGAGAGCCGATTCACAGGCTTTCGATACGGGTAACGATCGACGACGGATTTGTGGTGCGCGAGATTGCAGTGGCGATGGACGACGTGCCGCACCCGGAATGCCCGATCGCCCAGGCTCCCATGCAGAAGATGATTGGATGCACCATGGGGCCAGGCTGGCGTCATGCCATCCAGACAAATCTTGGGGGCGCACGGGGTTGCACCCACCTGCGCGAACTTCTTTTCAACATGGCCACGATCGCCTTCCAGACACTACCCGAAGGACCGCTTCCTGACGCAATCGACGGCTCGCCACCGCACTTCGTGGGCCAGTGCCTGGCCTGGGATGTCAATGGATCCGTGGTCAAACGTCACTACCCCGCTTTCGTCGGCTGGCAGCCCAAGGTTGCCGGGAATTGAGAAGGCGCGACTGACCGGTGCTTTCAGTCCGCCGCAGCCCCCAGCGGCCGGGCGCCCATTGGCAGCAGATATTGTGACGGCTACCTGGTCATTGACCTGAGCAAGGACACCGATAAGATGACGCTTGCGCAAATGAGCAAGTTCTTTGAAGGAAGCAATATGAACAATGATCCCTTGCGCTCCAGACGTTCCTCAGGGTCCAAGGTTCGCACCGGTACGCGTTTTCGCCCCGGGCTCGCCGCCGAGCATTACGACGTGATCGTGGTCGGCTCCGGCATCGGGGGCTTGTGCACGGCGGCGCTGATGGCCAGGTTCGGCAAACGGGTTTGTGTGCTGGAGCAGCATTACACGGCGGGTGGCTATACGCACAGCTATACGCGCAAGGGCTACGAGTGGGATGTCGGTGTTCACTACATTGGCGAAGTGCACAAGCCGCAGGCTGTGTTGCGCCGGGTCTTTGACGTCATCTCCGACGGCCAGCTTCAATGGGCGCCGATGGATGCGGTTTACGACCGCATGGTGATCGGCGAGCGTGTGTATGACTTTCGCGCCGGGCGGGGCGAATTCACGGCAGAACTTACAAGACATTTCCCTGGCGAGGCGCAGGCCATCGAGCGCTATGTCGAGTTGATCGGGCAGGTCAGCCGTCAGGCGCCGAAGTTCTTTGCTGGACAGGCGATGCCGCGAACCCTCGGTCGTCTGTACGCCGGCACCCGCAAACTGCTGCTGCCAGGCGTTTGCTTCAAGACCACGCGTGAGGTTCTGGAAACGCTGACTGCGAATCAGGAACTGATCGCCGTGCTGACCGGACAGTGGGGCGACTACGGCTTGCCGCCTGCACAATCGAGCTTTCTTATGCATGCCATGCTGGCCAAGCACTATATGGCAGGTGGCAACTACCCGGTGGGAGGAGCCAGTTCCATCGCACGCACGATCATTCCGGTGATCGAGGCGGCCGGTGGCAAGGTTTTTACCTATGCGGGTGTCGAGCAGATTCTGGTCGGCGAGCGCGGCGCCTATGGCGTTCGCCTCAAGAAGGAGGGTCACGAACTGCATGCCGATGTGGTCGTCAGTTGTGCCGGTCTCTTGCCGACCTATCAGCGACTGTTGCCGGCAGATGTGCAAGCGCACTATGGTTTGGCCAAGGCGACGCGCAATGTCGTCGCATCGGCGTCGCATGTCTGTCTCTACCTGGGCTTTAAGGGTACGGCTGAGAAGTTGGGCTTGCCCCGGACCAACTACTGGGTCTACCCGGATGCCGATCACGATGGCAACGTGGCGCGCTTCAAGGCCTCGAACGGGTTGGACTTCCCCTTGATCTATATCTCGTTCCCGGCCGCGAAAGACCCGCTTTGGAACGAACGCTATCCCGACCGGACGACCGTGGAAATTGTCGCGCCGACCCTGCCGCAGTGGTTCGCAAAGTGGCGGGGCACGACCTGGGGAAAGCGTGGCGACGACTACGAGGCGCTGAAGGCGCAGATGACCGAAGTGCTGCTGCGCTCGCTCTATCGGTTCTTCCCGCAGCTACAGGCGGCACTGGACTTCCACGAGCTATCGACACCCCTGTCAACCGAGTGGTTTCAGTGGAATCTGGCCGGCGAAATCTATGGCATCGACCACACGGTGGCACGCTTCAACGAGACAGCCATTCATAGCCAGACGCCGGTTCCTGGCCTGTATCTCACCGGTGCCGATACCGTCACTGCTGGCGTTGGCGGTGCGCTGATGGCCGGTGTGCTCACGGCCAGTTGTCTGATGGGCCGGCGCGCGGGCGAGGTGCAGAAACTGCTGAAGAACTGGCAGCCGCCGGAGTCGCGGGACTCAACGTGACGATGCGGCGCCAGGGCCTGTGGTAGAAGCAGGACATCGATCTGAAGACCTGACGGAGAATTGCATGAACGAACTGTTTTCACTCAAGGGCCGCACCGCACTGATCACGGGCGGCTCGCGCGGCATCGGCCGCATGATCGCCG
>JBAXFI010000195.1:0-4694 GCA_037139995.1 Comamonadaceae bacterium | reverse complement strand
GCACCATCACCAGACCATCGACCGACTTGCCCACCGACAGCGTCTCGGGCGAGATACTGCCTTTGGAAAAAGCGTAGATCGCACCTGCCAGTCCGGCAAAGGTCCCTGCCACCACAAAAGCCGCCCACTGCATGCGCTTCACATCCATGCCGATGGCGTCCGCCCGCAGCACCGAATCGCGACAGGCACGCTGCGCGTAGCCAAAGGGCGAGAACAACAGCCGACGCATCAGCAGCACACCAGCGGCCACCAGCACCAGAGTGAGATAGTAGTAATTGATCTTGCTCGCCAGCCAGGGCGCCGGCCAGACGCCGGTCAGGCCGTTGCTGCCGCCGGTGAAACTGTCCCACTGAAAGGTGATGGCCCAGATGATCTGCGCAAAAGCCAGCGTCAGCATGGCCAGGTAAACGCCAGACAGCCGCACTGCAAACCAGCCAAAGATCAGCGCACCGAGCGCTGCCACCAGAGGCGCCAGCAGCAGGGATGCTTCCATCGGCAAACCGGCGCTGCGCGCCAGCAGCGCTGCGCCGTAAGCACCGAGCCCGAAATAAGCAGCGTGCCCGAACGAATGCATGCCAGCCGGCCCCATGATGAAGTGCAGGCTGGCTGCAAACAGGGCCGCCACCAGCAGATCGATCATCAGCACCGTGGTGTAGGGCGAGCCGGCAGTCACGATGGGCAGCGCCATCAACGCCAGCCCGAGCAAGCCGGCGGCGACAAGGTAGCTGCGGGAGGCGCCGCGCAGCGGTTCCTCCTGCATGCCAACGTAACGGCTGGGCGCCTGGGCCCGACCCATCAGGCCCCAGGGACGCGCCACCAGCACCGTGGCCATCACCAGAAACTCCACCACCAGCGTCAGTTTGGAAAACGACAGGCTGATGCCTGCAATCTGCACCACACCGAGCCAGATGCAGACGGCCTTGATTTCCGCGATCAGCAGCGCTGCCGCATAGGCACCGGGAATGGAGCCCATGCCGCCCACCACCACCACCACAAAGGCAGCGCCAATGGTGTTGAGGTCCATTTCCAGATTGGCGGGTTCGCGCGCCAGTTGCAGGGCACCACCGAGTCCGGCGAGCAAAGCGCCCAAAGCGAAGACCGCCGTAAAGAGCCAGGCCTGGTTCACACCCAGTGCGCTGACCATGGCGCGGTCCTGCGTGGCCGCCCGCACCAGCGTACCCCAGCGCGTACGCGTCAGCAGCAACCAGAGCAGGCCCAGCACCACCGGGCCGACGACGATCATGAACAGGTCGTAGGACGGGAAGGACCGCCCCAAGATCTGCACGGCGCCGCGCAAGCCCGGTGCCCGCGGACCCAGCAGTTCATCGGGTCCCCAGAACCAGAGCACGGCGTCCTTGATCACCAGCACCAGCGCAAAAGTGGCCAGCAACTGGAACAGTTCCGGCGCCTTGTAGATGCGCCGCAGCAGCGTCATTTCAATCAGGGCGCCGAAGACGCCCACCACCAGCGGCGCCAACATCACGGCGGGCCAAAAACCGATCACACCGCCCAGCCGTGCCACCAGGCTGTAAGCGACATAGATGCCAACCATGAAGAAGGAGCCATGCGCAAAATTGACGATGCGCGTGACACCAAAAATCAGCGACAGACCGGCCGCCACCAGAAACAGTGACGAGGCACCGGCCAGCCCGTTCAACAACTGGGCCAAAAAGCCTGAAAAATCCATTGCACTCCTCTGATGAACCTATCGACACTGCCGGAATTCACAACCCCGGCGCGTTGACATTGCGTCCGTCTTTGTCATTGCGGCCCGTTTTTGTCATTGCGGGCCTGACCCGCAATCCAGTGTCTGCGTGGCACTGGATCCCGGATGTTGAAACCCCGGACCTGATCCGGGGCCGGGATGACAAGGCGGGTTCGGAATGACAAGACAGATCCGTGATGACAAGGCATGTCCGTCGTGACATTTGTCTTGTCATTGCGGGCCTGACCCGCAATCCAGTGCATGCGATGCGCCGCGTCAGTCGGGAGCGCGCAGCTTGGCAACCTCGGCATCCGACGGCAGGTACTTGGCGCCGTCAAGGTAGACGTAATCAACCATCACGCCCTTGCTGCCGTCGTTCTTGGTCTTGCCCACATACGCACCCATGGTGGACTGGTTGTCCTGGGCGCGGTAGGTAATCTTGCCAAACGGGGTGTCAACCTGCAGACCCTTGAAGGCCAGCACCAGTTTCTCGGTGTCGGCGCTGCCAGCTTTCTTCAGACCGGCAACGATGGACTTGACGGCGGAGTAGCCGACCACCGAACCCAGACGCGGGTAGTCCTTGAACTTGCCTTGGTAAGCGGCCAGGAAGGCTTTGTGTTCAGCCGTCTGGATGCCGTTCCAGGGGTAGCCGGTGACGATCCAGCCGTTGGGTGCTTCTTCCTTCAGTGGATCCAGGTACTCGGGCTCACCCGTCAGCACGCTCACCACTTCACGGCCCTGGAACAGACCACGGGTATTGCCTTCACGCACGAACTTGGACAGGTCGGCGCCAAACAGCACGTTGAAGATCGCGTCCGGCTTGGAGTCGGCCAGTGCCTGCACCACGCTGCCGGCGTCGAGCTTGCCCAGCGGCGGTGCCTGCTCGGCGACGAACTCGACATCAGGCTGCGCCGCCTTGAGCAAAGCTTTGAAGGCTGCTACTGCGGACTGACCGTATTCGTAGTTGGGGTACACCAGAGCCCAGCGCTTTTTCTTCAGCTTGGCCGCTTCCGGCACCAGCATGGCGGCCTGCATGTAAGTGCCGGGGCGCAGACGGTAGGTGTACTTGTTGCCGCTGCCCCAGATGATCTTGTCGGTCAGAGGTTCGCCCGCCAGGAAGAAGAATTTCTTCTGCTTGGCAAAGTCGGCCACTGCCAGTCCGGTGTTCGACAGGAAGGTGCCCATCAGCACGTCGATCTTCTCGCGCGAAATCAACTCTTCGGCAACGCGCACGGCGTCGCCCGGATTGGCGTTGTCGTCACGCGTGATCAGCTCGATCTTCTTGCCGTTGACGCCACCGGCCGCATTGACCTCGTCCACGGCGAGCTCCATGCCCTTTTTGTAGGGCTCCAGAAAAGCCGGTTGCGCCTTGTAGCTGTTGACCTCACCGATCTTGATAACGCCCTGCGCATGTGCTGGGGGCAGCAGTGCGCAAGTCATGGCAAAGCCGGCCGTGTACAGCATCGTTCTTAGCATCTTCATGTCAAAGTCTCCTCATATAAAAGTTAAAAAAACCAAGGCTGGAAAAATAGCTTAGGGAGATGGAAATCGCAAAAGAACCCATTGTTCCCCTGGTTTGTCATTGCGGCCCCGGATCAGAGCTTGCCCCGGGCTCAATCCGGGGTCCGGGGTTTCAGCACCCGCAATCCAGTGGTCGCGCTGCACTGGATCCCGGATCGAGTCCGGGATGACAAATACGAGCTTGGCATGACAACCATACATCACAATCTTCATCTCCCTTATCGCAGGCCGTCCTGGCCGACGATCTCATTGACCTGCAAACCACCAATGCGCGGCAAGGGGCGCCCGCTGGCAGTGACTACCACGGCCACCACAATCTCGTTGGCGCGCGGCGCATCGCTGACGCGTGCCTCCATCGCATCAAAGTGGCTGCGCACAAAAGCTGCGTCCTTGTGGCCCAGTGGCACGTCGAGCGCACTGCCCAGGCCACCCATTTTCTTGGCCGAGGGCACCAGCGCTGCGCCTTTTTCAACCGCCTTGCGCAGCGGTGCGCCGAGCTTGGGATGCAGGATGGCCGCCGCGTGTTCGAGCTCCCCGGCCTCGCCCACGATGGCGCCCTTGCCGTAACTCTGTGCTTGCGCCGGCGTGATGCCCAGGGCCTCGACGCACTTGGCGCCCAGCAGGCCACCCAGTTCCTCGCCGATGGCGATCAACTCGTCAAGCTGCTGTGAATACTTGCCGGCGTAGGGGTTTTCAATCACCGCCATGACGAGTGCCCGGCGTGTCGGAGGGCTGACGGTCTGGCCCATTTCGATCAGCGTCTCATCAACCTGGACAATGATTTTTCGAATCTTGGCGCTCATGGTTTTTCCTTCAGAAATTGGTGGTGATCCGGGCTTCAACGCAAGCCGTCCCATTTGGCGATGGCGCTGGCCGCCAGACCACCGACGCGGGCGTGAATGCGCGGCCCGGTGCTCATCACCAGAATGTAAACAATCTCCTGGGCCGAGGGCGCACCCGGAACGCGGACCTCCATCGCATCAAAGTGACTACGTACATAACTGGCGTTGATGTGCGTCAGTGGCACGTCCAGCGCGGCGCCCGGTCCACCGACCTTCTTGGTCGATGGCACGATGGCCAGTGCGTTGCCCGGCTGACCGGTTTTGGTCTCACCCTGACCCTTGCTGTAGCTGGCAAGGTCACCCTTCCAGCCCAGCAGTTCGCGCATGGCGTAGCCGCCGGGCACATGCCAGAGCGCACCGTGCTCGAGTTCCCCATCGGCGCCAATGATGGCGCCCTTGCCGTAGCCCTCGATGCGCTCTGCCGGTACATCCATGGCCGCCAGCAAGCGCCGCGCCATCTCGACACCCACCGGTTGCAACTCATCCATCATGGGCAAAATATTCGGCTCATAGCGACCCGCAAAAGGATTCGTCAGCACGGCACCGATCGCGCCACGCAGCAGCGGCGTGGCCGCGACCGGACCAAACTCATGGCGTATTTCCTCCACCTGCGTAAAGATGCGTCT
>JBAXFI010000194.1:0-4702 GCA_037139995.1 Comamonadaceae bacterium | reverse complement strand
AACTGCAATCCAAGACCGGCGCGACCCTGCACTGAGAGCAGTCCAGGAGGTGAGGTCGGCCCGGCGTCGCACTCGCCGCCCTGCAACATGATGCGTCTCATTCTGCGTGTTGCTTTGCTGCTGGCAGGCATCGTTTTTCTGGCCAGCCTGCTTTTTGCCGCGCTGGTGATGCTGGCACTTTGGTTGCTGCGTTCGCTCTGGGCGCGCCTGAATGGCCGACCCGTCACACCCTGGACCTTCAAGGTCGACAGGCAAGCCGTCTGGGACCGCTTCTATCGTGCGCGCGGTCGGGTCCCGGCAAGCCAGCGCGATGATGTCGACGTGACTGATGTAGAGGCCAAGGAAAAGCCGCCGTAGAACTTGTGTTGGCGTGCGGGTGCGGGCGACTGCAATAGACATACCAGTCAGTCAGTTCTCCTGACTGCGGTCATTCAGGTGATCCCGTCCGCCCCATAGAACCGAATCGCATTGCGCCCGGCGGCCTTGGCCTGGTACATCGCCGCGTCGGCCCAGCGCAGGATGTCTTCCTGGCTGGCCTCGTGGTTCAAGAACAGCACGACGCCGATGCTGGCAGTGCAGCGATGCTCGACCGCCGACGCTTCTTGCCCCTGCCTGGTCAGTGGCAGCGAATACGGCGCCGCCAGGGCAAGGCGAATCTTCTCGGCAATCAGTCCGGCTTGTGCCATCGACTCGCTTCGGTCCGTATCCAACTCACTTAGCAGCACGACAAACTCGTCTCCTCCGATGCGCGCCACCGTATCGACTTCGCGCACGCACGCCATCATTCGTCCTGCGACCGCCTCCAGCAGCAAGTCGCCCGCAGCGTGCCCATGCGCGTCATTGAGCGGCTTGAAGTTGTCCAGATCAAGCACCATGAGGGCGCCGTAACGCCCGCTGCGCTTGCTCGATGCCATGGTCTGGCCCAAACGATCACTGAGCGTGCGCCGGTTTGGCAGCCTGGTCAGCGGGTCGAAGAAGGCCATTTGATGGACCTTGTCCTCCATCTGGCGGCGCACCGTGATGTCGGTAAACAGGCCCACGTACTGACCGACGTTGCCCTGAGCGTCCTTCACAGCGCTGATGTTCAGCAACTCGGGGTAGATTTCGCCGTTCTTGCGTTTGTTCCAGATTTCGCCCGACCAGTGGCCGCTGGCAAGCAGATCACGCCACAGGGCGACGTAGAACTCTTTGGTCTGGCGACCCGACTGCAGGATGCGCGGGTTTTGACCCAGCACTTCCTCGCGGCTGTAGCCTGTGATTCGCGTGAAAGCGGCGTTGACATCAATGATGCTGCCGTCGGCGTCCGTGATCGTGACACCTTCACGGGCATGGTTGAAGACGTTGGCGGTGAGTTGAAGCGTGGCTCGGGCAACTCTCTGCTCGGTGATGTCTTTTGCGACCCCGAAGAAGCGCATCGGACTGCCTTCTGGATCGAACTCGGCCTCCATGAAGGTCTCGGTCCAACGCTGCTCGCCATCCGGACGAACCAGGCAGTAAACGAAATCCTTGATGGTCTCGCCTGGCCTGAGCTCAAGCATCCGTCTCATGCAGTTATCGTGGTAGGCACGGAAGTCTTCGCGAATCCATGATGTGAATGTGTCGTAGGTCAATTCGACAGAGTGCGGATCCCGGCCAAAGATATTCCACAACTCGTCTGACCATTGGACGACCCCGTCAGCCACTTCATAGGACCAGTTGCCAACATGGGCAATCTCTTCGGCCCGAGTCAGTCGACGTTGGCTGTCTTCAAGAGCTTGTTCGTGTCGCTTGCGTTCTGCCTCTGCTTTGTTTCGCTGAGTGACGTCGCGCATCGCTGCTTGAATCGCAGGCTTTCCATTGAAGTAAACCTGCACCCCCTGAACTTCAACGTCGATGACGCTTCCATCCAACTTGAGCAACTTCTGTTCAAGCATCGGCGTGCCGCCGCCAGCTTCAGCGTTCACCTTCAGACGCTCGGCCACGGTCTTGCGAAAATCAGGGTGGATCAGATCAAGCGTCGGTTTGCCGACCAGGTCGCTGGCAGAAGTTGCTCCGAACATCTTGATGGCTGCCGGATTGACGTAAAGTGTCTTGCCTGCGCCATGAACAACGATCGGTTCTGGCGTCCACTCTGCCAGCGAGCGGTAGCGCTCCTCGCTGGCACTCAGGTTTGCTTCGATGTTCTTGCGCTCGGTGATGTCCTTGAGCACGATACGCAGCTCAGAACCGTTATCGTCATCCTGCACCGAGGTGGCCACCAGGTGCGCCCACAAGGGTGCGCCCTCACGCTTGATCAGGCGCAATTCGCAGGACAGTGATTTATCGGTATCCGCCAGCTTGTGTCGAAAGTCGTAGTAGATGCTCTGGTCGTCGTTGAAGATGAAGCGGCTGATTGGCCGATTGATCAATTGGCTGCGCGGTACATTGAGCAGGGTGCTTGTGGCCAGGTTGACTTCCTTGATCAGGCCCTTTGCGCTCACTGTGCAGTAACCCACCGGGGCCAGGTCGTAAAAATCGACATAGTGCGCGCGGGAGGAATCGAGTGCAGCGTGCGCGCGGCGCAGTTCCTCGTTTTGCATCTCCAGCTCAACCTGATGAACCTGCAGGTTATGCAGCACCCGTTGCGCTGCTCCGGGTGAAAGCGCTGCAAATTGTTCGGGTGACCGGGTGGTGCGTTGCCCCAGCGCCGCCTCGGCTCGCTGTTGCAGGCTGTCCATGAGATTTGTCATGGAATCGCCACCGTGTGCGGGTCGCTTGTTCTTGATGTCCAGTGCGTCCTCCCTTTGTTCTGAGCAATGCACCTGACCAGATCGTTGCCTGATTCTTGGTGCACTCGAATATTGTGACGCAAAGGGCCGACTGAAACAAGTTCAATAGGGACATGACAGCTCAATAGGGGCCAAATAGGGACATCATCAAGATGGGGGGATAAGCCAGACTCCAAGCTGCCGGATTCTGGACAGGCGCCCCGCCTGAACGGCTGGTAACGCTGCAAACCAGCAGCGTCACTTGCAGAGTGTGGGGCATGGGTTCCCGCCGATTTCTGGGCATTTGACAGTATGAGGCGGGAGCCCATGCCCCACGCTCTGCCACCAAGATCCTTCAGTCCACAGGGAGTCCGTCGAGTGCGGTTTTCATTGGCGATGGCGGCAGCGCAATGCCTTTCACCAGCCTGCTGGCATGGCGCCGGACCTGCTCCATGCCATGCTCCAGCGTTGCCACGTGCAGCCACTCCAGCACCACGTCGACATCTCCCATCGCGCGATGTCGCGCACTGCTGCTCAAACCATGACGTTGCATGATGGCGTCCAGGCTGTGGCTGCGATGTTGCGGATACAAGGCCCGCGACAGCCGCACGGTGCAGAGCGTCCTGACGCGCAAATTGGTCTGCAGTCGCGCAAATTCCCCCAGCAAAAAGCCGTGGTCAAAAGGCGCGTTGTGTGCCACCAGCACGGCACCGTCGAGCAGTTCGAGCAGTTGCGGCACGACGGTGGCAAAAGTGGGAGCATCGTGCACCATCTGGTTGCTGATGCTGGTGAGGTTCTGGATGAAAAAGGGGATCGGTGTCCCGGGGTTTACCAGAGTGCTCCAGCGCGCTGCTTCGTGGCCGCCTTCCATGCGCACCGCAGCAATTTCGGTAATGCGGTCGCGCTGCGGGCTGCCACCGGTGGTTTCCAGATCCAGCACAACATAGCAGGGCAGCATGGCGCGCGACCCTAGCAGAACATCAGTGCCAGCCAGGCTGGCTCGTCCATCACGTTGAGCAGCAGATAGCCGCCGATGCGGTAGAACCAGAACTGCAGACGGGCTATTGCCGCGGACTGCGGGTCAGATAACGTCGACTGCATGGAAATTGAAGTGACCTGCTGCGCGGTCGCGGAAGTAGTGTTCCAGCGTCTCTTTCACTGTCCTGAACGCAATTTGGTCCCACGGAATCTCTTCTTCCTCAAACAGGCGCGCTTCGATGGTCTCGAAGCCGGGGTTGAAGCTCTCACTGAGCAGGCGCGCCAGATGGAACATATGAACCTGGCCGACGCGGGGCACATTCAGCAGCGAGAAGAAGCCTTCCAGCGCAAACTGCGCGCCGGACTCTTCCAGCGTTTCGCGAGCAGCGCCCTCGGCCACGGTTTCGTTCAGCTCCATGAAGCCGGCCGGCAGCGTCCATTTCCCCCAACGCGGCTCGATGTTGCGTTTGCAAAGCAGGACCTTGCTGCCCCAGTAGGGCACGGTCCCGACGACGATCAAGGGGTTCTCGTAGTGGATGCTGTTGCAGACCGGGCAGACCGCGCGCTCTTTCGTGTCTCCATCGTCCGGAATGCGATAGACCGCGGCCGCGCCGCAGTCCTTGCAGTGTTTGATGGGCTTGCGGAGCATGGCCTCGGCGCTATGCGCTCTAGGCAACCGTGACCGTGATGGATTGCAGCCCGGTAATGCCAGCGCTCATGCTGTCGCCCGAGACCACCGCACCGACGCCCTCTGGCGTGCCGGTGTAGATCAGGTCACCGCTTTGCAGTTCCCAGGCCGCCGACAGGTGCTCGATGACTTCGCTGATGTTCCAGATCAACTTGGCGATCTGGCTGCGCTGGCGTTGCTGGCCGTTCACCTGCAGCAAGATTTCGGCGCTGGCAATGTCGGGCGCGTCGGCAGCAGGGGTGATCACGCCGATCGGTGCCGAGTGGTCAAAGCCCTTGCTGATGGACCAGGGGCGGCCCAGTTTCTTCAT
>JBAXFI010000193.1:0-4732 GCA_037139995.1 Comamonadaceae bacterium | reverse complement strand
TCACCACAAAAGCGACAACGACTTCACCCCATTCGGCGTCCGGCGCACCGACCACGGCCACTTCGGCCACACCCTGCACCGTCAGCAAAGCTTCCTCCACTTCACGCGGATAGATATTGGAGCCGCCGCTGATGATCAGGTCCTTGCTTCGGTCTTTCAGCGTCAAAAAGCCATCGGCGTCCAGGCTGCCGACGTCGCCAGTGAAAAGCCAGCCGTCCTGAATGGCGGCTGCCGTGGCCAGCGGGTTGTCCCAGTAGCCGGCCATCACGCTGTCGCCCTTGACCAGCACTTCGCCCACCTCGCCGCAGGGAAGCGCCACGCCCCGCTCGTCACCCACACGCAGTTGCACCGGCGTCTGCGCCACGCCAACGGAGGCAATACGCTCGCGGTAACGCGGATGCTCGGTGTCGCTCAGGTGCTGGCGTGACAGCGCGGTGGCGACCATGGGCGTCTCGCCCTGGCCGTAGATTTGCACAAAGCGCGGCCCCATCACGCGTAGTGCGCGCGCTATGTCGGCCACGTACATCGGTGCGCCGCCGTAGACGATGGTCTTGAAGGACTTAGCTGCATCCTGCTGCGTCAGATTAGCCTGCTCGGCGTAATCCACCAGACGCTTGACGATGGTCGGCGCGGCAAAGGTTGAGAGCGGCCCGAGGGCACGGCCCAGTTCAAACAGTTCGGCCGGATCGACACCACCGGATGCTGGCACGACGTGGCGTGCACCGGCCATCAGGTGCGGAATGGCGTACAGACCGGCGCCGTGCGACATGGGCGCGCCATAGACGATGGCGTCGTCGCTGGACACGGCATCGACGTCCACAAAATAGGTCAGCCCCATGGTCATCAAATTGCGCTGCGTGATCATCACGCCTTTCGGTCGCCCGGTGGTGCCGCTGGTGTAGAACAGCCAGGCCAGCGAGTTCGGGTCGCGCTCGGCCAGTGGCTGACTGATGCGGTCGGTCAGAGGCGCGAGCAGCGCGTCGGCGTCGCCGCTTTCAATGTCGATCTGGCGCTCCAACCCGGCCACCGCTGTCGGCGCCACGTCGCTGGTAACAAAACCCCAGCGCGCGCCAGAGTTTTCAACGATCCACTGCGCTTCCAGCGTGTGCAGCTTGGCGTTGACCGGCACCACCGACAAACCAGCCCACCAGGCGCCAAACAGGATTTCCAGATAGCGCGGATGGTTGCGCATGAACAGCAGGACCCGATCCCCCGGAACCAGACCCGCTTCAATCAGGCGCCGCGCCAGGCCCGCGCTGCGCGCCGCCCATCGGGCGTAACTGGCGTGCGGCACGCTGCCGTTGTAGATGGCGGTGCGGTCGGGATGTTGTAGTGCTTGTCGCACCAGCAGGTGGGCCAGGTTCATGGATTGCCGCGTCGCTGCGCTCCTCGCAATGACGCTGGGTTGCGCCTCCTCAAAGCGGAACGCGCGGATTCCGGCTGGTGGCACGTGCCTTCAGGGCGCGCGCTTGCGGGTAGATCATCTTTTCTTCCAGATCAATATGGCCGCGCGTCAGGGCCAGGAAAATTTCGGCGTTGTGCTGAAACTCTGCGCTGTCGATCCAGTTGTTGCCCGATGCAATGGCGCGCAACTGCGGCGCCAGTTCAAGCCAGTCTTCCTCGATCCAGCAATGGTCCTGCTGCAACACCTGCACCAGCGCAATCAACTCGGCATCGCTGCCAGCCAGCAGGGGAGGGAAGACATTCTTTTCTTCATCCGCGTGATGCTGGCGCGAGGCGCCTGAAAAAAAACTTTCGATCACACCAGCCTGGTGCTGGGCCTCGGCATCGATGCCAACCTGATCGATGTGCTGTGCCAAATCCGACAACATCGACAGGTGCACCAGCATCTGCTGGTGGCAAGCGTCCTGCGCTTCAAAACCGGCCGCTGGGGCGTTGGGGGCTGCACTCATGATTTCTCCGGGTCAAGGAACTGCGAATACCGCATGGTAGCGGAGCGCGCGCCGTGCTCAAAACAATTCTTCGGGCAAACCCTAGTTACAGCGTGGCATATGTATTGCTAGTATCTATTGCAGAAACTGACTGAACGGTCAGTTTTTGTTTGTTACTGCCTCACTGCACAGGAGTTGCCAGCGTGTCCACCTCTGTTCATCCTGACCTTCGCCCGCATCGCCTGGGCGCCGACGAGTACGCACTGCGTTTTGCCGATGCCAGCCCGCGCCTGAGCCCGGGGCAAGCGCTGCTGGAAGCAGAGCGCTGCCTCTACTGCTTTGACGCCCCTTGCGCCACGGCCTGCCCAACACACATCGATGTGCCGTCCTTCATCCGGCGCATCGCCGAAGGCAACCTGCGCGGCGCGGCGCGCAGCATTCTGGAAGCCAACCCCTTGGGCGGCATGTGCGCTCGGGTCTGCCCGACCGAGAACCTGTGCGAGCAGGTCTGCGTGCGCAACACGCAAAGCGCGCAGCCGGTTGCGATTGGCCGCCTGCAACGCTACGCCACCGACGCACTGATGCAAAGCGCGCAGCCGCAGATCTTCACACGCGCCGCCAGCACCGGCAAAAAGATTGCGGTGCTGGGCGCCGGGCCAGCGGGCCTGGCCTGCGCGCACACACTGGCGCGTCTGGGTCACGAGGTGCTGCTGCTCGATGCCCACGCCAAGGCCGGTGGCCTCAACGAGTACGGCCTGGCCAGCTACAAGACGACCGACAATTTTGCGCAGACCGAACTGCAATGGCTGCTGGGCATCGGCGGTATCGAGTTGCGCACCGACTGGAAGCTGGAGACCGCAGCGCAGTTCGATGCACTGCGAGCTGACTTTGACGCCCTGTTTCTGGGCATTGGTCTGGTCGCCACGCATCGACTTGGGGTGCCGGGTGAAGACCTCGCTGGTGTGCAGGACGCGGTGGACTTCATCGCCGCACTGCGCCAGAGCGCCGATCTTTCAACACTACCCATCGGACGGCGCGTGATTGTGATTGGCGGCGGCATGACGGCGGTGGACGCTTCGGTGCAGGCCAAACTGCTGGGCGCAGAGGAAGTGCACCTGGTGTACCGACGCGGACCCGAGCAGATGTCGGCATCCAAAGCGGAGCAGGAATGGGCGCAAACCCATGGTGTGACGATTCACCACTGGTTGGCGCCGTCGGAAGTTGTCGAATCCAATGGGCATGCTAGTGCCGTCAAGTTCGCTCGCCAGGCGCTGGTCGATGGCAAACTCTGCCCCACTGGCGAGGTGCAGACGCTGGCCTGTGACATGGTGCTCAAAGCCATTGGCCAGCGCCTGGGCAACCCGGTGCTGGCACAGTCGGGTCTGCAAATGAGGGACGAGCGCATCGCGACCGATGACGTTGGCCAGACCAGCCTGCAGGGTGTCTGGGCCGGAGGTGACTGCCGTGCGGGCGGGCTGGAGCTGACGGTTGAAGCCGTTGCGCATGGCAAGCAATCGGCGCTGGCAATTCACCAGCACCTTATGAACCCAATCGTGTCATCCCGAACGCCTCAAATGTCATCCCGGACCTGATCCGGGATCCATGGATTGCGGGTCAAGCCCGCAATGACAATTCCAAAAACATCCGACGCCTGAGATAAGAGAGAGCAACATGGCCAATCTGCAAACCAACTTTGCCGGCATCAAGAGCCCGAATCCTTTTTGGCTGGCTTCCGCGCCACCGACCGACAAGGCCTACAACGTGAACCGCGCCTTCGAGGCAGGTTGGGGTGGCGTGGTGTGGAAGACACTGGGCGAAGACGGCCCGCCGGTGGTCAATGTGAGCGGGCCGCGTTACGGTGCGCTGCTAACGCCGGATCGCCGGATGATCGGTTTCAACAACATCGAACTCATCACGGACCGCCCGCTGCAGGTCAATCTGACCGAGATCGCCCAGGTCAAACGCGACTGGCCTGATCGGGCGCTGCTGGTCTCCCTGATGGTGCCCTGCGAGGAGCAGGCCTGGAAGACGATTCTGGCGCGCGTGGAGGACACCGGCGCCGACGGTGTGGAGCTCAATTTTGGTTGCCCGCACGGCATGAGCGAGCGTGGCATGGGTGCGGCGGTAGGCCAGGTGCCCGAGTACATCGAGATGGTCACGGCCTGGTGCAAGCACTACAGCAAGCTGCCGGTGGTGGTGAAACTCACGCCCAACGTGACCGACATCCGCTATCCGGCGCGCGCTGCCAAGAAGGGCGGCGCCGATGCGGTTTCGCTCATCAACACCATCAACTCCATCATGGGTGTGGATCCGCTCACGCTCACCATGTCGCCCGCCACTGGCGGCAAGGGCTCGCACGGCGGCTACTGCGGCCCGGCCGTGAAGCCGATTGCGCTGAACATGGTAGCCGAGATTGCACGCGACCCGCAAACCATCGGTCTGCCGGTCTCGGGCATCGGCGGCGTCAGCAACTGGCGCGACGCGCTGGACTTCATCGCGCTGGGTGCAGAGAACGTGCAGGTCTGCACCGCCGCCATGGTCTATGGCTTCAAAATTGTGCAGGAGATGATTGACGGCATGTCCAACTACATGGACCAGATGGGCTTTACCAGCGTCAGCCAGATTGTTGGCAAGGCGGTACCCACGGTGTCGGAGTGGCGCTTTTTGAACCTCAATCACATCAGCAAAGCTGTCATCAAGCAGGAGACCTGCATCCAGTGCGGGCGCTGCCACATTGCCTGCGAAGACACCTCGCATCAGGCCATCAGCGCCAGCAAGAACGGGCAACGCCACTTCGAGGTGCTGGAGTCAGAGTGCGTTGGCTGCAATCTGTGCGTGAC
>JBAXFI010000192.1:0-4776 GCA_037139995.1 Comamonadaceae bacterium | reverse complement strand
CAATCACAAAGGCTGTAAATCAGTAATGCAAACGAATCTGTGTTGCTTGCTGCGTCAGCTTGCATCAAATCGCAAAGCATGCGGGCCTTGCTGCCATTCAGGAAGTTTTCAAGGCTCTTCTTGTCCTCACTGGTCACTGTGACGCCAGCGCTAACCATGGATGACCATGCGTCCAAAAGGCACTGCAATGCACCGTTGAACATATCGTAGTTTGGCGTCTCGCCCTTGGGTTGAAAGCGAATCAAGCCCATCAGAACATCATGCAGCAATTCGCCCTTCACTATGGCATCCATCATGCGCTGATAGCCCAACCAGGTACGCGGGTTGCTCAACGTCGTTTCGAGGCTTATCAACTGGCCCATGATGCCCCTTACTCAGTCACACCACATGACACCAGGTCATCGGCTAAAGAGTCCCGCTCCAGTGTCAATTTTTCAATCTGCGCATCAATGGCCGCCAGTTCGGTTTTCCGGTCATCGGCGGGCATTGCATCTACCGGCCATTGTTCGTCAACCAGGGCACGTTCAACGCCGCTCATGATGGCATCTTCGTAGTAATAATAGAAACCACGGTCAGACAATTCATAGGGGCGACCAGTCAAACCAGCATCCAGAAATGGAATATTGATTGGGTGCCTGTCGGCCACTTGCATGACCGGGTAAGTGACCTTGAATTCCTTGGTCAAGGCATTTCTTAAGCTCTTCTCAAAGAAACCCGCTTTCGCTTTGATACTGGTCCGAATGGCCCGCATGTAGTCATCTTTTGACAGGGGCGCAGACAGTATGAAACTGCGCCGCGCATGCAGCGTATCAATCTTGTCATCCAGTAACGATATCTGATCTTTGAGTGCCAGAGCGGCCTGTTTGACTTGACCTAGCAAGCCCTTGATTTCATTTTTTGAGGTCATTGTTTTCTCGATTGGTTGATAGGTTTTCAAGCCGTTTCTAGGCTACGTTTTGGAGAATCAAAACCTCTATGAGTTGCCCTGCTGCGGATGCCGCCTCCAGTGCTATTGCCACCTTCGCCCCGCTGGTTACCCAGGTAATAGCGCGCCCGCTGGAATCACTCTTTAGCGTGGCATTTGCCGCTATGGCTGCGCCCGATTCGATAACAGCGGTTCCTTGAATATCCACCAAACCCAGCTCGCCACTAGACCCGGCTGCACGGGAAACCCCCAACGCATTGGAATCAGCACCGGCTTGGGCACCTGCAACCGTAATGAAACGACACGCCGCTACCGCCGAAGTAAGTCGGATTGGAAGGGCTGTTACCGGCTTCCTAAAAGCGCGCATATTTGGCGGAGTTATGCAATAGCGTGTCCCAATGGAAAGGGCCCTGAGGGGCCCTTTGCTAACAAGAGAGAACAAACAAGGCATCAGAACGGTTCGTCGTCCTCATCTGAGGCGGTTTGAGAACTGAGCGAGGGGCTGCGATCCTGGCGCAGAAACTCCTGAATTTGCGCTTGATAGTGGCTGCAAATCACCTCGCGCAAGTCGTCGAGCAATTCGACCACCGCCACTGCTTGCTCGGTGCTCCAGTCTTTCGGGATGATGAAGGGCAGCCCATGGGCCAGACCTGAAGGCAACTGCCAATTCATAATTTCACCTTCTTGCGCTTGGCTACGAGTTGCTCGGAGCGCTCCCGGGCCTCCTTCAACCGGTAAGAATCGCCCTCGATGGCAATCACCTCGGCGTGATGCACCAGGCGGTCCACCAGGGAGACCACGCAGGCAGCATTGGGGAAGACCGTGGCCCACTCGGCAAACGGCTTGTTGGTTGTCACAACTGTGCTCTTGGATTCATAACGCCGGCTGATCAGCTCGAACAGCAAATCGGCGTGCCGGTTTGAATACGACAAGTAGCCAATCTCGTCAATCACCAACAAATCGGGAGCTGCATAGTGGCGCAAACGTCGGCGTAGGGCTGCATCGCTGTCCAAAGCTGCCAACTCTCCCAGCAGTTCACCCGCAGTGGTGAATCGCACCGTGTGACCCTGCACCAGTGCCTGGTAAGCCACATTCTTGGCCAGCGTCGATTTGCCCACCCCGTTGGGGCCCAGCAGCACCACGTTGGCCGCCTCCTTGATGAATTCGAGCGTCATCAAACCCTCGATAGCGCCCCGGTCCATTCGCTTGGGCCAAGTCCAGTTGAAGTCGACGAGCGCCTTGAAACGTCCAATATGGGCGCTGCCAATGCGCCGCTCCAGACTGCGCTGGGCGCGGGCCTCCTCCTCCCACTGGATAAGCCCGGGGAGCCAGTCGGCTGATTGAGCCTCTGACCAATGCGCCAATAGGCCATGCAAGCGCAAGGCGGCTGCGCGTTCACGCAAACTATTCGGATTCGGGTTCGGATTCATCGTCATCTCCGGTTGGCTGTGTAGCCTGTGTCAGCTGGTCGTAGGTGTCGAGCCGGTGGGTTTGCACCACGCTGTCGCGCCGCACGGCATTGGCGCTCAGACACACCGCCACCGGTGCCGGTGCATGGCGGGCCTCGCGTTGCGTCTCCAGTGCCAGGCGTACCGCGTTGGGATGCGGCACACCCCGCGCCAACGCCGTCAATACGGCCGTCTGCACCTCAGGCGCGCCATAGCGCTCCACCAGTCGCAGTAGCGCCGCAGTGATGGAGCCCAGGTTCTCGCCGCGTGCGCCAGCTGCGTTAAGCAGCTCCTGACTGGCCGGTGCTGATTGCATCAAGCGGCTCATGCCGCGCTGGGCTTTGGCCTGGCCTTTGCGCTCGACCAAGTCCTTGATATGGGAGGCAACCTCAATTTGTTGGCCCTGGTCGTAACAGCGCACATGGCTGGCCACCACTTGCAAGCCATCGACAATCCTGAGATCTGTCGCATCGGCCAGCACGGTCAGCGTCTTGCGCACCTGTGTGTGCGGCACCGAATAATCATTGAGGTCAAAGCGCACATAGGGCGTCTTGCCTACTTTGACTTCGACGCGCTCCTGCACACAGAAGGGATTGGCGGGCAAGGCCAGCAACCGTGGCTGTTCCTGGACAAAGGCCTGGCGTACAGTCAACGCCCTGTCCTGCGGGCACAGTCGGTCATCGGCCTGAGCGGCGCACCAGATATCGGCTTGAGCGTTGAGGTCAGCCAGATCGGTGAAGGTGCGAGCCGCGAAGAAGTTGTCGCGGATGTAGCGGATCGACCGCTCGACGCGACCCTTCTCATTGCCTCTGGCCACTGCCACCGGTCGTGGCTCGAAACGGTAGTGGCTGGCAAACCCCAGCAGTGTGGGCGAGAAGCGAATGGCGTCGCCCTGGCGCTCAAGCACAGCACTTTTAAGGTTGTCGTAGAGCAGGACACGAGGCAAGCCGCCCCAGGACTCGAAGGCCTGGACATGGCCACGCAAAAAACTCTCCATGCGTGCGTCCAGCGAGAAGCGAAGAAAGATGCGCCGTGACCACGACAGCACCATGACAAAGGCCATCAAGGGCCGTTTGGCGCGACCGATTTGGAGGTAGCCAAAGTGACCCCAATCGACTTGGCCCTGTTCCCCGACCAGTGTCACCAGACGAAGGTAAGCCTCAGCGCCAGGGCGCGGGCGGTGATGCGCGATGAGGTGGCGAAAGTGATCGGGGCCGCCTTTGTACCCACGCTCTCGGGCCATGCTGTACAGGCGGCTCGCTCCCAGCGTGGGGAACTTCTTCAAGGTCTCAATGATGAATGGCAGGTAGGGGTCGATGCGTGAGACCCGAACCGAGCCGATGCGCGGCAGGTCCGCTTGGCGCAAGACTCTCTCGACGGTGCCGTGGTGCACCTTCAATTGGCGGGCAATGGTGCCGGTGCGCCATCGCTCGACATGGTAATAGCGCAGGATTTGGGCGTGCAGTTCAGGGGTCACAGGCATGGTGCGGCTCTTTCTGGTCGGGTAAACGAGGCAGGCGACGTATCCGACGGCGTAAAAAGTCAATACGCACAAACTCAGCGCAGTTGCAGTGGCAGAAATGGCACCGCCAGAGCTCAGTTGGTGTGCTTTGAGAGGACGTCTTCGGATCCGGTGGCAGTAGAGCAGGCAGGCCTAAGGGTGGGGAACCCTGATGCGTCACTTTCGCACGCTTTGCGCGGTAACGGCGCTGCCGCTGGGCATGGGCGTGGCGCCCACGACGAGTGGTTTGATAACGTCGTCCAGCCGCTCGCACGCAACGCCTGCGCTCTGGGGCGGCGCAGTCAATGCAGTAGCGGTTGCCATGATCGCAGTAGCTGCACAGAAGCACTGGGGTGCGGCAACGAGCGCACAGGTAACGCCGCGGTGGTGGCTCCATCGGCAAAATAGGGGCCGACGGGGGTTGGGCTGGACAGAGCCCGATGTTTCGTGAAATACTGACACTGGCAACGTCGCCCTCCCGGGCTCTCGGGGCACGACACCGGTTGGAACTTGCGACGTTATTGGCCGGTGTCGTGCCTGCTCAAGCTTTTACGGCAAGACCAGTTTCTACCGCACCTTTTGCGCATCGGCTACTTCAAAGCCAGACAAGCGCTCCACCGACACACCCAAACCCCCAGCAGCCGCGCGCCAGGGGTTGTTTGCACTCGCCCTTCGGGCTCCTTCCAACACCCCCTGGCGCGCAAATACGAAATACTACCGATTACCTTTGCCGCCAGATTTACGCTCTTATTGGTAGCCGTTCACACCCATACCGAGACCGAGGACGAAATCCACATTATTTCCAGGCGAGGCAGCAAATCATGAAACACGCCAATTCTTCTCTTACGGATGTGGAAATTATAAAAGTACCGTTTTAGGATGGATAGTTATGTCCCACAAGT
>JBAXFI010000191.1:0-4798 GCA_037139995.1 Comamonadaceae bacterium | reverse complement strand
TCCACCCGGCATGCTCCGCGGAGTTTAGTTTGTGGTCAATTCTCAGGAAAGATTCGCAGTCTCACCCCAAGCGATGTGGCACACTTGCCCGAATTCCCTAACTCGCCAGGAGGCCCCCATGACCCCAGCCCGCAACATCACCCTCATTGCCAGCGCAGTGCTAACGTTGGCGCTAGCAGCATCTGCACAAGCCCAGGTCCGTGACGCTGCAGTCTTCGCCGCAGCGCAAGCAGCGCAACCGGCCGTCATCGAAACGCTGCAACAGCTGGTAAAAATAGAGTCAGGCTCAGGCAATCTCGATGGCTTGTCCAAGGTCGCTGACTTTGCCGAGACGCGCCTGAAGGCGCTGGGCGCGCAGACCGAGCGCATCAAGTCAGTTAACAGCGAGCGCCCCATCCTCAAGGGTGTATTGACCGGCAGCGGCAAGCTCAAGGTCATGCTGCTCGCGCACATGGACACGGTTTACCCGGACGGAATTTTGGCCACGCAGTCTTACCGTCTTGACGGCAACAAGCTCTACGGTCCCGGCATCGCTGACGACAAAGGCGGCATGGCGGTGATCCTGCATTCGCTCTCGCTGCTGAAAGACCTTGGCTGGCGCGACTACGCCAGCATCACCGTGCTGTTCAATGCCGATGAAGAGATCGGCTCCGCCGGCTCAGGCGAAACCATTGCCGCACTGGGCGCGCTGAACGACGTGGTGCTTTCCTACGAGCCGACGGCCGCCAAACAGTTTGCCAAGGACGAAGGCGTACTGCTGGGGGCGGCGGGCGCCACTACGGCAACGATGGAGGTCAAGGGTCGTGCCTCCCATGCGGGCGCAGCGCCCGAACTCGGGCGCAATGCGCTGATCGAGCTGTCGCACCAGATGCTGGCCACGCAGGACATCGCCAAGGATATTCCCGGTGCGCAACTGAACTGGACTTACGCCCAGGGCGGATTGGTGCGCAATCAGATTCCGGAGCGCGCCCATGCCTTTGGTGACGTGCGCCTGATGGCCCCCGGCGCCGCCGAGAAGTTGCTCGCCGCGCTGCAGAGCAAGATCAAGGAAAGCAAGCGCGTGCCCGATACCGAGGTCAGCGTCAGCATCGCCGTCGGTCGCCCGCCCTACCTGGGCGGTGAACGCGGCCTGGCACTGGCCAAGCGCGCCCAAGCCATCTACGCCGAGCTCGATGGCCGCAAACTTCTGCTGCACCCTATGACCGGTGGTGGCACCGATGCCGGCTACGCCAGCTTGTCCGGCAAACCAGCGGTTCTGGAAAGCATGGGGCTGCCGGGCTGGGGTTACCACGCCAAGGATGAGTTCATCGAAATCGACTCCATCGTGCCACGCCTGTACCTGACAGCGCGCATGCTGCAGGAACTGGCGAAAAATCCTGTCAAGTAGCGTTCACGCCGCTCCGGCAAACAGGCCTTTCCCGCCGCGCGCATGATTGATCGGTACTAGCCCGTCTAGCATCTATCCACTAAGTTTTAGCAGGAAACATGTGACTCAAGACTACCAGTAGAAGAGTACCCAGAACTCATTCACAGCACCGAGGCACTTCCTCAGAATAGGTCCTACGCTAAATCAGCGGCGAACTCAATCTAAGGAGAGCCTCCATGAAACGCAGTCTGAACAATCTCTTCTCGCTGGCCTTGTTGATCTCACTGGGAATGATCAGCACCCAGGCTTCCGCCCAGTTGTATGTCAGGGAAACACCGTCCATCGGCACTAGTGTCGATCTCGTGCTGCCGGTGAACTTGCCCAGCACCAGCGCCAACGGCTACTGGAGTGGATTACTCAACATCACGCCAAGTGCGGCAGAGAATGGCCCAGGCTCGTCGTTTGCGGCCTTCTGTATCGACCCCTCACAGTACGCCAGCGTTACCGCATCAGACTATTTCCTTGCTACCGGTTTGAGCGCACTGGGCAATAGCACCAAGGAAACCTGGGTCAGCAATCTGTACTCGAACAGCTATGCAAGTTCCATTGGAAGCACCACGGACGCCGCGGCCTTTCAGCTCGCGCTATGGGATCTGGCCAAGGATGACGGCAACCTGTCGATTGGAGATGTCAGGAGCACCGGATCGACCAACACCACGGTGCTCGGTAGCGCGAACAGCATGATCACGGCTGCCAAGTTGGGTGCAGGCGCGGCCCAATATTCCTTCGTCCTTTACACCAGTGCGACCGCGCAGGACTATGTGGTTGCCTCTGCGGTGACCGCTGTGCCGGAACCAGAAACCTACGCCATGCTGCTCAGCGGCATGTGCCTGCTTGGCTTTACTGCACGGCGTCGCCTGCAGAAAGCAAAACAAATCTAAGAATGTCACACAGCGCGGTCTCAGTTCCACAGCCCAAGTCATGCGGTATGGCGCTATAAAGCGCTGGCGGTATGTCTTGGGCTAGTGTTTCAACCCATCAGCGGGAGAACCCAGATCGGACGCAGCCTCTACTTCAAGCCAAACGGATCTGTCATCTTGCCGTCGCCAATCAGTTGTCCCATCTTGAAGATGCCGCTGACGCGCAAAGCCGGCTCGCCATCGGCGCTGACCAGGCCTTGACCGAACAGCAGGTTGCGTGTGGTGCGCAGCACACTCGCTTCGCCCTGCACCCAGCAGCCTAGCGGCGCCGCACCCATGTAGTCGATCTGCAGGCTGATGGTCGGCAGAAAGCGCCGCTCAATGTCCTGCTGGTACATGGCCACGCAGGGAATCAGCATGTCGGCAAAAGTGGCAAGCATGCCGCCATGGCACATCTGCAGCGGATTGGTATGACGCTGCTCAACCCGAAAACCCAGCAGCAGGCGCTCACCGGTCCATTTGGCATAGAGGGGGCCGTTGTGAGAAACAAACTGGCCACCGACCTTGATGGAACGGAAACCTTCCGGAATCGGGTCGGCGACATCGCTGGCAATGTCGTCGAACGGGGTAGAGGGATGTGTCATGCAGCCGATTGTCGCGCCTGGGGTGCCGGTCGGTGCAGGTACCAGCCAAAGGCCAGTGCCTGCAGCACCAGCAGCACACTGAAGGTGATCCGAAACGCCTGCGCCCGAGCAACACCGCCCACCGTCAGCCCGTCAACCAGCGCGCCAATGCCCCACTGCAGGCCGAAGGCGCCGACGAAGACCATCAGATTGAGCGCCGTGTTGACGCGCCCCGACAACTCCACCGGAAATTCCGCACTGAGTTGCGAATAAGCGATATTGCTCAGACTGAAGGACAGACCGAGCATCGGCCACAACCAGGCCGGGCGCGCCAGATCCGCAATGATCGCCGCCTCCACCAGGAGACCGATGCCAATGCCGAACGTCAGCAGCGTCATCGGCGCGACGCCGTTGCGCGAGAGCCAGCGGGAACAGGACGCCACAAAGACAAAGCCGCTGAGCATCGCCAGCCCCAGCAGGAACAGCACGCCCGCCGCGTCGGCGCGCACAGCACCATTGACCTCCATCAGCCAGGGCACAGCCCACAAGCCCTGAACCGCCATAAAGCCGCCACTGCTCAGGCATCCCTGCGGCGCAAAGCGCCAGAACACCCGCTTGCCGAAGATGCCAAGCAGTGTGCGAACCTGCTGGCCCAGCGGTTCGCCGTGCGCCAGTGCGGCTCGGTCCGGCACCGTCATCAGAAAGCCTGCGCTGGCTACCAACAGCGCGGCAAACAGGTAAAACATGCCGCGCCAGCCCAGCAGTGGTAGCGCGGCCTCTACCGGCACGCTGGCCGAGAGTGCACCCAGGCCACCGGCCACCATGATGGTCGCCGTCAGCGACGGCAGACGCTCCACCGGGAACCATTGACTGAACGCCTTGAAGCTGGCCATCAGACAGGACGAAACGCCCAGCCCAATGAGCGCGCGCGCCAGCACCAGCGTCGTCAGCGTCTGGCCAGCACCAAACAGCGCGCAGCCGGCAGCGGCCAGCAGCAGCAGTGCCGCCTCCACCCGGCGCGGGCCGAAGCGGTCCAGCAGCAAGCCCAGCGGCAACTGAAAAAGACCGAAAGCCAGAAAGTAGGCCGATGTCAGCAGCCCCATGTCCGCGCTGGTGATGCCAAGATCGCGTATCAACTCCGGTGCAATCACCGCATTCACGCTGCGCAGGCCGTAAGACAGGAAATAGCCTGCGGCATAGGCCGGAACAAGGCGGCGCCAGAGATGAAAGTAGGATTGCATGCTCGCCATTGTCATGGAAACAAGTGCGCCCGCCTTGCGCCGGATGCGACAATCATTTCAAACCGAGACAACAGGCATGGCAGACGCACAGACACTAAAGATCAGCAGCAGCGACGGGCATCGCTTCGACGCTACGCTTTATCCGACCGACGACCCGGGGGCACCGGTGCTGCTGTTCCAGGCGGCGCTAGGAACGCCAGCGCGCGTCTATGGTCGCCTGGGCCGCGAGATGGTCAAACATGGGGTGCAGCTCTGTGCACCCGACTGGCGCGGTATTGGCAGCAGTTCGGTGCAGGCCAGTCGGGCCAGCGACTTTGGCTACCGCCATTTGATCGAACTCGATTTACCCGCGCTGATCGAAGCGGTGCGGCAACGCCTGCCGCAGGCCCCGATCTGGCTCGGCGGTCACAGTCTGGGCGGGCAGCTTTCCTTGCTGCGAGCCGCAGCCCATCCCGAAGGCATTGCCGGTGTCGCGCTGATTGCCAGCGGCAGCGTGCATCTGCCCTGCTTTTCCAGCAAGCTGAAGCTGGCGATTCGCTCGCTGGTCATGATGTCACGGGTGCTGTGCCCCTTGCTGGGCTATTTTCCGGGTTCCAGAGTGCGCTTTGGCGGCCGTGAGGCGGCCGGCCTGATGCATGACTGGAGCCA
>JBAXFI010000190.1:0-4817 GCA_037139995.1 Comamonadaceae bacterium | reverse complement strand
AGGTCCGGGGAGGCGCAAAGTTCACCCCAGTAGTTGCCCAGGCTTTCGATGTACGGAATCGCATCGTCGGCATGGGCCTGGTAAAGCTGTTCCAGCCATTTGCGACGCATTACCATCTCGGCCGGCGCCTTGGCAATGATTGGAACCAGCGCTGCGATGGCTCGATTGACGGCATTGCCAATGGCGCCGGATGAACTGTCGATGTTCTGAAGGGCAGGAGATACTTTCTGCAAAAATAACACCGCCCCCTCGGCGGCGAGGAGCGGATCCTTTCGGCTGACGGCCTTGATCTCGGCAACGGCTTCCTTGATGCGGGCAATCGCTGGATCCGAGCGCCATCCGAAGGCGCCGCTGCGGAAACGCGGAGCAAATGACCAGGAGTGCTTGTCTCCGGTCCTACTCATCCCGCTTCGTCGCATCGGGCTCACGTAGGGAGTCCAGGACCTCCAGTTCCAGCGTTTCGCCGCTGTAGGCGCTGGAGTCGACCACCCGATGTAGCAGGCCGTAGGAAACGCGCCACTGTAGTTGCCCGCAATGCAGTGTGACTGTCTTGTCGTTGAGCCGGACAATGCGGCCGCTTCGCTGTTGATGATTGCGATCGAGGAAGCCGACAACGTCACCGACAGCCACCTCATTCCGACCAAGGCCCTGTTTCGGCTTCTCCCGGATCTCGACGTCGGCGCCGTCGAGGTTGACGGCGGCGTATGAAATCAGCCAGCGCTTCTGAGTGGCTAGATCGAGGACAACCGCCTGCTTGCGCCGCAGTTCAAGGATCTGTCCGGAATGGGGGCGATTCGCCTGCGGATCGAAATACTCGATGGACTGGCCGATGCGGAGCCGCGACCTCACGGCATCCATCCACCCCGGTTGGTCAAGGACGCGATCGATAGCAGCGCGCAGGCGGTACAGATCAAAGGCCGAAGCCTTGTTGAGGGTGGCGATTGTCTCGGAGAAATTCATGGTGTTGTGATCGTCGTGGCTTACCGGCAACCGGTAGCTTAACGTCAAGATCCGCAAAATCAAAGTGGATCGGCGCGCGACGCACGGTTCACGAATTGTCCGATAGGCCCGCCGCACAATCTGGCTCCATTTAACCGAAAAGGAGTCTGAAATGGAAACCGTAAAACCCCACGAACCGTGGAACAAAGGCAAGCTCGTTGGTCAGAAGCCGCCCCTGAAACTGAAAGATATCTGGGCGATTCGCATTCATCTTCAACTTGACAAGCGCATTCGAGATCTGGCGCTGTTCAATCTCGCCATTGACAGCAAGCTCCGCGGCTGCGACCTGGTCAATCTTCGGGTCCGCGACGTCGTTCATGGCAATCAGATCATGACCAGGGCGATGATCGTGCAAAGAAAGACTCAGCGACCGGTGCAATTCGAACTGACGGATCCGACCAGAAGCGCTGTCAGCGCATGGATTGCCAAAGCCGAACTAAAGTCGGAGCAGTACCTGTTTCCGAGCCGGGCACACAATTCCCCCCATGTTTCCACCAGGCAATACGCTCGAATAGTGCACCGATGGGTAGCTTCTATCGGTCTTGACCCCTCGGCCTATGGCACGCACACCATGCGCAGGACCAAAGCAACCTTGATCTATCGTCGGACCAAGAACCTGCGGGCTGTCCAGTTGCTGCTTGGGCATTCCAAACTGGAATCGACAGTGCGCTATCTGGGTATTGAAGTCGACGACGCACTGGAAATCTCTGAGCAGACTGAAATTTAAGGAGAAATAGCCAAAGTGGCCGGCGGCCGATGCCGGTCACCATCCCGCAGAATGCTGGGCTGCAGCAAATCATGCCTGGTGGCGGGCGCTGCCGAAACAAAGCGGTCGGCGGCAGAGGTGCCCCGGCGAATTGCCTGAGTCCGCTTTACGGAACAGTGGCTTAGCGAGTACTATCGGCCAACTGCGGGTTGTGCAACTAATTTTCTGTAAAAGTGGGCAAGGACATTCATCGGGAATAGGGAATCAAGGCTTCATAGTCAGGTAGATTTTTCCGGTCATCCATTCCTCGTCACACTCGGCGAGGAGAGCTGAAACGAGGCGTAGGCAGGAAGCGGCGTTGGGGAAGATTGAAGCAACGCGGGTTCTTCGTTTGAGTTCGCGATTGATCCGTTCCAGGCCGTTGGTCGTGCGCAAGCGCGTTCGGTGAGCGGGTGGATAGTCGAGCGCCGCGAACCCTTCTGGCAGATTGGTTTCGGCCCATTGGGCAAGCTTTGGCGCATCCTTCTGCCACAGCGAGATGGCCTGATTGAGCAAGCGTTGCGCCTCGGCCCGATCAGGCGCATTGAAGATAGAGCGGATGCGCTGGGCCACGTCTTTGCGCTGATCCAGACGGGGCACATAGGCATGAGCGTTTTGCTGCAAATGGAACTGACAGCGCTGCCAAGGCACGCTGGGCAGCGTTGCCCGCCGCGCCGCCTTGAGCCCGGCGTGATCGTCCGAGATGATCAGTTTGACGCCACGCAAACCGCGCCGAATCAGGTCACCGAGGAACTGGCGCCAATGCACCTCGGCCTCGGAGAGTGCCACCGATACACCCAGCACCCGGCGAACACCGGCGGCTGTCACGCCGATTGCCACCAATACCGCGCAATCGATGATCTGCCCGCCTTCGCGGATACGCTCGTAGCGGGCATCCAGAAAGACGTAGGGGGTCTCGTCAAGGGGGCGCTCGCGCCACGCCTGCAAACCCGTATCCAGTTGGGCTGTGGCGCGGCTGACCTGTGTAGATGAGATGGAGACCTCCGGCCCGACTAGGCGCTGCAGCACCTCGATCACCTTGCGCGTAGACACGCCCTGAACGTACATCTCGGCCAATGCCAGATTGACCGCCTGCTCGGTGCGGGAACCCTTATCCAAGGCCGACGGATAGAAGCTGCTGTCGCGCACCTGAGGAACTGCAAAGGTAATTTCGCCCATGCGCGTCAGGACGGTCTTTGGCTTGAAGCCGTTGGCATACCCCGTCCGTTCCTCTGAGCGCTCATGGGGCGAGGCTTGCAGGTGATACGAGCGTTCGATTTTGCTCGCCTCATCAACCAGAATGCGTAGGGCTTCGCCGGCGCCATCAAGTCCGTGAGATAGCAGCGCCGCATAGGCCGCCTCCAGAGGGTTGGTTTCAACACGTAATGCCATTATTACTCCTTCGACGTTATCAACAAAATAACCCCGAAGAACCTGATTGCTGACCCTGCCGGTGGTTTTGCGCGAATTTTCCGCCCTTCGCTCTTCGGGCGCTACGCGCCCTCATCACTACAGGCGGAAAATTCGCAAACAGCCAAAACCAGTCGCCAAGGAATTTACAGAAAGGATGTTGCACTAACGGCAATCAGGCGGATGCGTATCAACCCAGCATTTCATGGCGCAAGATGCACGATGTCGCTACGTCGTGCCGCAAATTGCAGGCTGGCGAGAATATCGTCGCGCTCAAGATCCGGGAAATCCGCCAGCACTTCCTCCATGCTTACACCGTCACCGAGCATTTCAAGAATGTCGCTCACACGAATGCGCATGCCGCGGATGCAGGGCTTGCCGCCACACTTTCCAGGCTCAATGGTGATTCGGCTTAGCAGGCTCGCATTCATAACTTTCCGCTCCTGACTGTTGAAACATTGATTGGCCACGCCTTCCGACGCCGCTTAGTTGAATCCCTCACTCCACGGCGCGAGATTCCCTGCGCACATTCACGATACTGGAGTTCGGTACTGCTCTAGGTTGGCGTGAGACCTCGCGCTCTGATCAGATTTCTAAGGTGAGCTATGCAAATTGCCTAAAACTTCGTTTCAAGGCGTGCCATCACTCGTGCTTCTTGATCAACCAAGCCATCAACCCGCAATTAATCGCCAATTCGGCAATCTTTTCCAATCCGAGAACCGTTACACCGGCCTCTTTGTGACCGAGCAGCCGAGCATCAGCAGTGTGAACTACGAAATACATTTCGCTATAAATGCCGCTTGCCCGAAATGCTGCGATGGATTCTTGCAACATCTTGAAGCTGGCATTCGACTTTACTTGAACAAAAAGCCTGCTATTGGTAATTGGGGACACCAAATCCAAGTCAATGTCTCTCTCCGTCTTTCCAAGAACCGACACACGCTGCCAGCCTTGGCGGGAAAAAATCAGATCCGCTAGCAGCTCAAAGTCATGCCACCACAATCCCTTGATAAGTTCGGCTGCGGTGTTGCGAAGATTTGAAAACGAAGCTCTTGCTATACGCACCTCCGGTTGTTCTTCACCATTGATCTTGCGAATGAGATACTGGCTCTGCTCTACGTTGCAAATCGTTCCCTGAAATCCCTGCACCTTCGTTACTCGCCCGTCTACATTCGCTAAATGTAGCTTCTCCCCTTTTTCCGTTTCGCACGACCACCCTCCAATCGCTTTGCGCGTTCTGCTCCCATCGGGCAATTCGATTACTTTGTCTTCCGCAAAGCACCAGTGGATCATACGATTGTGAATCGTGATCCAAAGGGCTGTGGATGGTAACGTGTAGAACGATTGAATTTGAGTAAGGTCGCTGGTAGCGGCCCCTTGCCTCCCCCGACGTTCGTTAAGCCAAAACGCTCTGACGAGGCCCCAGTTGCGATCAAGGCATTCATGGTGCTGATTGCTTTCATAGCCTAAGCGAATGGTGCCGTCTTCCTCAATGCATGATTTTTCCCATCTACCCTTTTCACCAAGCTTGATATATCGAACGTCAGTTGGAGCAATCATGTCCTTTCTCCCAATTCAATAGCCTGTTGCTGCCGGCGCACGCCCATTGCCTTCAGACGTTTCGGCGACTGGCATGTTCATAGATTTCCGCTCCAGGCGTTTG
>JBAXFI010000189.1:0-4818 GCA_037139995.1 Comamonadaceae bacterium | reverse complement strand
AGCCGGGCTTCACTGCAATCGGCAATCGGAAGTTCGCCGGTCACTGCACCCTGGTACATCACGATCACACGGTCCGACAAAGCGAGGATTTCGTCGAGCTCGCTTGATACCAGCAGCACCGCGCAGCCGGCAGCGCGCAGCGCGCGCAGTTGTGAGTAAATGAACTCGATGGCGCCAATATCGACGCCACGCGTCGGTTGACCGACCAGCAGCACTTTGGGCGTCTGACCCAACTCGCGTGCCAGCACCAGCTTTTGCTGGTTGCCGCCGGAGAACTTGCTGCTCTGCAATTCCGGGTTTCTGGGGCGTACATCAAAACGCTCCATGTACTCTGCGGTGGCATGGCGCATGCTTTCGTGGTTCAACCAGCCCCCATGACCGTACTGCGGCAGATCGTCGTAGCCCAGGACGGCAGATTCCCAGGCCGAAAAATTCATGACCAGCGCGCGCGCCTGCCGGTCTTCAGGCACATGGGCCAGGCCGAGTTCTCGGGCGGTACCAGGATCAAGCCAGGCGCTCGCCTCAAAGGTTCTGCCGCCCAATTCCAGCTGCCCGCTGGCGGGCTGCAGCAAACCCGAGAGCAGGTCCAGCAACTCGCTCTGACCGTTGCCCGATACGCCGGCGATTCCGACGATTTCACCGGCGTGTAAGCGCAGGTTCAAGTCCTTCAGACGCGTCACATGAAGCGCGTCATGCAGCAGCAGATTGCGCGCCTGCAGCAGCACCGGCCCGGGTGCGCTTGGCGTGCCATGGCTGCGGCCGGTATTGACTTTTCGGCCCACCATGGCTTCAGCCAGACCCTCGATCGAAGCCTCGTCCACCGGCAGGTCCTGAACCACGCGGCCGGCGCGCATCACGGTGACCTGATCGCACAGGCGCATCACTTCCTTGAGCTTGTGCGTGATCAGCACAATCGTCGTGCCCTGCTTGCGCAGCCCGTCGAGAACTTGAAACAAGTGCCCGGTCTCCTGGGGGGTCAGCACAGCCGTTGGCTCATCCAGAATCAGAATTTTGGCGCCCCGGTACAGGGTCTTGAGAATTTCGAGCCGCTGCCGGTCGCCCACCGCCAGATCCGCCACCAGGCAATCCAGATCGAGTTGCAGGCCGGTGGTCTGCATCAGGGCTTCGAGCTTGAGCCGCACGGCGGCCTGCGCGCGTGAGAGCAGCCAGTGCGGCTCTGCGCCCAGCATCACGTTTTCCAGGGCGGTGAGGGTATCGACCAGCATGAAGTGCTGGTGCACCATGCCAATGCCCAAGGCGATGGCGTCATCCGCATTGCGAATGTTGACCGGTTGGCCGAAGACTTCGATCTGGCCGCTGTCGGCCCGGTAGAAGCCATAAAGCACCGACATCAGCGTGCTCTTGCCGGCACCGTTTTCTCCAACAATGCCATGGACCGTGCCAGGCGCCACCTGCAAGCTGACATCAGCGTTGGCTTGAACCGCTCCAAACCGCTTGCGAATGCCCCACATGCGCACCGCTGGGGCGGGAGTGACGCGGGGCATCCCCTGGAATCAGTACTTGCAGGCGTTGTCTGCCATGTAATCGGCCACCTTGATCTTGCCGCTGATGATGTCGGCCTTCAGTGCGTCGACCTTTTTCTTCATGTCGGCGCTCACCAGCTTGGCGTTGTTGGCGTCCAGCGCATAGTCAACACCACCTTCTTTCAGGCCCAGCACCGACAGACCCGGTTTGTGCGCCATGATGACGTTGTAAACCGCTACATCAACCCGCTTGATCATGGAGGTCAGCATGGTGCCAGGCTGCAGGTGGTTCTGGTTGCTGTCCACACCGATGGCGAGCTTGGCGCCGTCCTTGGCCGCCTGGTAAACACCGGTACCAGTACCTCCGGCCGCAGCAAACACCACGTCCGAACCCTTGGCAAACTGGGCCTTGGCGAGTTCGCCACCGCGCGCCGGATCGTTCCAGGCCGCGCCCGTGGTGCCGGTCATGTTGCTGAAGACCTCGGCCTTGGGGTTGACAAACTTGGCACCCTGCTCGTAGCCGCACTGGAACTTGCGGATCAGGGGAATGTCCATGCCACCGACAAAGCTTACCTTGCCGGTTTTGCTGGCCATGGCTGCCATGGCGCCGACCAGGAAGCTGCCCTCATGCTCCTTGAACACCACCGACTGTACGTTGGGTTGATTGACGACCATATCAACGATGGCGAATTTGAGCTTGGGGAATTCCTTGGCGATTTTCTCGATGCTCGATGCCTGGCCAAAGCCAATGCCGATGATGGGGCTGGCACCGCGCTCTGCCATGCGGCGAGCTGCCTGCTCGCGCTGGGATTCGTTGGCAATTTCAAACTCAAGATAGGGCTTGCCGGACTCCTTCTTCCAGCGCTCCATGCCGTTATAGGCCGCCTCGTTGAAAGATTTGTCAAACTTGCCACCCATATCAAAGATGACCGCTGGTTGAGCTGCCGCCTGAAAACTGGCGACCAAGCCGAGCGCCAGAAACGCCAAACATGTAGTGGACTTAAACTTCATATGCATTCTCTCTTCTTGATAAGGTTGAAAAGGTCAAGCGCAGCGGAATCAACAGCGCACAAGCATATCAAACATTTAGAGCATGAACCTGGTTCACAAAGTCATTTTCGACACCGATCCCGGCGTTGACGACGCCATCGCTTTGTACTTTGCGCTGGCGCATCCTGCCATTGACCTGATTGGCATCACCACCACCTTTGGCAACGTCAGCGTCGAGCAGGCCGCGATCAATGCGCTTTACCTCACGGCGATAGCCGGACGCGAGCTTCCAGTGACACAGGGGCTGAGCGCACCCCTGAGCAAAGCGCCGGTGGCGCCACCCGCCTTCATTCACGGTGCCGACGGGCTGGGCAATCTGCCCGCGCGACGCTCGACTGGCCGGCAACTCGATCCGCGCAGTTCGGCGCAATTCATTGTCGACAGCGCGCGCAGCCAACCCGGCGAGATCACGCTGGTGGCGGTTGGCCCGCTGGGCAATCTGGCCACGGCGCTCCAACTTGAGCCAGCGCTGCCTGCTCTGCTCCAGCAGGTTGTCGTGATGGGCGGCACCGTGCTGGAGCCTGGCAACGTCTCCCCGGTGGCCGAGGCCAACATCTGGAACGATCCGCATGCGGCAGACAGCGTGTTTACTGCGCCCTGGAAACTGACCATGGTTGGGCTTGACGTGACGCACCGGGTTGTGACCGAACTGTCATTCTTCGAGACGCTGGCCGGGCGGCAGCGCCATATTGCCACCGACACGCTGTTGCACGCAGTCTCTTTCTATGCCACTTTCTACAGCGGCCTGTACAAACACGTTGCAAAGTCACCAGGCTGTTTTGCGCACGATCTGCTGGCCTTCATCTATCTGGTGAGTCCGAAACTTTTCACACTGGAGACCGGCTGCATCCGGGTTGCTTGCGAGGGACTGGCGCAGGGCCAGACCATTCTGAACCGGCGCGATTTCATCGATTACCCGCAAGGCGGTTGGGAAGCGAGCCGAACTCGCAGTCAGGTCTGCATGCAGGTCGATGCGCCGGCCTGCCTGAATCTGCTTGAAGCCACCTTGATGGCCGACTGGCTGAAGCACTGAGATCAGCACGTTTTGCCCGACCATGAAACAATGACGCCATGCCTTATCTACCGACCTTTATTGCCCCGGCCCGATTTACCGACCCGACCTGTGCGTTGGCGCGGGCGCGCGAAATTTACGACAGCAGCATTGCACACCTGCGCTCGGCCATGCAGCGCTTTGTGGCCGGTGAGAGTCTGCCTGGCCATGTGCGGGCCTGTTACCCTTTTGTGCGAGTCCAGACCGATACCGTCTCGCGTCTGAACTCCGGCGCGAACGCCCGCCTGAGCTACGGCTTTGTTGCCGGGCCGGGCCGCTTCGAGACCACCCTGAGCCGCCCCGACCTGTTTGCCGAGTATTACCTTGATCAGTTCACGCTGCTGCTGGAAAACCACGGCGTCGAACTGGAAGTTGGCACCAGCTCGCAGTCGATTCCGGTGCACTTTTCGTTTGCCGAGAACGATCATATTGAAGGCAACCTGAGTGCCGAGCGGCGCCAACTCATGCGTGACGTGTTTGATCTGCCGGATCTGACGGCCATGGACGACGGTATTGCCAACGGCACTTACATGCCGCGCCCGGGTGAGGCGCAGCCACTGTCTCTCTTTACTGCGCCGCGCGTGGACTACTCGCTGCACCGCTTGCGCCACTACACCGGCACCGCGCCCGAGCATTTTCAGAACTTTGTGCTGTTCACCAACTACCAGTTTTACATCGATGAGTTTGTCCGCCTGGGCCACGAAGCCATGGCCGACCCGGCAAGCGAGTACATCGCCTTCATCGAGCCGGGCAATGTTGTGACCAAAAAATTGGGGTCAGACTCCAATTATTCCGGCGACGATCCCGGCAAGATACCGCCGCGCCTGCCGCAGATGCCGGCCTACCACCTGGTACGCGCTGACCGCAGCGGTATCAGCATGGTCAATATCGGCGTCGGACCGGCCAATGCCAAGACCATCACCGACCATATTGCCGTCCTGCGGCCCCACGCCTGGATCATGCTCGGCCACTGTGCCGGGCTGCGCAACTCGCAACAACTTGGCGACTACGTGCTGGCGCACGGCTATGTGCGTGAAGACCATGTGCTGGACGAAGAACTGCCGCTGTGGGTGCCGATTCCGGCACTGGCGGAGATTCAAGTGGCGCTGGAGCAGGCGGTGTCGGATGTGACGCTACTCAGGGGCTCCGAGCTCAAGCGCATCATGCGCACCGGCACGGTGGCCTCTACCGACAACCGCAACTGGGAACTGCTGCCCGACAACGGCCCGCAGC
>JBAXFI010000188.1:0-4828 GCA_037139995.1 Comamonadaceae bacterium | reverse complement strand
GTGCGCAGCGAGTTCGAGATCGCCGGCAACAACCCGTTTGCGACACTGTCGCAACGCGTCATGGCCGCTGCCTATCCCTGGCACAACTATGGCAAGCCAACCATTGGTAACCGGGCGGATATTGAAAACGTCGATATTTCCCGCTTGCAGACCTTCTACAAGCACTACTACCGTCCGGACAATGCGGTGCTGATGGTGGCAGGAAAGTTCGATCCGGCGGCCACGCTGTCTGCGATCCAGAAGTCGTTTGGCCCGTTGCTCAAGCCGCCTTTGCCGGTCACACTGACCTACACGCTGGAGCCGGTGCAGGACGGGGAACGCAGCGTCGTCGTGCGCCGGCCAGCCAGCGCTCAGCTGATGTTGGTCGCGTACCACGCGCCGGCGGCCTTGCACCCGGACAACATGGCGCTGGCGGTGCTGGCAACCGCTTTGGGCGACGTGCCTTCGGGTCGATTGCACAAGGCACTGGTTGAGAGCAAACTGGCGCAGGCGGTCTTCGCCGGTGCCGAGCGTCGGCGCGAAGCCGGTAGCGTCGTCTTCGGTACGGCGTTTGGTCCGGACGACGACCCGCTGGTGCGCCAGAAATTGTTGCTGGACACGATAGAGAACCTGGCCAAAGAGCCGTTGCGCCAGGATGAGTTTGACCGTGCCCGAGCCAGGCTCGAGAAGAATCTGGAACTGGCCTTTGCCAATGCGGCCGCCGTGGCACAGGGCGCGCTGCAATTCGAGGTGCTGGGGGACTGGCGCGCCGTGTTTGTTGACCGCGAGCGCATGAAAGCAGTGACGCTGGATGATGTCAATCGGGTGGCACGCAGTTATCTGCTGACCGACAACCGGACGCTGGGCCACCTGATTCCTACCAAAACACCGGTGCGTGCGCCAGAGATTGGACTGCCCGACGTGGCAGCCTACCTGCAGGGTTACACGCTGAGCGAAAAAGGGATGGAATCGAGCGCCTTTGACTTCAGCACTCGTTCGCTCCATGAAAAGGTCAGCTTCGCCAGCACACCGGGTGGCATCAAGGCGGCATTGCTCTCCAAACCGGTGCGCGGTGACCTGGTCAAACTCACAGTGTCCTTCAAGTTCGGCAGTGCTGAATCGCTGCGCCAGCAGGATGTCGCCGCCATGCTGGCCGGTCAGATGCTGGACAAGGGCACGGCAAGCATGACGCGTCAGCAGATTCACGATGAGCAGGTCAGACTCGGCGCCGCCCTGTCACTGCATTTTGGCGACGAGGGTGGGGCGTTGACGCTGACCGTGAAGCAGGACAAGGTCAAGCCGGCGCTGGAACTGGCGACCCGGCTGCTCCGGGAGTCGACTTTCCCGCCGGCTGAATTCGAGGAAATCCGCTCGGCCCAGATCAAGGCGCTGGAAGGGCAGCTCAAGGACAAGTCCGCGCAGGCCCAGAACGCCTGGAGCCGCTACGGCAATCCCTATGCCAAAGGCGATCCACGTTACGTCTATACCCTGGAGGAAACGCTGCAGGAACTCAAGACGGTTACGCGCGATCAGGCTTATGCCTTCTACCAACGCTTTTACGGTGCGCAGAGTGCCCAGATAGCGGTGCTGGGCCCCGTCGACGTGAAGCAGGTTCAGCCACAGTTTGCGCTGGCGTTCGATGGCTGGCAGGCGCCGCAAGCCTGGCAGCGGGTCGAGCAGCCGCTGGTCGATCGCACACCGGCGCGACTGGTTTTTGATACGCCTGACAAGACCAACGCGAGCCTGACCGCCTACCATGCGTTGCCGCTTCGTGCCGGCCAGTTTGACTGGCAGGACTACGCCATGTCCCTGGCGACCCGCATTTTTGGCGGCGGCCCGGGGTCCCGGCTCTGGCTTCGTTTGCGCGAGTCTGGCGGCTTGAGTTACAGCGCGGGTGCTTCTTACCAAGCCAGTCGTTACGAGGCCAGTGCACGCTATTCAATGAGCGCCGAGGTCTCGCCCGGCAAGGTCAGCGCTGCCGAATCGGCCCTCAAAGAAGAATTGGCACGTTCCCTGAGCGAGGGCTTCACTTCCGCCGAAGTGGAAACTTTTCGGCAGCAGTATCTGGCCGATCGCCTTCGTGGCCGTTCCGGCGACAACTGGGCGCTGGCCTTCATGGGTGAGCGGTTGGAGTTCGACCAGGCGCCTGATGCCTACGAAAGAGGCGATGCCATGATCGCGTCGTTGACGCCGGATCAGGTCAACAGTGCCTGGAAGAAATTTGTCAAGCCGGAAAAACTGGTCTGGGGTGTTTTCGCCGACCAGTCAAAAGTGCGTTAGGCGCTCTGCTCGGAGGCCCGATTCACCAGGGCCGCCAGATAAACCTGACAAAACTCTGGTGGCATGCGGCGGGCACGGCCGCTGCTGAGTTCGATGCAGACGAGATCCCAGCGGCCGCGCAGCACGGTCACCTGATCCGCGTTGCGAATCAGCTGAAAGCGCCGCTCCATCGTCAGTTTGCCGTCGCTCGCTGTCAACCAGGTTGCCAGGGTGAGTTCCTCGTGCAGCGTGGTGGGCAGCAGATAGTCGTACTCGCCACGCCGGATCGCCATCGCGCGATCCAGCCGCTGATAGTCCGTCAAACTCAAGCCCAGCGATTCAGAATGCGCCCAGCCGATTTTTTCGCACCACTGCACATAGACAGCGTTGTTGGTGTGGTTCAGCCCGTCAATGTCTCTGGCTTGCGGCTGCGCCGGCAAGGTGAAGGGATGAGGGTAGTCCCAGACCATTCGCTGCCCTCAGCGAGCCGCGTTTTGCATCGCCTTGCCAACCTCGTTGCTGCCCTGTGCCGCGCCGCTTTGCGGCACGCTGTCACCCGTGCGGTCCGTCACCTGCGCCAACTGTTCGGCCAGCCGCTCTGGGGCGTTCGCATCGGTGCCGATCCAGACACCGCTGGTCATGGTGATGTGAGCCGCCTCGAAAGTGCCGGCGCCAGCGCACAGCGTGGTGCGGGTCGGGGCATCCTTTGACACCAGCACCAGCATGGCTGGCACCACGGCTTCCGGTTGCAAGGCATCGAGCACGGCCTGCGGCATCAGACCCTCGGTCATGCGGGTGGCAGCGGTCGGCGCCAGGCAGTTGACGCGGATGTCGTTCTTGGCGCCTTCGAGTGCCAGGGTCTGCATCAGGCCGACCAGCGCCAGCTTGGCTGCACCATAGTTGGTTTGGCCGAAATTGCCAAACAGGCCGGTCGATGAGGTGGTCATCAGGATGCGGCCATACTTTTGTGCATTCATGATGGGCCAGACCGCCTTGTTGCAATGCACGGCGCCCATCAGGTGCACCTGCAGCACCAGTTCAAAATCGGCCAGTTCCATCTTGGCAAAAGTCTTGTCACGCAGGATGCCGGCGTTGTTGACCAGAATGTCAACGCGGCCCCAGGCCGTCATGGCCTGTTGCACCATGGCTTGCACGGCAGCAAAATCGGTTACCGAAGCGCCGTTGGCAAGCGCTTCGCCGCCAGCGGCGCGAATTTCTGCAGCCACCGCCTCCGCAGCGCTGACCGAGCCGCCGGAGCCATCCCTTGCACCGCCCAGATCATTGACCAGCACCTTGGCGCCACGTGCTGCCAGCGCCAGCGCATGGGCGCGACCCAGGCCACCGCCGGCGCCTGTCACGATGGCCACCTGGCCCTTGAATTCGATAGTCATGCTTGTTTTCCTTGATGTAAAACCTTGGCCACCGGGTGGTGGCGGAGACGAAAGGCGTCGGGCATGCCCGAGCCCAGGAGCGGACGCAGATAGAGCCGGAATGCGTCGGTCACGTCGGTGCCGCTGGCGGTAATGAATTCATCCTCCATGACGCGCGTCTTGCCGGCCACGGCTTCGAGTTCCAGCAGTTCGTAGTCAACCGAGTAAAAGCCGGTGCGCTTGATGGCGACCGAGCCATTGCGCTTGCCCCACATCGCAAATTGCACTGCCTTTTCTCCAACCTCGCGCGCCTCGCGCTGATCGACGTCCGAGACGCAGCCGATGAATGATCTTTGCAGATAACCGAAGGTGTCACCGCGGACCCGCTTGATCTTGAGCTTGGATTTGATCTCCTCGCACAGCAGATCGGCCAGCGCACCGTTGCCCGAGAGCTGCACATTGCCATGCGCATCGTGCTCCAGGTCTTTGGCCAGCAGGCTGGTGATGGGACTGCCACTGGCATCATGGACGCCTTCCGAGACGGCAATCACACAGCGACCGTAGCGCTCGTAAACCGCCTTCACGTCAGCGAGGAATTTTTCCAGCACAAAAGTGCGCTCAGGCAGGTAAATCAGGTGCGGGCCGTCGTCCGGAAACTTCTTGCCCAGCGCCGACGCTGCGGTCAAAAACCCGGCATGGCGACCCATCACGACACCGACATAAACGCCGGGCAGTGCCGCGTTGTCCAGATTGGCGCCAGCAAATGCCTGCGCGACAAAACGCGCTGCGGACGGGAATCCAGGGGTGTGGTCATTGCCCACCAGATCGTTGTCAATCGTTTTTGGAATGTGGATGGCGCGCAATGGGTAGCCCGCCTTCTGTGCCTCCAGACTGACGATCCGCACCGTATCGCTGGAGTCATTGCCGCCGATGTAGAAAAAATGCTCGATCTCGTGCGCCTGCAGCACCTTGAAGATCTCCTGACAGTAAGCCAGGTCGGGCTTGTCGCGTGTCGAGCCCAGCGCAGAGGAGGGCGTGCTGGCGACCAGTTCCAGGTTGTGGTGTGTCTCCTGCGTCAAGTCGACAAAGTCCTCGTTGATGATGCCACGCACGCCGTGGCGCGCGCCGTAAATGCGTTCAATCGAGCCAAAGCGCCGCGCCTCCATTGCCACACCAACCAGCGACTGGTTGATGACGGCAGTGGGGCCACCACCCTGGGC